>CAJWWP010000004.1:0-72666 GCA_913048525.1 uncultured Chloroflexota bacterium
TCCAAGCGGCGGTGAAGGATGGCCGGCTGACCCAGGCTGAGGCTGATAAGAAGATTTCCATTATTGAAAACAGGATTAAAGACGGCTTTGGGTTTAAGCGAGGTAAACATCGACTTAGCATTGAGGATGTAACTGCCAAGATCCAAGCGGCGGTGAAGGATGGCCGGCTGACCCAGGCTGAGGCTGATAAGAAGATAAAGAAAATACAAGGTAAATAGGGAAAATGACAATTAGCGAAATTTCTTTAGCCTAAGGTTCCGCTGGACAACTGCGGAACCTTGGGTAGAGCAAGAGGGCGTCTTCACGGGTGGACAATGGTTTCCGTATCTATTCCTATAGTTGCTATGGACGAAACAGCCGATTGAGATCACCTAGTCTGACTTACTTACAAGATTGATTATTCCAGGACTCTTAATGTGGATGGTATGTTGGTTCTAGTAAGCTTGCGGATAGCGAAAACTGGTGCAATTCCAACCGCAAAGACACCTAAAACAATAGTGTTTACATAGGTAGTAGTTGATACGGATAAATACATACCTATCTCGGGGAGAGCGGAAGCAAAAACAGTATTGATGAAATAGTCTAAGAGTAAAAATCCTATTCCCAAACCTGCAATACTGGCCAAAAGTCCGAGCGTAGCGCTTTCGATGATGGACATCAACATAATTTTGCTTACCGGTAGTCCAAAAGCCATAAAAGTAGCGTGTTCTCTGGCACGGTCGTCCATGTTGATGCTTGCCGTATTAAAAGCTATGAGAAGCGCCAGAAACAATACAACAAATTGAACAATTTTGAGGATGTTCATCTGGCCCTTTAATTCCTCCTTCATAGCTCTATCGTTAATACCGGATTCCTGAACGGATGAAACACCTGCAATCGTGTAGAGGTCGGTTTGTATCTTGTCCCAGTCTGCGGATTGGTCAGTTTTGATCCACACCCCTCCCGCCAAACCATCCATACCAGATTCCTTTGCTTGGGAACTGGCCACATATGAATATGCTCTGAAGGGATGAGGATGTATACCTGAAATAGTGAATTGGCTTTTTAAAAAACTGGGAGTGCCTTGTACGGTGACTATTGGATGATTTACCAGTACTTGGTCTCCCGAAGTCGCTCCCAGTGACTTTGCTGCTGCAGAAGAGATCAAAATTTCGTTATGTTCTTTCGGATACTTACCCGACACCAGAGTAGGTCGCCACATAGTATTTTGAAAATCTATGACCGTTGTTAATATGCTGATTTCGTCACCAGATTTCTTATGCTCGATGTTACTGGCTGTGCCGGCAAACTGGATGACAGGCTGGATTTCTGTCACAGATTCACTATCTTTCAAGTATGTAAATATAGGGGAATCCACAGCCTGGAACCTGTCAAAGATTACTTCAATACGCTGAGATCCCTTGATGGAGGATTCAGATGTAGCTTTGTCAAGTGTCAGCGAGAATGAATCTACCATTCCCAAGACACTGGTCATTACACCTATGACTCCTGCTATACCCAGTAATGTTAGGAAAGTTCTTCTTGGGGTTCTCAGCAAGTTTCTGAATGGGATTTGCCAAAATGTATTACCGGGCAATGGTAGGCGTGAAAGAAGTGGAGATAGACCTTTTCTGATTGGCGCTAAGTGTCCGGTCCTTATGGCATCTATGGGCTGGATATTCAGCCCATAGATAACCGGAACCAAGGTAGCAATGATCGGTGCTAAAAATCCCCCAATTCCTACCCATAAAAAATACTTTGGTTCAAAAGGGGTCAACCAAATAGGAAGAGGTAATTCTTGCATAAGCACAGTTCTCATGGTGCCATTTATAAGTTTCCCAACAAGTATTCCAAAGATAGTGCCAAATATGGATATATTGATACCCAGAATGATTGGTCTTGCTGCAAGACTCAGAAGCGAGGCTCCCATAGCCATACCGATTCCTATTTCCCTTCTCTGAGATTGCACGACCCTTACGGTTAAATTGAATGCTGCGAAAACCGCTCCTAATAAGATTGCAATTCCTATCACGTGATAAAATTTTTGGTCGGCGTCTGCTCCTTCATACAGGAGCTTGTAGACTCGGTCTTCTTTTTTTTCTTCGATACTTATTCCATAATTTGGAAAAGATTGTTGGAGAATTAATGTAAGTTCTGTTTTTAGATTTTCCCTGTTCTCAGGATTTGAAATTGTTATTAGGGATTCACTGGTTTTTCCTTCTTGATTTTGTAAAAATTGAACTTTATTTAGTGGCATATAGACTATTGCAAATACGCCTCCGAAGCCCAGCCCAGAATCATTAATAGGTATGAAATGCTGTGGGGTTAAACCAGTGCCAGAGACCTCAATTTTTTTGCCTCCCGGTAATTCAATGATCGACGAATTGGGAATACCGTTATTCTCTGCGAAGGTATAATCTAATACGGCATAATCGATTGTTGAGCCTGTGTCGTAATTCCCCCAATCTCCCCCTGTGAAATGAAGTTTGTCAATTTGGCTGACACCTCTTGATTCGTCTATTCCAACGAGAAGACCCGGCGCTATAACAGATCCGTTAACTCCCTCGGCTTTAATTTGAGTTGGTAAAGTTAATCTATCCTCTACTCCTGTGATTACCCCTTTATTAACGAGCGGTGCTAGAATTTCTCCTATTTCTCCTTCCCGGAATAGATTTCCAGACTGCGAATACACTTTAAAGTCATGCATGTTGGTTGCAGAGAAGCTTGCATCATTTGACTTTAATCGCCAGGAGGTCGTACTAGATAGGCCCGAATAAGTGCCTGTGCCTATTGCTATTACGAAAGAAATTAAAACTACCTGAATCCATCGGGATCTTAAGTCTCGAAGGATCCATTTTGCCCATAGAGCCTTATAACCCACAGCTATGACCAGCTACCATCTGAGTTCATCTATGTCTTTTTTCCCATTAATAGGTGGACCGTCAGAGACAATTTGTCCGCTGCTTAGTTGTATAACCCTATCTGCGATTTGAGCTATCTCACGATTATGACTTACAACAAGAACAGCACGATTCATGTTGGCTTGATTTACTAACAGTTTGAGTATTTGCTTACCAGTCTCAAAATCCAGCTCACCTGTTGGCTCATCGGCAAGTAATATTGGATTGGAGGTGGCGAGAGCACGGGCGATAGCCACCCTCTGCTGTTCTCCTCCTGAAAGCTCGTGTGGGAAATGTGTTGACCTGTTTTCAAGGCCGACATCTGAAAGAACATGGCCCGCTGTGAATTTACTCTTATTTCCTGAAACGTCGAGCCCAAACTGAACATTTTCTTCTGCGGTGAGTCCGGGAAATAAGTTAAAGCTTTGAAATACGAAACTCACTGTACTGCGGCGGATTCGTGACAAACTTGAACGGTTTCCAGTGGAGAGGTCAAAGCCTCCAATCGTCACCTTGCCTTCTGATGGTGTATCAAGCGCTCCAATTAAGTTCAACATCGTGGTCTTACCACAACCAGATGGTCCTAGAACTACCACGAACTCTCCCTCTTCAATCGATAATGTGACTTCATCGAGAGCTCTTACAGTGACACTGCCTGTGTCGTAAATTTTGGAAACATGTGACAGTTGAATAAGTGGCACTCTGTCACGCTTCCAATTCGTCAGTAGGTTCCCCAGGAGGTTCTGATCCTTCATTTTCTCTAGGGTCTGTTTCCCCTAGAGGAGGCCACTGGATGCGTTGATCCAGTCTTGATACAGGGATGGCTGGAACAGTTTGTACTTCTACTCCAGCTTTAACCCCGAGTTCCAAGGAGAAGCGAGCAGCCGATTCGTTATCTGGTGCTTCCAGCACAGTAATAAAATCGTAATCTCCCAACACTGCATAAAGTCCCATGCATTGCACATCGAGTAGATCGCTGGAGTGCGCCGCATGAAGAATCACTTCTGGGTCCTCATGCATTAAATTTCTACCGTCTTGATTAAGCCTAAGTAAGAGGAAATATGTTGCCATTAGGAAACCCCTTCAATCTTTAGAACGTGACTGAATAAACGAGTTGAATAACTAGTCAGGTCTACCAATCAAGTAGGGAAGGTTTTTGATGTCGCCAACCCTCATCAGAAGGGAACACAGTATTCATCATTACACGTTCTATTTCTCCGTCAAACCAGTCCTCTACAGTGGATCTCCACTTCTTGTAGTGGGGGGCATTCCTATGGGCATCCAAGGCTGCCTCATCTTCATACACTTCGTAGAGATGGAACAGGTTGGCTTCTTCAGAATTCTTTAGGATGTCAAATCTGAAACAACCCGATTCATCTCTCACAGAGCCTTGAGAATCTCCGAAACTTGCTTCTGTGAACTGATCAGAAAACCCTTCTTTGATTCGGATCGTAACGAATATAGAAATCATTTGTAGCTACTCCCAACATGCTTTTCCTTCTAGACAAGGAGGATTATAAAACCTTGTGGCTTCAAAATTCTTTAATCTTATGGTTCTCTTTTTGGCAATAATTCAGCAGGATGCTGAATGTGCCAATCGGAGTCGTCTTGAAAGTCCGCAGCAATAGACAGTATTTTGTTTTCCTGGAATGCTCTGCCCATAAATTGAATTCCAGTTGGAAGATTGTCTGGAGTGAAACCATTGGGTACTGACACTGATGGTAGACCGAGTGCGTTTCCGGCCGCTCCCATGATGTCACGTGAAGCTCCTGTGATGGAACCTCTAAATTCATCTTCTATTGGCGATGCTGGGGTGTTACGGGTGGGAGATATTAATGCATCAAATTTCGACATGATGCCATCAACCTGATGTGCCATAACACCTCGAATTCTTAGGGCTTTTATATAGTCCTTTGCCAAAACTGTAGTTCGAGCGTAGGGACCGTATCTATCTTCTGGAGCGGTAAGATTCCTCGCTAGTCCCTTTTCAGTGAATTCTTCGAATGCACTTGATGACTCAGCCAACATTATTGTCCTGGTAACTTCTTGGTATGGCATATCTGGAAGATCTATTTCAGTGATCTCAAATTTTTTCTCCAGGTGTTTTATAGATGTCACGAAGTTAGATCGAACCTGTTCATCAATATCATCTAAAACACCTTTTATAACGCCTAACTTATTCTTGCGGTTGACATCTCTGGTATAGGCATATTTCCTATTGGATGAAGTTGGATCTTTATGATCCTTTCCGGCGATGGCTTCAAGTATTAATCCACAATCATCTGCTGACAAAGCCAGTGGCCCAAGCTTGTCTAGAGTCCAAGATAGAGCCATTGCCCCGTATCTGCTTACTCTTCCATAGGTTGGTCTTAATCCGGATATCCCACAATTATTGGCAGGAGAAAGAATAGATCCCCATGTTTCAGATCCAATAGCGAAAGGAACTAAACCACATCCAACCGCAGATCCGGACCCACTTGATGATCCTCCCGCCCATGTGTTTTTGTCCCAGGGGCTTTTACAAGGACCTGTGATAGAGGCATTGGGTTGCCTGTACCCCATACCTCCCGCGAGTTCTACCATTGCTAACTTTGCTATAAGAACAGCGCCAGACTTTCGCAATTTTGAAACTACTGTAGCGTCGTAATTAAAGGTTTGACTTTCGAACAGCTTCGCGCCCCAGGTTGTTGGTATCCCTCCGGATGTCGCTAGCAGGTCTTTGGCTCCATAGGGGATTCCATGCAGTGGCCCCTTGTATTCACCTTTGAATATTTCATCTTCCGCAGATTTTGCTTGTTTTAATGCAAGGTCAGCAGTTATTGTCACCACGGAGTTATATTCTGGACCGTATTTTCTCAGTCTGTCGAGAAAATGCTTAGTGACCTCTACTGGCGAAATGTCCCTAGATTTAATTCTGAATCCGAGCTCTCTAACTGACTTAAATATGGGAGTTTCACTCATCATGGATTTCTCCTGAGTCACATTCTGTAGTTTCGGCAAAAGGAGAGAAGACTGAAAATGGCTCCATACCGTTACTTAAGTCAACGTTTCTTAAGGCACGTGCATTGTTAATTATGTCCTTTACAGACTCCTTAACGTGGGCTATCTCATGATCTTCTAAAAAATGTCCGTATTTAGTAATGACCAACTCAGCAAGATGTTTTTCCTCAGGGTTCATATAAGCGCTCCTTCTTAACTTCCTCCCATAGGGAATCTTTTTCCTCAATTGTCAGAATCTTGAATTCTGATCCCCGGGAGGAACTGATTTTTTCCATGGCACGAAAACGACTTTCGAATTTACGGTTTGAATTTCGAAGGGACTGTTCTGGATCAATACCCATTCTGCGTCCGGCGTTCACTAGACTGAATAAAATGTCCCCAAATTCTTCAATTTTTTCTTCTTCCGTGTTAGTGTTTGCAAGTTCATCAAATTCTTCTATGACCTTTGCCCGTATATCTTCTTCGCATTCCCAATCAAATCCGGTTTTTGCGGCTCTTCGTTGTAAAGAATACGAGTGCGTGAGAGATGGCATACTTTTGGGTATACCATCTAGGGCTGACTTTCTGTCTTCTTTTTCATTTCTCTTTATTTCTTCCCATGTTTCGGCCAACTCCTTCATGCTATTTATCTGTTTGTCTCCAAATACGTGAGGGTGTCTTCGTATATATTTTTGAGTGACCGAGGCGAATATGTCTTTATCTTTGAAAAAGCCGGTTTTCACACCAATGTTCATTTGAAAGGCCATGTGAAACAGTACATCTCCAATTTCCTCAATGATTTCTTCTACATCATTGGATTCGATTGCCTCTACTAATTCGTAGCATTCTTCCACCAGCATTGGAATCAGTGTATTCATGGTTTGTGTTTTATCCCAGGGACAACCTCTTGCTCCTGTGAGTCGCTCAACTAGCTTTTGGACACCCCTAAAAGTGTCAGGAAATGTTGGATTACCCACAGGATTGTCATTTTGCATTTGTTTCTCCGAGTCTGCCATGGTGTGTTGACACCTCTTTATTTCTGAAAATAAGCTATTCACATGATCTTAAGACTTCTTTGTATTCTACGCTCCGCTCTGATCGTATTAATTGTTCCTTTGTTGTTGGTGACAACTAACGTGCGATTGGTGGTGAATTCTTCCTATGTATATAGCTATGGGTTTCACAAATATGGTATCGAGTCAGTAACAGGAATAGAGATGAGACAGCTGGAGCTTGCTGGCAAAAAGATAAGAGATTACTTTTCTAATGATCAGGATTTCATAGTTATCAATATCGAACGTCAGGGACAGAATATTAAAAACCTTTATAACCAGAGGGAAATTCTGCATATGAAGGATGTAAAGAATCTTGTCCAGTTGACTTACTCGATACAGATATGGGGGTTTCTACTTCTGTCCTGTTTAATTATTGCCGGGGTTTTATCAAAGAAGCCACGAAATTTGTCAAATGCCGTTGACTTGATCAGCTGGGGTGGAGGACTGACGCTCGTTATCTTAGCAGTTATAGGGGTCCTATCGCTCTTCGGTTTTCAAAGACTGTTTCTTTTTTTTCACTTGGTTAGTTTTGATAACGACCTTTGGATTCTGGACCCTAGACGTGACTACTTGATTATGATGTTTCCCCAGGGATTTTTTTTCGATGCGACCGTAATTATTGTGGTGCTTACTCTTGGGCAGGCTCTTGTATTGTGGGTAGTTCCTAGGCTAATTAGAAAGTTTCGTAGACTTTAGAGGGAGGAGTACTTTTAAATAATGCACTACCAAGAAGAACGTAATTACGGGTGTCGGATTTCCGATTCATGGACGTACAGAGGATTGAAGACAGTTGTGATGGAAAATGAACTCATACGAATAGTTATTTTGGCGGATAAAGGGGCGGATATTTATCAATTTGTATATAAGAAAACTGATACAGATTTCTTATGGCGTTCCCCTTGGGGCGTACGTGACCCATCCAAGTTCATTCCCACTACAGGAGACGGAGTAGGTATGTGGATGGACACATATGAGGGGGGATGGCAGACCGTGCTACCGGGGGGTGGGTTTCCTTCTACATATGGGGAAGCCGATATGGGCCTTCATGCCGAAGTTAACACACTTCCATGGGATTGCACTATCGTGGAGGATTCAGTCGAAAGGGTTTCAGTAAAATTTTCTGTAAGGACATATAGGACCCCATTTTTTTTTGAAAAATTACTTACAATTGAAAAATCTAAACCGGCTTTATTTATAAAACAAACATTGATTAATGAAGGAGCTGAAGCGGTTCACTGTGTATGGGGAGAACACATTGCTCTTGGCTCACCATTTCTGAATGACAAGTGCCTGATAGATCTTCCTGGAGGGAAAATCATAAATCACCCCAAACAGTTTCACGTGAATAACAAGTTGGAGCCCGGTGCGGTAACAGATTGGCCTACGACCCGCCTGAAGGATGGTACTGCACATAACCTCAGCAGGGTACCTGGGAAAGATTTTTTCTCCTATGATCAATCGTACATCACTGAAATGCCCGTTGGCTGGTACGGTATTACGAATAGGGATATAGGGGTGGGATTTGGTGTGGCATTCTCTGACATATACAAATATCTTTGGTACTGGCAATCTCTGGGTGGAGGAACAGGTTATCCGTGGTACGGACGTACCTATAATATTGGGTTAGAACCATTTACCAGTTATACAAACGAAGGACTTGGTACCGCCATTGATAATGGTACCGCTTTGTTGGTAGAAGCGGGTCAAGAGGTACAGTCATCCGTTACTGCAGTGGCCTATGAATCCTCAAAAGGAATCGAAGGGATTTCTCAGTCTGGAGATATAAACCTCAAAAAGTAGGGTATCAAAGTGTCCCATAAAGTTTTTCCGCTACAATCTTCACACCTACTCGCTCGTCTCTGATCATTGCCTCATCATAGTCATCCCAGTCAGGGTGATTTTGTCCGCTGGCAGATGTGTATATTTTTCGTAACGTTTGAAGCCATAATTCCTTGTCATGATTCCTTTGAGAGAATATTTGGGCGCACCCCTCTAAAACTAGGTAAGGTCTCCATGAAGGCCCAGAAACTAGAATTGAGCAGCGGGGATTTCTTATCAAATTACGTAGCTTAGCTCTGTTTTCGGTGGTGGTGAAAGCCACGCCATCTTCCAGAGCTCCAACAGTGACTATACTCATTTGTGCGGCACCATTCCGACGGAAGGTGGTAAGTACGGCGTCGTGATTATTTCGTAGAAACTCTGCCAGATCACTCGTTTTCATGTTATGCCCTCTGAAAGTTCTGTTTCGTAAAGTAGATATTTCGTGTTGTACATCCCAAGGTTTTTATAAACTGATTGTGCAATTTTATTTTCCTTCTCTACGTAGAGTCGGATACCACAGACATTTCCTGCACTAAAGGATAGCTTTTTCACCTCTTCATATAGATGGCTATATACTCCTTTTCGACGCCATCTTTTCTTTACATATACGCTTTGTATCCACCAGAACCATCCATTCCGCCAGTCACTCCACTCATAAGTTATTAGGAGGCTGCCGATGACGTCACCTTCATACTCCCCGATTAAGTATGTACCTTTTTGTTTGTCGCGCATTACCTCGGTGACACCTAGTTTAATCGATGACTCTAAGAGTGTTTTATTTTCTGTTTCTAGAGCCATTTCTTTTTGAAATTTGACTATAGTTTCTATATCAGAAAATGTTCCTTCTCTTGTGAGTAATTTGTCCATATGACTATGCTCCGTTGGATATCGTAATTTGGAAAGTTTTATTGCACCAAGATATCAATAACTTCATATATATCATGAATGGACTTTTAAATCTGGGTTGATTCAATCTGAGTTACCCTGACGTATAATGTGCGCCGTACTTGAAAAGGAGTTATGAAGTATTTGAACAAAGTCTATTCATCTTTTAATGAGGCTGTAGCCGATATACCAGACGGTGCCACATTGATGATCGACGGATTTGCTGGTCCTGGAGGCACCTCTCAAAATCTTATAAGAGCCCTCAGGGATCAAGGCGCCCGTGACTTAACAATCATAAGTAATACTGCAGGGATAGCTAGCGTTGTTGGCTTCGGCACTATTCCTGGACAAAAACCAATAGACATTGGTATTTTGGTTGATAACGGCCAGGTGGGGAAGGTAATAGCATCCTTTCCCGTGTCTCCATCACCTTCACGGCCTACTTCATTTGAGAAGGCATATCAGAGAGGCGAAGTCGAACTTGAGCTTGTGCCGCAAGGGACACTTGCAGAACGGATTCGTGCTGGTGGGGCTGGAATTCCCGCTTTCTTTACCCCTACAGGAATAGGAACATTTGTAACGGAGGAGAAAGAAACTAGGTTCTATGACGGGAAAGAATATGTATTGGAGACTGCCCTCAAGGCGGATTATGCTCTAATAAGAGGCTACATGGCGGACACTATTGGGAACCTTTGTTTTAGGGGTACTTCGATGAATTTCAACGGAGTTATGGTTACTGCAGCTGTGATTTCTATTGTTGAGGTAGACAAAGTCGTCAATGTGGGGGAAATTGATTCGTATAGGATAGATACACCGGGACTCTACGTTAATAGGATAGTTGAGGTCTGATTTTGGTTGCTGAAAGACTACCCCGAGAAGTAATTGCTATGCGAGTGGCACAGGAACTCCAAGATGGAAATGTCGTTAATCTAGGCATTGGAATTCCTTCACTGTGCTCACAATTCGTACCTGAAGGTAGAACGATTTTCTACCATAGTGAAAGTGGAGTTCTAAACTACGGTCCTATGGCGGAGGAAGGTAGAGAAGATCAGGATCTCATTAACGCCAGTGGTCAATTTTTAGCCCCGGTGCAGGGGATGTCATTTTTCGATTCAGGTGCAGCATTTGCAATGATTAGAGGAGGACATATAGATGTCACAGTACTGGGGGCGCTACAGGTTTCCAGTAAAGGGGATTTAGCTAATTGGATGATTCCCTCACGGGGCATTGGAAATGTAGGTGGTGCGATGGATTTGGCTGTTGGAGCGAAAAAAGTTATCGTCTCTATGGAACATATTGATCGTGAAGGTAACCCCAAAATTGTCGAAAAGTGTACCTTCCCTCTTACATGTCCTACCTGTGTTGATATGATAGTGACGGACATTGCTGTCATATCAGTTCAAGATGACGGGTTAGTTTTGCATGAAACCGCTCCCGGTTGGTCCGTTGCGGATGTACAGG
The DNA here is from genome assembly GCA_913048525.1 of uncultured Chloroflexota bacterium. Lineage (GTDB taxonomy): Bacteria > Chloroflexota > Dehalococcoidia > Lucifugimonadales > UBA826. The sequence continues at coordinate 11,081 of CAJWWP010000004.1, forward strand.
CAGAGACGGATGCAAAATTAATTATTGCATCTGATGTAAAGAATATTGCGCTCTAGGAAAAGACTCCCTCGACCCGGAAAGTGGCTCCATCTTCGGTTTTTATCACCTCAATTTGTTCCTCAAAACTCTCTTTCATCTGCTCGACATGTGTGATTACTATAATTTTTTCGAACTCTGTCTGCACTGACTGAATTGCCTCAGTTAGACGTTCCTGTCCTTTTGAGTCTTGGGAACCAAAACCCTCATCTATGAATAGGATAGGTAATGGGGCACCAGATCTTGAAGCAAGAAGTTTTGATAACGCAATTCTAAGTGCGAAATCTATGCGAAATGATTCACCTCCACTGAAAGTCTCATAGCTTCTCGTTCCGACTTCATCTGAGACGCGAATGTCTAACTCCTCAGACGGCACTCCAGTCAATCTATCCAATCTTCCCTCTCGGAGCTCCAATTTTATTGCCATTCTGTTGTCGGTAAGTTTCGATAATAGTTCATTTGATATTTCTTGGATCTGCGGAACGGATCTTTCAATCATGAAAGCCTGTATTCCGTTTCGGCCGAAGGCTGCAGTCAACTCATCGTATGAATCTTTTTCTTGTTTGTGAGAATTAATTGATTTTCTTAATTTCTCAACCTCTGACTCGGTTTGTTCAATGGTTAGTAAGCGGTTTTTCAAAATGTCTCGTTGCGAAATTGAGCTTTGTAATTCGCTACGTTTAGATTTGAGGTCTCGTGATACCTCTTGAGACATTTGTGAACTCTCTTGGCTTTGTTGAAGGCGAGTATCAATCTGTTCAAGTTCTTTATTCCAGATGCCTACCTGTTCTTTTCGATTCTGAATCAAAATCTGATTTGAATCAGAGAATTTATTTATTTCTATTCTTCTGTTCTCGGCATTTTCAAGCTGACTGCAAAGTTGGCGATACTTTTGATAATTCGTTTCATTGTCTATCAATGATTTATGTGTTTGTTCGTCGTAACCGATTTTCTTGATTTGTGATTGAACAAAGTTTAGTTCCTTTCTGTTTTCAACGGAAAAATCATTGGTTACCTTTTTCGATTCTATTGATTTGATCGTATTACGAATAGCGACAACTTCCTGTTCTATTTTGTCGAGATGGATGAGCTTAGTTTTTGACGAAATTATGCCAGCGTTGTGGTGATTTTCCTCTTCTTGGAGGAGTTTTCTTTTGCCTGTAACAATTTCAGATTGGTTAGTGAGGACATCTTGTAATTCAAATATTTTCAGGGAATTAATCTCGTAAGATTTTTTACTTTTCTTTCCAACAAGTTTCAGTTCATTTTGTAGGTGATCCTTTCCTTTCTCTGCCAAGTTTTGATTACAAACAGGACATGATGCGTCAGATTCTTGGAGAAGATCAAACCTTTTTCTAGTTTCCGTCATTTGGCTCATCAGGGAAACATTTTCTAAATCGAGCTGATTTTTTTCTTTCTCTAACAAAGATATTTTCGCCTCAATAGATCGAAGTTCCGTTTCCTGGTTTTTTAGGGTTTTTAATGCATGCTCAAGACTAATTATCCCTTGTTTTATGTCGGGTATCTCTGCGACGGCTGGCAACATCTCTGAATCAAGACGGGTTTTTAGAATGCCTAATTCCACTGTTATTCTTTCATCTTCTACAGCAATAGCTTGACTGATGGCTGCTGATTTTTTTTCAAGATCCCTTACACTTCGAAGGTTTTGTTCGACCTTCGCGAGTTCCTTTGAGTTTTGGTCAAGATTTGCCTTGCCTTCGGTAATTTCATCGCTTCGGGAAATTAAATTTTCTAGCTCTAATAACTCAAGGGATAGCGTAGTTTCTTGTTCTTCGGCCTGTTTGATTTCTTTGACGGCGAGGTTTAAAGACGATTTAAACGTTTCGCTTTGGTTACGATCTCTACTGGTGTTTTCGATAATGGCTGATAGTTTGGTTAATTGTTTTTCGAGAACATTCACTTGAGGAGTAATTAGCTCGATGGTAGCGTTAGTTTTATTTATAACGTCTGTGACAGATGCCTTATCAGATAATTCTGACGAGTGTATTTCGAGTGCGGTCTCATTTCTGTCTATCTGGCTCTGCAGTTTCCTAGCTTTTTCCTTGGCTGCTGTTTCTAGTTCTTGGTAATAGTCTAAGGAAAGTACGTCCGCCAAAATTTGTTTGCGGTCCGCTGGATTGCTTTTAGTAAAACGATCGGCATCTCCTTGGCGCAAATAAGATGTACTGACAAAGGTGTCGTAATCCATGTGTAGCAGGTTTATAATTTGCTGCTCAGTGTCTCTGATGGTATTTCCCATTATGGAAGTGGGTTGCTTCCCATTCAGCACTGCCAGGTTGAGTTCGGTTTTTCCTGAACCTGAGCCTCTACTGCGGCTATGAACTCTAGTGACACGGTATTCTTGATCATTGGCTAAAAAATCTAATTCAACACTCATTGAGGTCTGTCCCTGATGTATCAGTTCCTCTTGAGTTCTGGCTCTCGCTTTTCCCCAAAGCACCCAGGTGATTGAATCGAGTAGAGCCGTTTTTCCATTTCCGTTGTCACCCGATAGACAGGCTACATGCACATTCTCTAGATTTAGAGTGGGTAATCCCTGCCGATAGCACATGAAATTCTCAAGTGTGAGCCGGAGCGGTATCAAGTTTCAATCCTCCCAACCAAAATCAAGTCACGGATATCTCTTTGCCGTTCAAAAGACAAGTACTCACAAGAGGGATGGCATTTCTAACTAGACTTTCTGCGAAGCATCCTTGCTTGGCTAGTTTAATCACCTCTTTAACCTTGTCCTCAGTTTCCTCTGAATCAACCTCGAAATAGCTTCTAACTTCAGTTACCGAATTATTCACTGTGCCCTTGATAACTGAGCCTTGCAGAAAATAATCGAGCTCTACATTCACATTGGCTGATTTAATTTCTATTCCCTTCATTGAAGCGTACCGCTTCAGATTCGTGAGAAGTCAAAATCCAATTCCCCCCGCTATGTATGTTAGGGGCGAAGGGAAATTGTCATCACCCCCTAGTCTTGGCGGCTCGTCAGAGTAGAACGTGAATTTCTCTCGTGTTCCTTTGTGCAACATTTTTTCAATATGTTCACACTTCACTGAAACCGTGGATTGGAATTTTCCTTTTGGTAATTCCTTACCCACAACTGACTGGGGAATATCGCTTGGCATTTATGACTCTCTTTCTGGATGAAGATATTCTTGGATCGTAAGAACGTTATAGTTTGATCCTCCTTTACAAAGACTCTCCACCGCCGCTCTAGCTGTATCAAGTGACGTAAAGCAGGGGACTCTCCTATCCACCGCCGCTCTCCTGATATGAAACCCATCCTGCATCACTTCTCTAGCCCCTGTTACTGTATTCACAACTGCATCCACAGTCCCGTTGTTTATGATATCCACAACGTTTGGTCCATCATCATCTAATCTCTTCGGCACCATAACTACCGGTATTTCAAGACCATTTATAACGGCCGCTGTTCCTTCCGTAGCAAAAAATTTGTATCCAGCTTCATGAAGACCTTTTATGAGAGATACGCTATCTGCCTTATCTTCATCAGATATGCTAAGAAGTATTGCCCCATTTTTGGGAAGCATCAGGTTTGATGCCATTAAAGCTTTAGCCGCTGCTGACTCAAAATTTTTATCCAGGCCCATTACCTCACCGGTGGATTTCATTTCAGGACCAAGAAAAGTATCTACGCCAGCGAGTTTGGACATAGAGAAAACGGGAGCTTTTACACCGACCAAGTCCTGTTTTTTCCAAAGACCTCCCTCATATCCTAAATTTTTGAGTTTTTTCCCCAACATTGCTTTTACTGCTAATTTCACCATGGGCACACCAGTTATTTTTGATATGAACGGGATCGTTCGACTGGATCTAGGATTGACTTCAATAACGTAAACTTGAGTATCCTCCGTTACTGGTTTTTTATTTCCGGGACTTCTGTAAGAAGATCCTCCGACAATGACGTATTGGATGTTCATTAGGCCACGTACGTCTAACGCCCTTCCTATTCTTGTTGTGTAGTCAACTACAGTTTTTATTTCGGTATCAGATAATGTCAATCCTGGGTATATTGCCATTGAGTCTCCGCTGTGCACGCCAGCCCTTTCAACATGTTCCATAATTCCAGGTATCAATACCGTTTCCCCATCACAAACAGCGTCTACTTCTACTTCTCTACCTTCAAAATACTTATCAATTAGTACGTTTCTTCCACCACCAGCCTCAAAGGCGTTGGTCATATAGCGTGCCAGCTCTGTTGCATTTTGCACTATCTCCATTGCTCTACCGCCTAGCACATAACTTGGTCTCACTAAAACGGGGTATCCAATCTCTTGAGCTACCTTTAAAGCTCCCTCAAGGTCTATCACGGCAGATCCCGGCGGATTAGGAATGCCGACCCGTGCCAGAAATTCTTCAAAAAGTTGTCTGTCGGATGCTGTGTCTATCGAAGACGCAGTTGACCCTAGTATGGGTAGTCCAGCGGCATCTAGTGTTTGGGATAGGTTAATGGCGGTTTGGCCTCCGAACTGAACTATGGTGGGAGGAATATCAATTTGACCGCTGTTATTTTCTAGTCCTTCGTTTTCCAATATGTCTCGAATACTTTCATCATCAAGAGGCTCAAAATAGAGCCTGTCACTAGTGTCAAAATCGGTGGAAACTGTCTCCGGGTTCGAGTTCACCATTATGCTTCCGAGGCCCTCTTCTTGAAGAGCCCATGCGGCGTGAACAGAGCAATAGTCAAATTCAATACCCTGTCCGATCCTGATAGGTCCGCTTCCGATTACCAGAGATTTTGGGCCAGGTAGTGGCTCTGCTTCGTTTTCCTCTTCATAAGTACTATAAAAATAAGGAGTTAGAGCTTCGAATTCGGCTGCACAGGTATCGACCATTTTGAAAACTGGTCTAAAACCGTAGCCTTTCCTTAACCGTCTAGTTTCCTCAGTAGTTCTATCGGTTAAGACGGCTATTCGATCATCTGGAAACCCCATCCTTTTTGCCTGATACATTAAATTTTGGTCAAGATGCTCATGAATGAGCCGGTTTTCCATATTCGTGATTCTTTCGAACGCTCTCAGGAACCAAGGATCTATGCCAGTTCTTCTTGAGAGTTCTTCAGGACTCACATTTCTTCTCAAGGCTGATAGAACTGCCCAAAGTCTTTCATCATTCGGCCCTATCGGTAATGTGCTAAGCACAGGTTGGTCAGGAGTTATCCAGTCTGGGTCCTCCCAGAGGATAGATCTGTTAGTTATTTCTAAGGATCTTACAGCTTTCTGAAAAGCGGCTTCGAAAGTTCTATCTATTGCCATGACCTCGCCCGTAGCTTTCATCTGCGTGCCGAGTGTTCTGTCACCAGTAGGAAATTTGTCAAATGGCCACCTAGGTATCTTTACAACACAGTAATCCAGAGCTGGTTCAAAAGCTGCTACTGTTTTCTCTGTTACTGCGTTAGGAATTTCGTCTAAAGTGCGTCCCACGGCTATTTTCGCGGCTACACGAGCGATTGGGTATCCTGTAGCCTTACTAGCTAGTGCCGAGCTGCGGCTTACCCGTGGATTAACTTCGATAACGTAGTAGCCTTCGCCTTCAGTACCCTTATCTGGGAGGGTTTCACCCACGATTTCTCCTGGTGCTAAGGCAAACTGCACGTTGCATCCACCCTCAATCCCCAATTTTCTAATTATCTTTAGGCTTGCGGTGCGTAATTTTTGATAGTCATTGTCAGATAGCGTCTGGCTTGGGGCTACGACTATGCTGTCCCCTGTGTGTACCCCCATCGGATCTATATTTTCCATATTGCATATTGTGATGCAGTTGTCTGCACTATCCCGCATTACCTCATATTCGAGTTCTTTCCAGCCAACGATAGATTTCTCAATGAGTACCTGACTTATAGGGCTAGCTGATAGTCCTCCCCTGACAATTTCCTCGAACTCCTCTTCGTTAGTTGCGATTCCTCCCCCGGTGCCGCCAAGTGTATATGCTGGTCGAACAACTAGTGGGAGGCCAATTTCTAATTTTGCTGAGGCGGCTTCACCCATGTTGTTCACTGTGGAACTTGGAGGTGCCGGTTCGCCTATATCAGCGAGCATTTTTCGGAACAGGTCTCTATCCTCAGCATTTTTGATCGTGTCGATAGAACTTCCGAGTAGCGCCACATTGTGTTTTTTCAGCACTCCCGCTTCATGCAATTCCATCGCAAGATTGAGACCAGTTTGGCCTCCTAGAGTAGGGAGCAACCCGTCTGGTTTTTCACGCTCCATAATTCTATCTAATACAGGAACAGTTAATGGCTCCACGTAAACTCGGTCAGCGACATCAGTGTCTGTCATGATAGTGGCTGGGTTGGAGTTGACGAGAACGGTCTCAATTCCTTCTTCACGGAGTGATTTGCAAGCCTGTGTTCCCGCGTAATCAAATTCAGCGGCTTGACCTATCACAATCGGGCCGGATCCAATAACTAGTATTTTTCGTAATTTTTTAGTCAATTAAGTAATCATTCTCCGATAAATAATCTCTTAGTTTGTCGGGAAAATTTATAGTCATACCGTCTACACCACATTTAACAGCCTTCCTCATCAGATCTTCGTTAAATACACCATGACATCTGACTTCTAGTCCTCTATTTTGAATTTTATTTACCAGGGCTGGAGTGATTAGTTCCGCCCTGGGACACAGTTGGTTGAATTTGGCCTCAACAGCTTCATCCACAAGACTGTCATTCCATGGGCTTCCTGGCCCCAATGGGACCAACCAACCAGTTTTGATTTCAGGGGCATGTGACTTGGCTTCTTCTACCCATTGTTTCCAAAATGAAGTGATAACAACGTTATTCTCAATTCCATAGTTTCTAACCATATCGCAGGTTTTGCTAGCCAAACCCGGTACGCTACGGGCTTTTATTTCTATGTGAAAATTTAATTGGCCCCAGTATCTATCTAATACGTCTGTGAGAGTGCTGATCCTCTGCTCTGAAAAACCTTTTCCAAACCAAGATCCTGCATCAAGTTTTTTAAGCTGAGCTAAAGTTAGTCCTGAGACATATCCGACCCCGTTAGTTGTTCGTTCGACGGTGTCGTCATGAATTACCACGATGTAATTATCTTTAGTGAAATGGACATCTAATTCGATGTCAGTCACTCCCATATCTAGTGCCAAGTCAAAGGCAGCCAAAGTGTTCTCTGGAGCGTAGGAAGAGGCTCCGCGATGGGCTATATTGGTAAGTTGTTTCACGCTCACGACTTAGCCTCTCTAACCATATCTAAGAATTGGTTAAATATGTATTCGTTATCCTTTGGACCTGGGGAAGCCTCAGAGTGATATTGGATGCTCATTGCTGGTAAAGATCGATGTCGTATACCTTCGACAGTTTGATCATTCATGCTTACATGGCTAACTTCGACTTCTGATGGTAAGGAGTCTGGGTCGATTGAGTAGCCGTGATTTTGGGCGGTGATATATACTCGCCCTGTGGAGATGTCCTGTACGGGATGATTTGATCCTCGATGCCCAAATTTAAGTTTATATGTTTTTCCGCCCAGCGCTTGTCCTAGCACCTGATTACCAAGGCATATCCCCATTATTGGCACTCGCCCTAGTAAACCCTTAACGGTTTCTACCGTATATTCAAGTAGTTCAGGGTCACCGGGACCTGGTGACAGCATTATGCCATCAGGGTTTTGTTTCAGAAGCTCTTCAGCTGTTGTGTCAGAGGGAAATACCTCTACAGCACAGCCATTGGATCTAAGTATTCTAAGTATGTTGAATTTAAGTCCAAAATCTGATACGAGTATTTTGAGGTCTGGATTTTTTGGGGGGATATTTTTTATGGATTGAGTCCAGTTGTATGGCTCAATGGAACTTACCTGGGTTACGTAATTTACCTTTCCATATGCTGGGATATTTTTGAGCTGGGAAAGGGCTTCTTCAGGACTTATATTGATTGCTATTGCCCCCATCATGACTCCACGTGTTCGTATTCTCCGGGTGACGGCGCGAGTATCAATTTCGCTGATTCCAGGGATGTCATGTGCAAGTAAAAAGTCGGTCAGTGTGGATGAACTCTCCCGATGGCTGGGCTCTTGGCATTGTTGTCGCACTACAAATCCTGAGACTTGAATTTCTTTGGACTCATTGTTTTCTTTATTTATTCCATAATTACCTATCATTGGGTAGGTGGGTACGACAATCTGTCCCGCGTAAGATGGGTCAGTTAGCATTTCTTGATACCCTGTCATGGAGGTATTGAAAACCACTTCACCGTAAGCCTCGTTAACGGAACTGAACGGGACGCCTCTAAACGTAGATCCATCCTCTAATACTAGATAAGCTGGTTTTGACAATTTTAGTTATCCTCTTATTAATTTACTTTACGTTGAGTTAGTCGTTTCGATAGACATATTCCCCACCGTAAAATGTTGCCTTAACTTTCCCAGTTAGTAATGTTCCATCTAGGGGAGTATTTTTCCCTTTGGATAAAAATAAACTTGAGTTAACTTTCCACTCTTCGTTGAGATCGAAAACTGTCACATCTGCTGGCCTGCCCACTTTCAAGGTGCCGAGGTTGCTTCCAAGAAAGGCCGCAGGGTCGGCTGTGAGTTTTTTAATAATCGTTCCTAAACCTACTTTTTTGTTGTGGTAAAGGGAGAGTACAGACCCAAGAGCCGTTTCAAAAACACTGATTCCAAAAGCTGCCTCTTGGAATGTGCATACCTTATCGACACTACTGTGGGGCGCATGGTCTGTAGCAATAAAGTCTATTGTGCCGTCATTGATTCCGTTTGCCATAACGGACATATCAGCGACATTTCGTAATGGGGGGTTTACTTTTGCAGTGGTGTTGTAAGCCTTCGGAGTTAAGGCATCAAATACTGAGTTTTCATCACCAATCGATAGCACAGCTTCATCAGTGAGAGTGAGATGGTGTGGAGTCACCTCGCAGGTTACATTAATGCCTCGTTTTTTTGCGGCCCTAACCATATCGAGGGTCCCTGACGTACTTATGTGAGCTAGATGAATTTTTCCTCCAGTGAGTTCAGAAAGAGAGATGTCTCTGGCCACCATCACCTCTTCAGCAGAATTGGGCATGCCTTTTAATCCCAGTCTGGTAGCGACCCAGCCTTCATTCATTGATGCCTCGTTCGCTAATTCTGGTACTTCACAGTGGTTGATTATTGGCAATCCTAGACTGGAACTATACGTCAGGGCTTGCCTCATAATGTTTGCATCAGACACAGGTTTGCCATCATCACTAAATCCAATTACCCCGGCATCAGCGAGTTCAGACATTTCTGACAGCTCTTTCCCATGACTATTTTTGGTCACACAACCTATCGGTAAAACTCTTATAACCCCTTCCATCAGGGCCTTGGTCTTCACGAAATCTACTATTGCCCTTGTGTCAATTGGTGGATTTGTATTTGGCATGGCGCAAACTGTAGTGAATCCACCCGCAGCAGCCGATTTGGTTCCCGTAGCAATAGTCTCTTTGTATTCTTCGCCTGGTTCCCGCAGATGGCAGTGGACATCAATAAATCCTGGAGAGACTATCATTCCATCAGCGTCATATACTGCTGTACTTTGACTTGCGGAGGTGATCTGACCTATTTTCTCAATTTTCCCATCCACAATTAGTAAATCGGCAACTTCATCTCTGTCAGAAGCAGGATCTATAAGCCTTCCACTCTTGATAAGGACTGATTTCGACAATGTAATTCTCCGTTTCATAAGGTGCTAAATTTCTAAGTTTTGACCGGCTGCCATGGAATAAAGTAGTGACATCCGGACTGCTACCCCACTTTTTACTTGCTCTTCTATAACCGATTGAGCGCCATGGGCTATGTCAGTCTCTATCTCAACACCTTCGTTCATTGGTCCAGGATGCATTACTAACGCCCCATCTTTGGCAATGGCAAGACGTCGAGCATTTATTCCGTAGGTTTGGGAATATTCCCTGAGCGAAGGAAGATGTCCTGCCCTCTGTCTTTCCAGTTGAAGTCTTAGTGTCATAATCACATCAGCATCTTTCAGTGCAGTGTCCAAGTCGGTTTGCACTTCCACTCCAGCGAAAGGATGGCCTTCCTCTGTCCGATGACCGTTAAGGAAATCATTTGGGATTAAGGTTTGAGGTCCACAAATTACAACTCGTGCCCCCATTTTAGTGAGTCCCCATAGATTTGAACGAGCTACTCTGGAATACAAAATATCGCCTACAATAACGATTTTCTTTCCCTCTATGTCTCCAATGTTCTTTCTGATCGTGTATAGGTCTAGGAGACTTTGTGTGGGGTGTGCGTGAGTGCCATCTCCCGCATTTATAATATTGGACTTCAACTGGCGGGCGAGGAAATGAGGGGCACCTGAGTGAGGGTGTCTTATTACGATTATGTCGGCTTGCATCGCCTGTATCGTTAAAGCTGTGTTGTAGAGGGACTCTCCTTTTTTAGCACTACTTCCGCCGCTCGATACATTTATAACATCGGCACTTAGAATTTTTGCTGCTTGCTCAAAGGAAACCCTCGTTCTAGTACTAGATTCATAAAATAGCGTAACAACAGTTTTGCCTCTAAGGGCGGGCACTTTTCTGATTTCCCGGTCCAAAACCTGTTCCATGGCCACTGTATTGTCCAAAACGTGGGTAATTTCTTGCTTCGTGAAGCTATCCAAATCAAGAACGTGTTTCTGACCGAAAGAGTGTTTGGAGTCTGTTTCCAAGGTCAAATCTCGTCTCCCATACCGTCGCTTTTCGTGGTAATTACTATTTCATCTTCGCCATCTATTTCTCGCAGTCTTACCTGTACATCTTCATCCCTGGCAGTTGGAACGTTCTTGCCGACATAGTCAGCCCTAATTGGTAGTTCCCTATGCCCTCTGTCGACTAGTACTCCTAGTTGCATCTGGCTTGGGCGTCCGAAATCGCTTATGGCATCCATCGCAGCTCTGATAGATCTTCCTGTGTAAAGAACGTCGTCAATAATTACTACTGTTTTACCATTGATGTCGGGGGGAATGTCGGTTGGTTTCATGAGAGGACTTCCCTTTTCAGATATGTCATCTCTATACATACCGATGTCTAGTTTGCCTACAGGAATTCTTACTCCCTCGAAGCGCTCGATGGCTGTAGAAATTCGCTGAGCGAGTGGTACTCCTCTTGAATGCATACCAACTAACACTACATCAGTAACGCCACCGTTTCTCTCAAGGATTTCATGAGAAATTCGTGTTAAAGCCCTTTCTATTTGGACTGGATTTTGTATGCGTTTCTCAATTAATGGCACGAACGTACCTTAGAGAAGCGAGGGGTAATTCCAAGTTGAATGGGAACCTGGCCAATTCAAACCTCCTGTGTTTCTGGACAAGAGGTGTTTGCAAGTCCCGTCGAATTAAAGAAAGTTCGACCACTTGCATATCCCTTGCCAGACTCTCTTGGACCGACTTAAAGGGTGATGTAAAAATACGCACTTAGATAGTACACGCTCATAACAAGATACTTCAACTCTTTCTCACAATATATTGGAGTTTTACATTTTGAAAACAAAGGTGAATCCTTGTAATATCTTGGGTGTAATATTGATCAAATCTTGACAAGGAAAAGAGATGACTACGGAAACAATGATTCCTGACCTCGTTTCCGCTGGAGGAGTAGTTTATAAGATTTGTGGTGACTCGCTCCAAGTAGCGGTCTGTTCTCGAAAACAACCTTTGTCACACAATTTGCCAAAAGGAACACCTGAAGTTGGGGAAACTTTGGAGAATACAGCTTGTCGGGAAGTAGAAGAGGAAACTGGACTTAGAGTAGAAATATTAGATTACATTGGCTTCATAGAGTACGATTCAACTCATGGTAAGAGTAGTGGAGAAGAGCTAAAAAGAGTGCACTACTTTCTTATGTGCTCTGTAGGAGGTGATTTTTCGCTACACGATACAGAGTTTGATGTCGTAGAGTGGATTGAGAGTTCAGGTATTTCATCAATACTTACTTATGAAAACGAGGTAGAAATTGTTCAAAAAGGCCTTTCCATGGTCGAGAGAAGATCAAAAGGAACTTCCTGAAGTAGATATTTCAGGAAGCCTTGTTCGAATCAGAGAAAAACGAACAGAGGATATTCCTGACGAGTATGCTTGGAGAGTGGATGAAGAACTATCTCGCCTGGATGCCACAAGACCTCTCACTATGTCCTATGAGGATTTTTTCCGATATACGCGTGAAGAGATTCAATTTCAGAGCTATCGCTCAAAGCGTTTAGCTGTTGATACCTTAGAGGATCTGCATATTGGTAACGTTATGTACTATGACTTCAACAAAAAAAATGCTGAGGTCGAGCTTGGAATAATGATTGGGGATAAGGATTATTGGGGCAAGGGTTATGGAACTGACATAGTTGTCACGCTTCTGAATTATCTTTTTACAGTTTTGGCAATGAAAAGAGTGTATCTCCATACACTGGCTTGGAATTATCGGGCCCAGGCTTCATTCACGAAATCAGGGTTTAGAGAAGTGAGACCTGTTAGAAGAGGTGGGCAAGACTTCGTCCTTATGGAGGTTCTCCATACTGACTGGGACCCAGATAAACTACTGGACCCGGTCCCAGAGTAAAAGTGGATTTATAGACACATTGGCCGGACTATAAATTTATGCTCATGAGTTCGTCCGAAAACAGGATTTCCCCGTCGTAAATATTCTGAATATCTTTGATGGTCCTCTCCTTCACTTTTTGTTGGGATAAATTGGGTCCTATATGGACTAAAACTAGTTTTTTGACTCCAGCTTCCTGGGCCATTGCAGCTGCCCCATCTGTGCCGCATTGACCACCAGATTCCCCTGTTTTGTCCATAACTGACTGTTCATCCCAGCACATACAAAGCATCATGTCAGCATTTTTTGCGAGAGATGTAACTGAGTTGCAGGGCTGGGTATCCCCGGTAAAAATTATGCTTCCCTCTGTGGTTTCGAATCTGTATGCAAGAGAGTCCAAATATGGTTGCACGTGTTCGGCGGGAGCAGCATGAACTTCCCAATCCTTGCCTGCATAAACTTTTCCAGGACCGATATCTTTTGCAGTTACTAAGGGTGGCTTTCTAGGGAGACTGCCACCTCTGTTGACATGGATTTTTTGACTCAATGGATGGTTTACTCTCGCAATCCAATCGTGGGCGAATATCCCATCCTTTTCATTCAGGATACCGTGTGTGATCTTTTCGGTAAGCGTTGGTCCGAATACTTTTAAGACATCCTCTTTACCGATGCTTTGATCCCACCTACACAGGAGGAAACAAGGGTAGTCTATATCGTGATCAAAATGGTGATGGGTGAAGAATAAGTGATTGATATCAGTTGGCCATAATCCGGCCTTGACCAGCTTGTGTGTGGCTGCTGGTCCGCAGTCAAGCATTATTTGATCATCACCGATTTTTATTGCGAATGAGGATCCGAAACGGTCGGGAGTTGGAGTTGGGGTTCCGGCACCGAGTACGTGTATGGATGTCATGATCTAGTTCACCTCCAGGTTGTTGGGGTTAAAAATTTGTCTAGTTATGTGAATAAATTCGCACGCCACCTGGTTCAGGGATAATTACTACAAATTTCCCATTACTGGCTTGGACCCTTTCAGCAATTTCTTCCGTCAAGTCCTCTTTCAGTGCCACACTTTCTGAGCCTGGGTCAACCCATTCGACTGAGGAGATTTTATAACCTAAGTTTTCCTCAAGAGCAGCTACGAAAAACTCACTGTTGGTGGGTGTGAATACGGTTACATTTTTTATTGGGCCGTCTTTATGTTGTTCGGGCGATTCCATTAGGCTGGCCCTTTCATTTCTCAGATTTAGCCAATGATATGGCACTATCAGCGAGGAGGCTGCAAGGACCGAAAGAGGAATTCTAGAGGATCTTATTGCAGAAACGAGTGTGTCTTCCGACAAAAGAAATTTAATAAGGAAAAATATTAATGATGCTAATGAAGGCACAGAAACGAGTATTCCTATACCAACGACTCCCGTAAAGAAAACTACCTTAGTTTCCTCTTTGATAGACGCTAGCTTTGGGATTCTGTATCGCCACGTATACCACCATAATGAAGCACCCAAGATTAAACTTGATAGACCAAAGGCGGTTGATTCTCTCCAAGAGTTCTCTTCAGTAACTATCTCATTACCACTTCCGGTGACGGAGGTGAGTATGAGGTTGGTCAGTATGGCTATTCCTGTAGCACCGATAATCAGGGCTATAAAGGAAAATGAATAATCTAAAACCTGAGAACCATTTTGAGCGGATATTTCATGTCGATTAGGTGACTTAATGATATTGTAGTGGTAGGCAAATAGAACCATTCCCACTATTACCAAGGTTAGTCCACCAGGTATTGGACCAATGTCTCCAGGTTCATTTTGAACCCCCAAAATAACTGCTAAACACGTGAACAGTAGTAGCAATATTCCAACAAGAAATGTTATCCCTCCCCCAAATATGGTGCAGGCGTATACATAGGCAGATTTCAACCTACTTGTGTGTTTTCGATTGCCTAGTACTAGCCAATGCAGGGCCCACAGAAGTATGCCAGTGATAGCAATAGAGAAGTGATTCCTCACATTTTCTGAGAAGGTGGCATTTTGGGTTTCAAGCAGTGTCTGTACGCCAGCGATCGAATCATAGGAACTTTCAAAGAGAGAATGAAGAATCGTCCCAAGGCCATTCGCTGCCATAATTAGGCCAATTAGACTTGTGAGATATATGTAGATATCTCCAATAATTGGTGGGGGAGATGAACTGTTTTTTTGGTCATGTATGCGCCAATGAAATACCCAAATAAGCGTGAATGGGATTAGGGCAGCCAATTGGTACCAAGAGGATTCTTTTGTGCCTAAGAGGAATTGAATAATTCCAGTGGCAGAGTGTGCCAAAATGCTAACCGATACAGCCAAAGCCAGAAATTTATAGATTTTCCTTATTTGTGATGAAATTGGCCGAGAACTTTTTTTTATTTGGTTAGCAAGGATTTTCCAATGAAGGATCCATAGGGGAGCTCCCACCACTACTAGTGCAGTCCCAAGAGCTACTTGGTCAGGACTCGAAGACATAATATTTTCTGAAAGGAATTCCTGCAGAAGAAATTGGATGAGGATAGTGGAGCCACTACCCACCATGATCAGTGATACGAAAGAGACTAAATAGAAATATAACCGCTGTAATATTTTCCCAGTTGGTTCGTTAGGGTCTTTATCTCTCTTGCCAAATATGAGGTATAAAGAGGTGCCGGCTACACTGAGCAGTACTACGAATGGCAGGAGTTCGAAAAAGTCTATCAATTAAACCACCTCATGATAGAAAAGTTGAGCCTATCACCTATGTTACTTCTTAATGTTTTGCACAATAAATTGGGAAAGACGTTTCGATAATCTTCCATTCCATATCCTCTTTTACCAAGAGGTATGTCTGCCTATTTTTATACTCTGATGACCCCAAAGGTATTGACGTTTCTATTGTGGAGGTTTCGACGGTCACAAATGCCTCATCACCAACGATTTCTGACTTGACTAGGGTAATAGTTTGAACTTCGTCAGGGCCATAGGATGAGCCAGACGTATTTATGAATTCTGTATAGCCACAATTATCTTGGAGATCTTTTGAAATTAACTCATATGCTTTAAGTGGATTACTGTCCAAGATGTTCTCGATATAGATTTGTACTGTTCTTTCAGGGCTGCCTTCGATCAAAGGTTCATTTTCTCTAGTTGTGGCTATGTATATACTCACGATCACAAGTGTTACAAGGAAAGCTACTGCTATGTATCCAAAAGTACTTTTCATGGA
This sequence comes from uncultured Chloroflexota bacterium, assembly GCA_913048525.1. GTDB lineage: Bacteria > Chloroflexota > Dehalococcoidia > Lucifugimonadales > UBA826. Next base: position 26,901 of record CAJWWP010000004.1, read on the forward strand.
ATTACACTATTATGACTTGCGAATAATGGACATTTGCTGTCTCTATTTGTAATTGAACTCAATCTATTTCTTAACATATACGTGAAAATATGTTTTTTTTGGTTACATACTTGCGATTACTTTGTTTTGAACTGAAAATAGGTTTGTAATCCCGAGCTCTGCTACATCTAATACTTTATCAAGGGTATTTCTGTCGAACCTACTTTCTTCAGCTCCCCCCTGTATCTCTATAAATTTTCCGTCTTCGGCCATAACAATATTGAAATCCGCTCCTGCTGTAGAGTCTTCTTCGTAACATAGGTCAAGTAATACTTTGTCGCCGGATGTACCAACACTTGTCGCTGCCACGTTCTTCAGCATAGAGGTATTGGGAAGTATTTCCTTTCGCACCAGTTCCTGTATGGCAAAGTGAAGTGCTACGTACCCCCCAGTTATTGAGGCTGTTCGTGTACCCCCATCCGCTTGGAGAACATCACAGTCTATGGTCACAGTTCGCTCGCCAAGTTTGGGTAAGTCGGCACCTGCACGCAGTGATCTCCCAATTAGTCTTTGAATCTCTTGGGATCTTCCCCTTCTCCTATTTTCTCTAGAACTGCGTGGGATTGTTGATCCCGGCAACATAGAATATTCTGCAGTTATCCAGCCTTGCCCAGTTCCCGACAAAAAACCGGGAACTCTTTCATCTACACTGGCTGAGCACAGTACTTTCGTATTTCCGGTAGATATAATTACACAGCCATCGGCATAATCCATGGGTCCTGGCTGAATGTCGACGGTGCGAAGTTCATCATCATTTCTACCATCTATCCTCATTTGTATATCCTCAATGAATTATTTACCAGTCGCGTCAATGACACTATTATGAATTGTTTGTTGTAGACTGGTTAGTAGTTTTCCACTTCGATTCCATACGTATTATGTCTTAATATGGATGCCAAATAATCATGAATAACAATGTATATATCACAGGGTTTTCTGGTTCAGGTAAATCTACGTCAGGTAGAGAATTGGCACTACTTTTAGAAAGAGATTTCGTCGATATGGATTCGGAGATTGAGAAACTGCATAAGCAAACTATCCCAGACATATTTGAAGAGCACGGCGAAGTAGTTTTCAGGGGTCTTGAAACCGGTTTGTTAACCCAAATTTCAAGAAAGGATGGCCAGATTGTTTCGACTGGCGGGGGCGTTCCTACGATTCCTGAAAATGTGAAGATAATGAAGTGTACTGGTAAAATTGTTTGCCTCATGGCGAGTGTTGAAACCCTGTCTAAACGTATCTCTCATCATTCAAATACGGCAGGGAACAAAGCAGATAGGCCCATGCTCTATTCCGATGACCAAACTGAAAGAATTCGAGACCTACTAGACATAAGAAAGAAATCTTATAGTCAGGCTAATTTACTGATTGATACGGAGGATAAATCTCCTAAAATGGTAGCAATTGAAATTGCTGAGGTCCTTGAATTATGAGAGCAGAAAAATATAGTGATTTGGCGGCTAGGGTGACGGCTTCGGGTGGGGATCACCCAATCTGGGTGGGCTGGGGAATAATTGAAGAAATCGGGGAGAGGATAAAGTCTCTCTTTATGCCACCGGTGGTATATGTCATTTCCGATGACCGTGTTTCGGAACACGCCAGGATGGTTCAAATTGCTTTGGAGGCTGAGGCGATTCCTGCTCACATATTCATGATTCCTTCAGGTGAATCAAATAAGAATCTTGAAACTGTTCAGCACGTTTACAAATGGCTTGCTGACCGAAAGGCTGAGAGAGGGCACATGATTGTAGCCGTTGGTGGAGGAGTAGTAGGAGACTTGGCTGGCTTTGTTGCCGCAACATATCTGCGTGGAATGCCATTTGCCCAGGTGCCTACTACTTTGCTAGCAATGATGGATGCCGCAGTAGGAGGTAAAGTGGCTGTAGACTTACCGCAAGGTAAGAATCTCGTAGGGGCATTTTATCAACCTCGATTCGTGTTATCCGATGTTAGAACTCTCAGTACTTTACCTGCTCGAGAATTATCATCTGGGTGGGCGGAAGCTATAAAACACGGACTAATATTGGATAAGGAATTACTATCCACGTTTGAGAAAAACACGGGAAAAATAAAATCTCTCGACCCAGAGATATCAACCCAAATAATAAGGGATAGTGTTGCGATTAAGGCTAATATTGTCTCGCAGGATGAGAAGGAGACGCTCGGTATTCGAATCTTGCTGAATTATGGGCATACGATTGGCCATGCTATTGAGTCGACTACTGGGTATACCCAGTATCTTCATGGGGAAGCTGTGAGTGTGGGTATGATGGCTGCTGCGTCCATAAGTCGATCGATGGGTCTGTTAGACGAGTCAGAAGTTAAAAGACAAAGATCGGTCCTAGCCAGCTACGGGTTACCTATAAATGCCCATGGCCTCAATTCTACCGACATATTAGAAGCTATGAGGTCTGATAAGAAAACTTCTAGGGGTCAAATCAATTGGGTGTTGCTCGATGGAATAGGCAACGCCGTTACTAATAATTGTGTTCCTGACTATTATGTCACCGAAGCGTTGGATTCGATACTAACAGATAATGGTGAGGCGGATGAGTTAGGACAAGGCTGTTAATTGGATGGTCTATCTGAGGCTATACCATATTTAGTCCTCGGTATTGGTACGGGGCTTTATGGAATCTTAGTTGGAGCTGGGGGCGGGGTGATTTTAGCGCCTGCTCTGATGATATTCTTTGGGTTAGAACCCACGGTTGCGGCTGGGACATCCCTTGCTTTGGTGTCAATAAACAGTTTATCAGGCACCGTCGCCTATAAAAGAAGTGGTCTTGTAGATACAAAGAGTGGATGGATATTCGCTTTGTCAGCTGTCCCAGGATCAATAATTGCTCCTATGGTTTTGGACTCAGCCTCAACAACACTTTTCAAAATATTATTTGGTTTTCTGTTGCTGTTGTTAGCTCTTATTATTATTCTGAGGCCACAATACAGAGAAAAGGAATCCGTTTCCAATTTACCTGATTCTAATCAGGAGCCCGATACGATAAATAGGGTTCCATCTTGGTTGGCATTCACTCTCAGTGATAGGCATATTGTCACAAGAAGAGGGAATACGTTTAAATATCGTTTCAACGAGTCGCTTTCCGTTTTTTTTAATCTGGTGCTGGGATTTATTTCCAGTTTTTTTGGGACAGGTGGAGGATTTCTTAGAACACCTATTTTGGTATCTGTTTTTGGATTTCCTGTTCGGGTAGCGGTCGCGACATCTATATTTGCCCTTTCTATTTATGCCACAGTAGGTGCATTGGTTCATATGTATCTCGGTCATATAGATTGGTATCCAGCACTGGTGTGGTCCGGATTGGGCTTGATCATAGGAGGCCAAATTGGTGCCCGGCTGGTGGAGGTCATTAAGGGAGTAATTATTCTCAGAATATTATTAGTGGTGGTTGTGATAATGGGAATACAGTTAATATTGCAGGGAGCTTGGCCTTCGACTTTTACTTTTTTGGGAACACACTAACTTGGCACGACATGGTTTTTTTTAGAATTAATTCTCATTCAGGGGCTGCTAGATCTGGTCTTATAAGCACTGCCCATGGCAAAGTAGAAACCCCTGTGTTCATGCCTGTGGCCACTCAAGGTTCCGTTAAAGCCCTAGATCCACAGGATCTGAAAGAATTGGGTGCCAGAGTGGTATTGGGGAACGCATATCATCTTTACCTGAGACCAGGAGATGAGTTGATACATGGTCTAGGTGGGCTTCATAAGTTTATGGGTTGGGATAGACCTATTCTGACAGATAGTGGTGGATTCCAGGGCTTTAGTTTGAAACATCTGAGGAATTTACATAAAAATGGAATTACTTTCAGGTCTCACATAGACGGCAGTACACACACGTTGAGTCCGGAATCTATTATGCAAATTCAGGCCAATCTTGGTTCAGATATAGCGATGCCATTGGATGTTTGCCTGCCCTCCGATGCCACGCATTCTTCTGTATCTGATGGAATAGTGACTACATTCGACTGGGTACAGAGATGTAAGAACGCTTGCCGAGCAGGTAACCAATTTCTTTTTGGAATTGTTCAAGGAGGGCTCTTTAAGGATCTGCGGAAGGAATCGATTGATCAGATGATATCTTTGGACATGCCAGGTTATTCTATTGGAGGATTAAGCGTCGGAGAATCAAAAAGCCAGCTATACGAAACAGCTGGATTCACAGCTGATCGATTGCCACAAAACAAGCCTAGATATCTTATGGGTGTGGGGTCCCCGGAAGATTTGGTCGAATGTGTGGCCAGAGGAGTGGATATGTTTGACTGTGTCCTTCCTAGCCGAGTGGCTCGCAATGGTGCTCTTTATACAAAGATGGGTAGGTTTAATATCACGTCAGCAAGATTCAAAAATATAGACGACCCATTTGACGTTGACTGTGACTGTTACGCATGTAGTCAGTTTTCCGCTGCTTACATCCATCATCTTTTCAGGGCCAAGGAGTATCTTGCCTATCGTTTGGCCACAATACACAATCTAAGGTTTGTGATCAGGTTGATGGAGGAGATGAGGACTGCTATATCTACAGGCTCTTTTCCGGCCTACAGGAAGAAATTTTGGGAAAATTATCGCGTGTCAAACGAAATAGTACGTACCAACGAAAGAGAAAAATGGTTGAAATCATCCGGGTTAAAAGGATAACTATTAAGGAAATTTTATAGTTAGAATCCGCCCGCCACGGCCGGTACGATGCTGACTTCATCTCCAGAAGCTACTGGGCTGTTCATTCCGTCCAAAAAACGTACATCTTCACCGTTAATATAGACGTTGACAAAACTTCTCAATTCGCCGTCGTCGTCACATATACGGGCCTTAAGCCCGGGGAATTGCCCCTCTAGTGACTTCACCACTTCTACCATTGTTCCAGCATCTACAGAGGCTTTATCCTCTCCATTGGTAACCTTACGAAGAGGTGTCGGGATCCTGACGATAGCACTCATTTTCTTATCCTTTTTATTAAGATCTACGTATCATTGAGATCTAAAACTAACCTTCTATTATGTCCCCACCAACTGGGTCCACGCGTACACCGGTTGAAGAGACCCAGTCCAGCCCATTCTTTATGATTTCTTCGTCACCTTCTAATTCTAAAACTACCCAACCCATTGAATCTCGCACATCCGCTCTTCTTATGTTAGTCACTATTTCAAAATCCATACCCAGTTTGTAGATAACGGGTTCTTTTATCAACTCGGAAGGAAACGTAAATCGCACTCTTTTGGTAGGCATTTGGCTATATCCTAGATCTTTTGGGCTGCTGCTAGGGCGGTCTGGAAGGTCTCGTAGTCGGGAGTGGTTTCAATAGGTTTTACAAAATCCCCCATAGATTCCATGGTTTTCAAACCATTTCCTGTCACATATGCCACGGTAACTTCATCCCTTTTAATTTTTCCATGTTCAACTAGTTTTTTAAGACTGGATATAACCACTCCTCCTGCAGTCTCGGTGAATATTCCTTCGGTTTCTGCCAGGAGTTTTATTCCATCTATTATAGTATTTTCCTCGGCGGCAACACCTGTTCCATTTGTTTCTTTCAAGACTTCCAGAGAATATGGTCCCGCTGCTGGGTTACCGATTGCTAGTGACTTTGCCAAGGTCTCTGGCCTGACTGGCGTGACTTGACCGCTCCCCGTTTTAAAGGCGCTAACAATAGGTGAGCACCCTTCTGGCTGAGCAAGGTGCATTTTTGTTTTGAGGTTCTCTATCAAACCAATGTCGTTAAATTCTTGAAGGCCCTTCCATATTTTCGTGTGAAGTTCTCCAGATGCCCCCGGGACTACGCAATGATCAGGAGCCTTCCAACCAAGTTGCTCTGCGACTTCATATCCTAGTGTTTTGCTACCTTCAGCATAAAACGGTCTCATATTTATATTTACGAAAGCCCAACGGTGATTGTCTGCGAGTTCACTACAAAATCTATTTGCGTGGTCATAATTACCTGTGACTGCCACCATCGTAGGCCCATAAACTGCCGCCCCTTGGATTTTTCCCTGTTCTAGGTCAGCAGGATAAAAAACCATGGTTTTCATACCAGCTTTGGCTCCGTGAGCGGCAACGGATCCCATCAGATTACCTGTAGATACGCATGCAAGCACTTCAAATTCAAATTCTAGAGCCTTAGTGGTTGTTACGGATACAGGACGATCTTTGAAAGAGTAAGTTGGGTTCACACTATCATTCTTTATATAAAGGTTGTCTAACCCTAACTGTCGTCCCAAGTTTTTAGCGTGTATCAGAGGAGTAAACCCAGTTGAAATGTCAACTGCTGACTCCTTATCTACAGGAAGAAAGTCATGGTATCTCCACATTGTGTTCGGACCAGCCGCAATAGATTCTCTACTTACGGCTTTGGAAATAGATTCATAGTCGTACGCGACCTCAAGTGGGCCAAAGCAGAATTCGCAAGCGTTAAGCGGCTCGATAGGGTACTCGCTTCCACATTCACGGCACCTTAGACACTTTACGTGTGGCAACTAATCGCTCCTATAACTGGAAAGGGACCTTATCTGAATATCGGTTGGAAATACCCTTTAAATCAGAATAAATTATTGCAATCCGCCAGTAAGAGTGTCAAGGAAGACACTGTGTCACTTAATCCCCCATAGGTCATGACACGATTCTGCAGGGCCAACCACGGCAATATTCATATTCTCTTCTAAGAAATACTCAGAGGCAACATTTCGTATATCCTCTAGACTTACACTGGCAAGGTCTCTCAGGTAGTCTTTGGTAGATTGGAATCTGTTTTCATTAAGCATTTGATTGCAATTCCAATTTGCTACTGAACGTGTATCTTCCATGTTCAACTTCAGGCGTCCTGTGAATAGCGACTTCACCTTGTCAAGTTCCTCAATATAAGTATCGGTTTTTATTTTTTGGAGCTCTTTCGATATTAGATATATAGTTTTTTCGTATTTCTTTTTGTCGACAGCTGCGTATATATCTATCGTTCCGGTGTCAGTATGGTGACTGGTGCCAGCTCCTATGTCATAGGCTAATCCTCTTTTCTCCCGTATTTCTTGAAATAATCTACTACTCATTCCTTCGCCAAGCATCGCTACGAGAAGATCTAGAGCATGGCGAAGCTCATGGCACCGGCTTGTACCTGGGAAGCCTATCGATATATGTGACTGCTCCACTCTTCTTTCCTCGCCCATAAATCGTGACTTATTTTTCACGTAATTCACGTTATTAAAGGTGTTAGCCTCGCCACAATTTAGAGATTCCGCTAGCGGTTGTACGAAGTCAATTATTTCATCGTGATTCAGTTTCCCTGCTACGCTTATTACTAAGTTGTTGGAACTGTATTTATTTTGCATGAATTCAACGAGAGATTCATGAGATATTTTTGACACTGACTTAATAGTTCCGGCGATATCCCTTCCCAGTGAAGTTCCGGGCCACATAAGTTCATCAAGCATTACTTCCGCTCGTGAATTTGGGTAATCACTAACGCTGTTAATCTCTTCAATAATGACTTGGCGTTCTAACTCTATGTCTGCAGGTCTAAGCAGAGGTTCTGTGATCAACTGCAAAAGTAGTTGAATACTTTCTTGTGTTTTTTCTGCTAGGGTTCGACACCAATATGCGGTGGTTTCATAATCCGTGACTGCGTTAAGCGATCCTCCATTTATTTCGATTGTTTCGCTTATTTTTGAAGGATCTGGGATGCTTTTGGTTCCCTTGAACAACATGTGCTCAATTAAGTGAGCTATCCCTTCTAGTCCAGGAGGCTCATGTCTTGATCCACACCTGACTCCCACATTTATGGCAATCGATGCCGCGTATGGAATCTCCTCTGTGATGATCGTTAATCCATTAACGAGGGTGTCCGTCTGGACATTTCTTTTCAGCTTGTCTTCCTTAGAATTAGTCAACTTTTCTAATTTCTACACCTGCGCGTTCTTCTTGCAACTTAGCAATCGCTGTTGTTGATTGCCCTCCCCATCCTCTGTTTTGTGCTTCAACATATTTTTGGTGGATTAGATTTGATACATCCATTGGAACTCTTAAGCTTCTGCCCAAATTCGTGGCTAGCCCGACATCTTTCGAACCTAGATCTAGTTTGAAACCAGGCGAAAAATCGCCTTCGAATAAACCGGTCGGAAATGTGTGCATTTGCCTTGTTTCTCCAGAGCTCATTGAAACAGCATTGTAGAGCGTCATTGGGTCTACTCCGGCCTTTACCCCTAGACTGAAAGCCTCTGACAAAACAACTCCAAGAGTCATACCGATTAAGTTGTTAACAATTTTGCAGACAGCGCCTGCACCTAAATTTCCGCAATAAACAACCTGGTTTCCAATAAGGTCTAGTACAGACTTATATCTATCATAGTTATTTTTATCCCCTCCCACCATTACACATAATGTTCCTTGCTCAGCACCGATTGTTCCGCCACTCACGGGGGCATCAAGGACATTTATTCCTCTTTGTGAAGCTGAGTTAGAAATGCGGGTTATTGTTTCAGGATCGGTGGTACTTAAATCGAAAAGCGTTGTTCCTTCTAATGCACCAGCCAATATTCCTCCCTCTCCCAGCACTACTTGCTCCACATCTTGTGGTGTGGGAAGAGATGTGAATATGACTTCACTGACAGCAGCAACTTCACTAGGGCTGGATAGCGATTTAGCCCCTGCTTTAACTAAGTTTTTAGCGGCAGTTTCGGAGATATCGTAAATAGTGAGATCATGTCCTCCATCCAGGATGTGTTTAGCCATATGCTGTCCCATGAAGCCCACGCCAATAAAACCGACTTTCATATTTTTTTTCTCCAGTCCAATGATTTAGTATTTAAGCAGCCAATTAGACTCTAAAACTTTACTTCACTTGAGATATTATTGCTCATATGAAGTAAATTGCAGGGAGACAGCAAAATTCGCTCACTGGGTTTTTACCCTATATATCCAAAAAGGGAAGATTTAAAATTGTGTTTTGAATTGTAATTGAGGTTGTATATTCCAGCTATGTCATTTGCCGATTTCATTTTGTTTCCATTTATAAAATTTGTCCAATTAATGATTTCATTTGTGGACTCATGTCCCCCTTATATTTACATAGAGGGACTTTTAGAGGGCAAGGAAGTATTGAATGACGATGAAAAGGCCGATGAAAAAACTGTTATTTATATTTCATCAAAACGAGTAGAAGTGGATCCTTACACTTTTGGTATTTTGATGATAGGGGAAAACTTGAGAATAAGATCTACTAGGAGCTATAGGGCTGTTAGCATAGACAGGATTATTCCAGAACAAGGCCCTGTATAAACACCTAGATGAGCTAGATATATTCTGATAGCAGCTCAACAAGGTGTTTGGTTTCTCTCTTTGTGCCCTGTTGAATCTGTTGTCTGCAGGAAACGCCTTCACTCACAATGATTACGTCTTTCGATTCACTTCTGATTGCTGGGAAAAGGGTGTCTTCCCCGATTTGCATGGAGATGTCAAAGTGATCTTTATAAAATCCGAATGAACCTGCCATTCCGCAACAGCCTGATTTTATTTCCACAGATTCCAGACCTGGAATTGTTTTCAACACCTCCATCGCGGATGTTGTTCCCACGAGAGCTTTTTGATGACAGTGACCATGAAATACGACTTTCTGTTCTTGTGGGGGATTGGAGAACCGGAATTGATCTTCTTTTTTTACCGCATATAGAAAAAAGTCTTCTATTAACATAGTGTTTCTGGATATCTCTTTTGCTTTTTCCGGCTCCGAGGCCAGGTCAGGGAAGTCACTGATAAAGCCAAGGACACAGCTGGGTTCTATTCCTACCAGCTTGGCTCCCATTTCTATGTAGGGGTAAATAGAGGATATGTTGAAATCTACATTTGCTTTTGCATGAGACATCATTCCATTGGATAGCATTGGTCTTCCACAGCAACGGGAGTCTGGCAGGATCACTTTGTATCCTAGCTTTTCGATAATATTTACCGTGGCAATGCCTAGTTCTGGGTGATTGTAATTAGTTGTCGTATCTGGGAATAGAACGACAGAGCCTTTGGGATTTTTCGGGATTGTTGTGTCGTCCCTTGACCTGAACCATTGTTGAAAAGTTTGTGGAGCAAAGTTGGGTAAACGTCTTCTTTTATCTATCCCAACTGTTCTCTCTAATACTTGTTTGGAAAAAGATGTGTTCATGATCCAGTTCGAAATCGGCGCAAAAAAAGATCCGATTTTACTTAGAAAATCCACATTCCCAAAAAACCTGTTGTTTAGCCCGTACCCATTTTCGGAATGATAGATATTCAAAAACTCGTACTTCAATTTGGCCATGTCTACATTTGAAGGGCATTCTGCTTTGCAGGCCTTACATTCAAGGCATAAGTCCATAACCTGGTGGAGTCTGTCGCTAGTTAACATGTCGGTGGGAATAGCGCCAGACATAGCGGCTCTCAAAGCGTTTGCACGCCCCCTTGTGGAGTGTTCTTCATCGCGAGTTGCCATGTATGAGGGGCACATCGTACCGCCATGTACTTTCCTGCAAGCGCCTTGGCCATTGCACATCTCTATTGCTGTCGCAAAATTTCCTTCCTCTGAGAATGTAAAACCTGTCGGAGGAGACAAGGTTTCGTATGTTGTGCCATAGCGGAGATTTTCGGTCATCGGTGGTGAGTCGACTATCTTCCCGGGGTTCATTATTCTCTTGGGATCGAAAGTGGTTTTAACATCCCTGAAGGCTTGATAGATTTGACTTCCGAACATTTTCTCGTTGTAGCCACTTCGGACTAAACCATCGCCATGTTCTCCACTCATCGATCCGCCAAATTCTAGGACTAGGTCACTTATTTCATCAGAAATTGCGACCATACGATCTATACCTTCTTGGTTTTTTAGATTGATGAGTGGTCGAATATGGAGGCATCCTACGCTAGCGTGACCGTAGTATCCTGCCTCCGTGCCATGCTTTCTGACTATTGAGTCGAATCTTCTGACAAATTCAGGGAGCACATGTGGTGACACGGCCGTGTCTTCAACGAATGGGAGAGGCTTTGCATCGCCTGGAACATTCATCATCAAACCAAGACCAGCTTTTCTCACATCCCATACCTTTTCTTGGTCTGAGGGATCAGTCATCCAGACCAGAGAATATCCCCAACCACCCCCATTTATCTTCTCCTTGAGTAAATCAAATTTGTGTGCCAATTCTTTTTCTGAATCAGCAACTAATTCGATTGCTAATAAGGCTTCAGGTTGACCTTCAATAAAATCCGTAATCCTAGAATAGGAGAGATTAGATTGAGCCTGACGAATAATCATGCTTCCTATTAGTTCGATTGCAGATGGGTTTATGTCCAAAGCCGCCACAGTGGCTTCCATCGACTCTATCAACTCTAGACAGTGTAGAACGGCCAGTCCTTTATATCTTGGGGTTGGAACGACTCTTAATTTAGCTTCAGTAATCGTGACCAGTGTACCTTCTGAACCGACTACAAACCTGGCCATATTGAAATTGTTTCCACCTACAAATTCATCCAAATTGTAACCAGAGACACGTCTTTGTATTTTTGGATATCGTGAAAGAACCTCGTCCCTGTTATCTTCTCCAATTTCAAAGAGTGATCTGTATATGTCACCTTCAAAAGTGCTTCCGCGCATCTTGGCTTCAAGAGAATCTCCATTTAGTTGGCCAAATGTTGCCGTATCACCATTGGAGAGAATAACGTCAAGCTCATGAACATTATCTACCGTTTTTCCCCACATAATTGAGTGGGCTCCACACGAGTTATTCCCTAGCGCCCCACCCACATTTCCTCTGCTACTTGTACTCGGGTCAGGCGCAAAGAGAACGTTATGTGGAGCAAGTATTTGGTTCAGTTCATCAAGAATAATGCCTGGTTGTGTACGTACCCAACCCTCATCTGCGTTGATTTCGATAACATCTCTCATGTACCTTGAAAAATCTAAAATTATAGATTCTCCCACTGTTTGGCCGGCTAGGCTGGTACCGCCTCCTCGCGGTAGCACCGAAACTCCATACTTATGAGCAGTTTCTAGTACCGCGATAATGTCGTCATTGGATTTTGGTAGTACAACGCCTACTGGTTCAATCTGGTAAATACTCGCGTCTGTACTCCAAAGAGCCCTAGACATTTTGTCAAATCTTACTTCTCCTTGAACATGTGAACTGAGTTCTTCAACTAATTGTTGAGTATCTGAGGCGTTGGCTTGAACGGTCATAGTTAGGGTCTACTTCTCCAATAATATGACAACTGTATGAGTCTAAACTGTATGAGTCTAAGTGGCCTAAAGAGTAGCATAGTCATATCACTGTGATTGGGTCAGAACTATGAAAATATCTGTTGAAATTGGAACGTGTCCGCGTTGTTCTATGGGCCGGGATCGAAGTAAGACTACACAAGTATAATTACGATATATCTATTATTTTGAAAGTTGTGTTTCCTTTTGGGGTATCAGCAACTGCCAACTGTCCTGCTCTCTTGCCGATAAACGCTTTGCCCAAAGGGGAGGCGTCAGATATTTTCCCTTCTAGGGGATTGGCTTCTGATGGACTAACCAAAGTGTATTTTGTTTTTTTCTTTTTGGAAACTTCCTCTACCCTTATGGTTGTTCCTACACGAACGCTTTTTGTGCCCTTTCCCGATCCGTCCACAATAATTGCCGTGCGAAGCATTGAGTCAATTTCTTTAATTCTCGCTTCTTCACGTCCCTGCTGTTCTCTCGCTGCTTCCAGAGGAGCATTTTCCCTCACATCACCATCGGAAGCAGCTCGATGAATCGCTTCGCTGATGGAAACTCGATTAGATTCCAAACCCGACTTTTCGGTTATCAGTTGGTTGTAGCCTTCTTGAGTCATCTGCTGACCACGGTTGAGTCCCTCATCTCCCTTGGAGTCTAGCGAAGTCCTTGGTCTTCTAATTCGAAAATGAGTCGATAGATTTACTTGTGTGGCCTCCTGGTCATAGGCAAATTTTAAAAACTTTCTGACAGCCTGAAGTCCTTCTAGAGCCTCTGGGGCGCTACTATTTTTACACGCATCCTCAGCGTACGAGCCAATTTGAGAAGGACTTATTGCTGGCAGGTCAATTTCTAGTTCCCGAAAATGTTTAACGAATCTGTCTAATTCTCTCGCGGCCTCTGGGGTTTTATCTTTTGGCCTCATGGTGCCTGGGTTCTTGTTCTCTTTGTCAGGTGATGTGTAGACTCCGACAAGGGCCATAAGTTTTATTGTTTCGTCGTTAGCCAAGACAGATCCTCCCTAATTGAACGTTAATTCGACAACCATGTTAGCAAAGCAGGCTGGTTCCCTGTCAACGACCAGCTTGGTGAATAGGGTATAACAAACTGGAATGTCAGGCTTTACTTAAATGTTTACATCAGGTTAATCAGATGGGTTATGATCAGTTTTTATGATAGGTTCTCGCTAGGCGGGGGAAAAATTGCTGTCAGATAATGGGTAAGCGAGAAACGTGGCGATACTTCTTGACAGATGTTAAATTACTCGTTGGATTATATGAGGGGAGTTTTACTCAGGGATGAATACATCTGAGTTTCTAAATATAACGTCTTTAATCGTTCCGGATCGAACTGCGATTATTTTTGATGGTAAGAGAATTACCTATTCTGATCTAGCATTAAGAGTGGCTAGACTTGCAAATGCACTTCGGGACCTAGGTGTAAATAGTGGTGACCGAATTGCCACTATGGAGGTCAATTGCAATGAACACATTGAGGCATATTTTGCCGCCGCTAAGTTAGACGCGATATACGTCCCGGTAAATTTTAGGGCCACTGAGTCAGAGCTCGAATATATGCTGAAAGATTCGTCTCCTACTGTCTTACTTGCTGGATCCCGGTATACGGATATGATTGAGCTTATATCGGCTAAAGTCGAGAGCTTAAAAGCGTTGATTGTGATAGATGGAACTGCCGACGGGTGGCATACATACGACCAGATAGTTAGCTCAGCTCTTGACGACGAAATGTTTCCGGAGTCAGATGATGATGATTTGACAATGCTAATGTTCACAGCTGGGACTACTGGCTTTCCCAAGGGTGTGATGTTGAGCCATGATAGCTTTTCCTCTTATATCCTCAGCAACGTTTCACCACCTGACATGGATGTGGAGGAGAAAAATATATTAACCGTTCCTCTTTACCACATAGCAGGGGTACAGGCAGTAATGGCGGCTGTCTATGGTGGAAGAACTCTGATTATTCAAAGACAGTTTGAACCTGTTGAATGGATGACTTTGGTTGAACAGGAAAAAGCCAATAGGGCAATGATGGTACCTACTATGTTGAAGATGATTTTAGATCATCAGGAATTTCAAAACCATGACTTATCAAGTCTCGAAGTTATTACCTATGGGGCAGCCCCAATGCCATTAGAAGTTATACGTCGTGCGATAGCGATGTTGCCTGGGACATTTTTTATAAATGCCTTCGGACAAACTGAAACGGCCGCCACTATAACTATGTTGCCTCCCGAGGACCATATCTTGGAGGGCTCTGATGAAGAAATAGAAGTGAAATTAAAGAGGTTAACTTCTATTGGAAAACCATTAGAGGATGTGGAAGTTAGGATTGTGAGCGATGAGGGGAACCAGGTTGGCCTAGGCGAAACAGGGGAAATCGTCGCGAGAGGGTCACGATTGATGAAGGGGTATTGGAAGCAAGAGCAGGCCACGGCAGAAGCTCTCAGGGGAGGATGGCTTTATACAGGAGACCTCGGGTACTTTGACGAAGATGGCTATATATTCTTATCTGGCAGGGCTAAAGACTTTATCAAGAGGGGAGGAGAAATGGTTTCCCCAGAGGAAGTGGAGCAAGTTTTACATTCTCATCCAGCTATAGACGAGGCAGCTATTATTGGCGTACCTGATATCGACTGGGGAGAACGAGTGCGCGCGATTGTGGTGGCTAAGGAAGGGGAGACAATAGACGGTCCTGAAGTGATTGAATATTGCAGATCTCGTCTTTCCAGCTTTAAGAAACCTGAGTCAGTTGTAGTTGTGGATAAGCTACCTAGAAATCCTCTTGGTAAGGTTTTGAAGAGAATTTTGAGAGAGGATTTTAACCACCCAATAGTTGAATGAATAATCATCTTTAATTGGTAAATTTTGAAGGATGTTGTAAATGAAAATCACTAACATTGAAAATTTTATAGTTGATGCCGGATGGAGACCCTGGGGGTTTGTCAAAGTCGAGACAGACGAGGGTATAACCGGTTGGGGCGAGTGTAGCGATGGGCGTTCGCCAAATGGAGTTGCAGGCACCATCGAGGACTTGAAACCTGTCCTGATAGGCACTGACCCTCGGGAATTTGAGATGAGATTTTGGGATATGTTTAGAGCCACCCGGCAAAGCCCGGGAGGGATTGCGGCAAAGGCTCTTGCAGGGTTGGACTGCGCCTTCATAGATATCAAAGCCAAAAGCCTTGGAATTTCAGTTCCAGAACTTTTTGGGGGTCCAACTCGTGAAAGAGTACGTGTGTACTGGTCTCACTGCGGCACATCTCGAGTTGGCAATAATGAACTTATTGGAGTACCTGCTCTTAGGACGTGGGATGATATTACTAATTTAGGTAAAGAAGTAGTGGAACGAGGATTTACAGCTCTAAAAACGAATATCATTGGTCCTGGTGATACCCCCGTACATTTTGGTGGCGGATTTGGAGGTGGCAAAGGGAGTACGGATCAGGTGGTCACGAAAGGTGTCCTTCGCCATGTGGAGAAGTTGATCGGTACATTTAGAGATGCAGTTGGTCCAGACGTTGATATAAACCTCGATATTAACTTCAATTTTAAAACTGAGGCGTGTCTCAGAATAGCTCAAGTATTGGAACAGTTCGATATGCTCTGGTTAGAGATAGATATGTATCAACCTGAGAGTATAAGACAAATAAAGGACTCAACTACTACCAGGATATGTACAGGTGAAAATCTTTTTTACATGAGGGATTATTTACCTTATTTTCAACAACACGCTGCGGATATGTTCATGATTGACGTGCCCTGGAATGGGTTCAGCCAATCCAAGAAAGTGGGAGATTTGGCCGAGGTTTTTCAGCATAACGTGGCTCCTCACAATTACTATAGCCATCTATCTACTTTTGTGAGTGCTTCTCTTTGTGCCTCTTTACCCAATATTCGAATTATGGAAATTGACATAGACGATGTGCCATGGAAAGACGAATTGACAACTTCTAAGCCCGAGATTATTGATGGCTATATGACGGTTCCAGCTGGACCAGGCTGGGGGGCAGATATAAATGAGGAAGTTGCAAGAGCCCATCCATGGAAAGGTACCAGGGTTGGATATAGTTCTAGGGGAAACACCCCGTCAGAATTGTCATATGGGTTACCTTCCATCTAAATTTCTTCTGGAATAGGTTGTCCAGATTGAAGGGTTTTTATAAGAGTAGCGGCTGCCTGTGGACGCTCCATATACATGTTGTGGCCAGTGTTCATGACAGTGCAGAAGTGAATATTGTTTTTAATCCGTGAGAGTTCCTTGACAGGTTGAAAGATGCTTTGTCTATCCTCACTGGCCATAAAAAGTGTTGGAACCTCTAATTTTTGGAGAGTCGGGAGCAAGTCAAAGTAGTCACCATCTCGATCTTTCCAACTCAGAGTCTGCGTTGCCCATTTCATGTCAAGCCGGCCATCTTCATTTATAAACGTCTCATGCTCAACGACATCCCTGATCACCTCCGCTGTCCATTTTTTTGTTACCTTGTGCCTTGATAAAAGTTGGGTGAGCTCTTCCTTATCTGACCATGTGGTCCTGGGTCGAGTTTCCCGAGCTGAAACCATTCGTTGAAATTTTTCATCCACGGTTATCATTGGTTCCAATAGAACAATGAAATTAAAGGCACTCGGTTTCCGAGCAGCGTAAAGTGCTAAGGCAATTCCTCCTGTGGAGTGGGCTACTACTGCGTCAGCATGTCCGTCAAAAACAGTAGTCATAAAATTTTCGATGTTATACGACCGTTCGACAAATCTATAGCCAGAAAATGGCCAATCGCTGTTGCCATGCCCGAAAAGATCCATTGCTGTTACGGTATGGGTTGAAGCTAATTTACGCGATAATGCATCGAAGCTTCTAGAGGTTCTCATGTCGCCATGTATTAGAAGTACTGTGGTATTTCCGGTTCCCATCTGCACATAATGCGACTTGAGTCCTTCTAGTTCCACAAAATGACTCTTGGGTTTCATCGGTTGCATGCCCGGTATTTCAGTTTTATCACCTTAGAGCGACTATAAGAGCCAGCTCCGCAGTGTTCTAGGACTGACCTCTTAATCGAGAAGGTCGGTTCATCTCCCACCAGATATGGCTGGGAGAAAGTGAACTTCACTGTCTACCGAAACTTTCTCTATCATGCCTAAAGGAGTTATTTCCCCGTCAATTGCCACAGCTATATTAGGTTTCACCCTTCCCTCTTCAACTAGGCGTTTTTTAAAACCTGGGAACATGGAGTCGAGATTATCAATTACCTGTCTTACATTACCACCCTCCACTGACACCCTTTGCTCCCCATTGGAGAGATTCTGCATCAGTGAAGGTATGAAAACAAGTGCCATTAGAGACCTAGATTTATTCTGGGCTTGCGGATTGTATAGCCCCAGGACTCATCGGCAACTCTGTCATGCGCTTTCCAGTTGCATCGTATATAGCATTTGCAATTGTGGGTGTCGGTGGGACTATGTTAGCCTCTCCAACCCCTCTGACTCCGAATGGGTGTCCGGGGTTTGCGACTTCTACTATAACTGTATCAATCATTGGAAGATCGAGAGATGTTGGCATTCTGTAGTCAAGTAGACTGGAGTTTGTCATCGTTCCCTCGTCGTTCATGAAGTATTCTTCATTCAAGGCCCAACCAATACCTTGGACGCTTCCCCCTTGCATTTGGCCTTCCACGTAACTTGGATGGATAGCCTTCCCTACGTCCTGAACGCATGTGAATCTTTCCACAGTGGCTTTACCGGTTTCGGGGTCTATTGAAACATCAGCGATATTACCTGCAAATGAGCCACCCACACCCGAGGGGTTGACTGAGGCTGAACCCGAAATACCACCTCCAGTGTCACTAAGCTGTTCCGCCAATTCTTTGAAGGTCATCTTGAGTTCGGAATCACTCTGAGAACTTATAACGCCATCTTCCATCTGAAGGTTATTGGCATCAACATCCCATATTTTTGCGGCTCTCTCAATGCATTGTTGTTTCACATCTTGGGCCGCTTCATACGCTGCCCATCCTGTAGCAAATGTTGTTCTACTGCCTCCGGTCACTGCGGTGAAACCGATTGTGTCCGTGTCTACAACGGTAGGCCTAACGTCTTCTACAGGAATTCCCAGAACCTCTGCTGCATGCATTGCTATAGAGGTTCTCGATCCACCGATATCTGTGGAGCCCTCTGTCAGATTGATTGAACCATCTTTGTTGACTGCTATGTTGCACGCCGAGTCAAACCCTATGTTGAACCAAAACCCTATCGATACTCCTCTTCCGGTTCCTTCTGCTTTTGCAGACTGGTAATGAGGATGATCACGCATGGCTTCGAGCACTTCCTTTGCTCCAATCCTGCCAAACACTGGTCCATCAGGTCTTCTGGTTCCTTCTGTAGCAACATTTTTAAGTCGGAGTTCTATTGGGTCCATCCCAAGTTTTTCGGCCAATTCATTGACGGCTTGCTCAGCACCAAACGCCGCGTTTGGAGCTCCAGGAGCTCTGTAGGCCGCTGTTTTTGGTTTGTTAACGACCACGTCAAACCCATCAATTGTGGAGTTTTCAATATCATACGTGGAGAACACGCATTGAACCGCCGCTCCTACCGGAGACCCTGGGTATGCTCCAGCCTCCATTGCCATCCAGGCATATGCGGCAGTCATTGTACCGTCGTGTTTAGCCCCTATTTTAATTTTTATTTGGGAGCCCGGTGTAGGCCCTGATGCCTCAAAAGTTTCTTTTCTGCTCATTACTATTTTCACAGGTGCCCCAGTTTTGCGGGAGAGTAGGGCAGCTACAGGCTCTAAATAAATCGGAATTTTCCCTCCGAATCCGCCTCCAATTTCAGTTGGGGTTACCCTGACCATTGAAACGGGCATGTCAAGTAACTCAGCCACGCTGTCCCTGACGACAAAAGACCCTTGTGTGCTGCACCAAATGTGCAGCCTTCCGTCATGACTCCATAGAGCAGTAGCGTTATGAGGTTCTATATATCCTTGGTGTACTGTTTTTGTGTTGTATTCACGCTCGACTATTACGTCGGCTTCTTCAAAGCCTTTTGCTATATCACCTTTCACATGTTGGGAATGAGAGGCAATGTTACTTACGACTCCTGTATCTTCTCCGAGCTCTTCAGTGGTTAAAGATTCGTGTAATATCGAGGCGTTTGATGCCATAGCCTCTTGGGTTGTCAATACTGGTGTGAGTACTTCGTATTCTACGTCGATGAGGCTGAGAGCTGATTCTGCAACGTGGGGATTAGAGGCCGCCACTCCAGCGATTGCCTGGCCCGCGTATAGGACCTTGTCACTCGCCAGTATATTGTCCTTTAACCATTTGTTACCGGCTTGGGGAAAATCTTTTGAAGTAACGACAGCCTTAACGCCGTCTAGCTTTTCCGCTTTGCTAGTGTCAATTGAAATTATTTTGGCGTGGGCATGTGGGCTTCTTAGAATTTTCCCCTGAAGTAACCCCGCTGCGTCAAAGTCAGCTCCATAGATTGCTCTGCCGGTTACTTTGTCTGCACCGTCATGGCGGACTGGTCTTGTGCCTATCACCTTGTAATCAGTATCGGTAGCCAGAACCATATTTCTTTCATAGTCGGCCGTTGTCATACTCTTTACGCCTCCTGTAGTCTCTTGGCAGCGTCTTGGACTGCTCTAACGATTTTGTCATAGCCTGTGCACCGGCATAAGTTATTGGCGAGCCAAAACCTTATCTCGTGTTCAGTTGGGTTCGGATTTTGTTCTAGCAGTGCCTTGGATGAAATTATGAAACCTGGGGTGCAAATCCCACACTGCAAAGCTGCATTTTCTAGAAACGCTAGTTGCAGTGGATGGAGATTGCTCCCGTCCGCAACACCTTCGATAGTTTCTATGTTTGCCCCTTCTGCTTCTACACCAAGTACAAGGCAAGCGGTGACTATGCGTCCGTCTATGTTGACGGTGCAAGCTCCACAGTTCCCATCGTTACAGCCCTCTTTGGTACCTGTTAGGCCTATCTCATCCCTAAGGCATTCAAGTAGGCTTTGTCTAGGTTCACACAGGAAATCGACGTGTTCCCCATTTATAGTTGTTTGTACGTATGTTTTTGCTGGCATTTAGCTCGCTCCCTGTGCTCTCTCTACTGCTGTGTTAAGGGCACGTCTTGTCAGAACATCACAGAGATGTTTACGGTAGTCCGCGGTGCCTCTCATATCGGATATTGGTTTTGCTGCAGCCTTAGCGAGATCTGCAGCCTTCTGAATTACTCCTTCGCTGACTGTTTGCCCAACGAGAGCCTCCCCTGCCTCCTCTACCAAGAGTGGAGTGGGTGCCACTGAGGCCAAGCTTACTCTCGCAGATGTAAATTTGCCGTCCTCAATAGTTACTGAGGCACCTACTCCCGCTACCGCAATATCCATCTCATTTCTGGGAATGAATCTAATGTAATTAGCTCCAAATCCGGCGCCATTGCTGGGAAAGTTAATAGATACCAGTAGTTCGTCGCTCCCAATGCATGATTGTCCAGGACCGGTGCATATATCTTCTACAGGGACTTCTCTTGTGCCAGAAGGACCTGCGATTGTCGCTACCGCTCTGTGTGCAATCATATTTGGGATTGAATCTCCGCTAGGAGCCGCGTTACAAAGGTTCCCACCGAATGAGGCACGCCCTTGAATCTGGGTGCCACCTATGAGGGTGGCAGAGTCGTTCAAAGCAGAGAAATGGCTGTTTACATTGTCGTCGCCATAAATCTTGTAGCATTCAACTGCTGCTCCTACAGTCAACCCTTTGTTGGCGTCATAACTGAGTTCGTTAAGTTCCGGAATGCTCTTTATGTCTACCACCACGTCAGGATTGATCCGAGGGTGTCCTGCTCTTAATTGAACTATCAGGTCCGTTCCCCCTGCCATAGCCCTAGCGGTTCCACCTGAATCTGAAAGAAGTTTGACAGCATCTTCTACCGTATTGGGTTTCTCAAAATCTATCCACTTCAAAAGCCTTCCTCCTTATACTGCATCTGCAAGTTTTGTCACAAACACAAAGTTATCCATTTTTAACTTCTATTACCTTTATGATGTACATACATGAACAAAAGAACCGGACCAACGCCAATGTGACAGCCCGATTTGCGGGATCAGTCTAACATATGGATTAAAGGGGAACAATAAACCGGATTAGTCACTATCTGTACAGAGGAAAAGATGGCTAAACTATATGTCTCTTGATGCCCAAAATACTTGGTGTTAGTCGGCCACAGCGCCCATTTGTATATCGGATAGCAAAGTGTTTAGATATGAACCTGTGTGAGAGCCTTCAACTTTGGCTACATCCTCAGGGGTCCCCACGCAAACTATCTGCCCCCCCCTGTCTCCTGCACCCGGTCCCATGTCAATTAGCCAGTCCGCATTCTTGATTAGATCTAGATGATGTTCTATTAGTACTACCGAGTTACCGGAATCAACCAAGCGGTGCATAACTTTTAATAGCTGTGCGCAATCTTCAAATGATAATCCAGTCGTTGGTTCATCCAATATGTACAGCGTTTGTCCCGTTGCTCTTTTTGAGAGTTCGGTGGCAAGCTTGACTCTCTGCGCCTCTCCGCCACTTAGTTGAGTCGCTGGTTGTCCCAGCCTTATGTAACCCAATCCAACATCTTTTAGCGTCTGCAACTTGTTGCTGATTCTTGGGATGTTTGAGAATAAATCTACTGCTTCAGTCACGGTCATGGAGAGTACGTCAGCTATGCTATGACCCCTATAAAGTATTTCAAGGGCTTCCCTGTTATATCTATTCCCGCCACATTCTTCACAAGGTACGCTGACGTCAGGAAGGAATTGCATTTCGATATTTATCTGCCCATCTCCTGAGCATGCCTCACACCTTCCTCCTTTGACATTAAAGGAAAATCTGCCAGGTTTATATCCTCTACTTCTCGCTTCAGGGACTTGTGCAAAAAGTTCTCTGATAGGAGTAAAAGTACCGGTATAGGTGGCAGGGTTACTCCTTGGAGTTCTACCAATTGGAGATTGATCAATGTTCACAACCTTATCCAGGTTGTCTATCCCGCGAATTTCTTTGAAGGATCCCGGACGGTCTCTAGAACGATAAAAGTGCTGGGCTAGCCTTTTGTAGAGTATCTCATTTATTAGAGTGCTTTTACCGGAACCAGATACACCAGTTACGCAAACAAATATACCTAGCGGGATGTCGACATCTATGTTTTTGAGGTTGTTTTGGGTCGCTCCAATGATATTGAGACAGGATCCGTTGGCGGTTCTCCTACTGGTGGGAATGTCGATCTTCTTTTTGCCTGATAAGTATTGTCCTGTAAGTGATCTAGGGTTGGACATCACTTTTTTGGGTGTTCCTGATGCAACTATGTGCCCCCCGTGTTCCCCGGCTCCTGGACCTAAATCTACAATATGGTCTGCGGCCCTCATAATTGCTTCATCATGCTCAACTATAAGTACAGTGTTTCCAACATCCCTAAGACCTTTTAAGGTGTTGATTAGTCGAGCATCGTCGGCTGGATGAAGACCTATAGAAGGTTCATCACACACATATAGGACTCCCATCAGTCCTGAGCCTATTTGAGTGGCTAGTCTGATCCTTTGTGCCTCTCCTCCGCTCAATGTTGAGGCTGTTCTGCTGAGAGTCAGATAGTCCAGACCTATGTTTAAAAGGAATTCGAGCCGAGACGCGATTTCTTTTAGGATCTGGGATCCTATTGAAATTTGTCTTTCAGTCAGTACGTCTTTATTACTCAGGTTGGTTGTCCATTCATAGCATGCTCTTACTGACAGGTCAGTTACGTCCATTATGGTGCTTTGGTTAACAATGACTGCGAGAGCTTCAGGCCTCAGTCGTTTTCCCTGACAACTTTGGCAGGGAAGTGAGGTCATATAACGTTCGATGTCTTTTCTAACACTTTCGGATTCTGTCTCGGTATGTCGTCTCTCAAGATTATTAATCACTCCCTCGAATTTCGTCTTCCAACGGTAAGTTCTTCCCCTTCTTGTTTTGTGATTCACTTGGATTCTTTTGCCGCCCGTACCAAGGAGTATGGTGTTGAGTTCATCATCAGTTAGTTCATCTATTGGAAGGTTAGGATTAAATCCTATCGCTTCGGCTAGTGACAGTAATTGGCTTGAATACCATGGGGACATGGATCCAGAACGCGCCCAACCCACGATGCCACCGTCTGTGATTGATCGGGATTTATCTGGTATGACCAGATCTGGATCCACGATTAGCTTGTATCCTAGGCCAGAACAAATATTGCAAGCACCGTGGGGATTGTTGAAGCTAAAAGTGCGTGGTTCTAATTCCCCCAGGTTCACATTGCAGTGCACGCATGCAAAGTCTTCAGAAAACATCATCTCATCTCCACCCTGGACATCTACCATCACGAGACCTTCAGATTGAGATAGTGCCGCCTCTGCACTCTCTGTTACCCTTCCCTGATCAACCGATCGATTAATAATTAATCTGTCTACAACCACATCTATGTTGTGCCATTTTTGTTTGTCTAAGTCGAATTTCTCCGACAAATCATGTGTTTCCCCGTTAACTCGAACTCTAACGAAACCAGCGCGTCTCGCTGACTCAAAAACATCCCGATGCTCACCCTTTCTTCTCCTTACCACCGGTGCAAGTATTTGTATCCTGCTTTCATCGGGCAGCGACAGGATTGAATCGGCTATTTGTTGCACTGTTTGTTTTTGGATCACGCGCCCACACTTGAAGCAATGTGGTGTGCCTATACGAGCAAACAAAAGTCTGAGATAGTCGTAAATTTCGGTGACTGTACCGACTGTGGATCTAGGGTTGTGTGATGTTCCTTTTTGGTCAATTGAAATAGCTGGAGAAAGGCCCTCTATGTAATCCACTTCAGGCTTGTCCATCCGTCCTAGGAACTGTCGGGCATAGGAGGAAAGCGATTCTACATATCTTCGCTGGCCTTCAGCGTAAATCGTGTCAAAAGCCAGAGAGCTTTTGCCCGAACCGGATACTCCCGTAATAACAACCAACTTGTTTCTGGGTATTGTCACGTCAACGTTTTTGAGGTTGTGTTCCCTCGCACCTTTGACAATTATGTTTTTAGCCAACCCATTTGATGCCAAAATTGCCGCCTCTAAGACCATAGCTAGTGAGCACGATGCTCAATGTGATTCTATCATTCAAATCTATGTTCTAAACCTTGATGAATGTTGTGATATGGATATAGAATCCATCGGATATCCACGATATTTATTATGCAAGGAGATATTCATGGCACTCGACTTCCGTTCACTTCTCGCTGAACACATTCCTGCTGGAGGAAGAGGAGCCCGTCCCCGAAGAGGTAAGTACGACTTTGCAGTCGCATACCCGGACCCTGCCTCTTTGCCCCATGACAAAATAATGGAATGCCTTAGCGAGGCTCTGTCAGAAACAGGGGATGACTTAGCTGTTTATCCCCATCCTCAAGGCAACACTCCTCTGAGAGAATATGTGGCTGAGAAAATTAAGCGTGAAAGAGATATAAACGTAACTGCGGATGACATCATCCTTGGAAATGGATCCGGTCAGCCCATAGACATGATATCAGCCATTTTAGTCAACCCGGGGGACGTAGTTATAACCGATGAATGGGTATATGGGGGTACTCTCAACACTTTGAGAAGACACTCTGCGGATATTCGTGGTGTATCTGCTGATGAAGAAGGAATGGACCCAGACGCTCTGAATTTTGAGATTTCAAAGGCCATACAAGAAGGTAAGAGACCAAAATATGTGTACCTTATCGCTACTTTTCAAAACCCACAGGGATTCACGATTACCAGAAGGCGTAGAGAGCAGTTATTGGAAGTGACTCATAGGCATGGAGTACCTATTCTTGAGGACGATTGTTACGCTGATAATCGATATGGTGGGGATCAAGTCACGTCGATGTATAACCTAGACGATCAGAATAGCGTGATGTATGTAGGATCATTCTCAAAAATTATTGCTCCCGGGATGAGCTTAGGATATATGACAGGGCCTGGTGACGTTTTGGATCGTGCAATGACTGTTAAAAGTGGGAGGATAAGTGAATTTACCGCTATGGCAGTTGAAAAATATGCACGAAGATATCTAGACGCCCATGTCGAGGAGATCAACAATATACAGCGTGTTAAGCGTGATGCGATGCTGGCCTCACTCGGCGAAAATTTCGGAACTGGGGCTGAATGGAGCGATCCAGATGGAGGACTGTATATATGGATGAAACTGAATGATGATGCGGATATGGTTTCACTAAGTTCAAAAGCTCTAGAAGAAATAGACGTCGGTTTTCATCCAGGTACCAACTATTCTCCGGATGGTTCTAGCGGAAGGAATTACATAAGATTATGCTATGGCTATAATCAACCAGAGGAAATAGAGGAAGGGATAGGGAAGCTAGGCGCTTTTCTTGCCAAAGAGGGAGCCTTGAAATCCTAAGAGACTTCTTAATGCCTACTGAATCTGAGTTTCACTTCTAATCCTGTTTGAGCCGAAAGGTTGGTATTAGCTCTTTCCAGATGGTTTTTACATGTGGTTAGGCGTTCGCGGCATGAAGTGTTCCCTAGGATGTCTTGCTTCTTGGCCAAATCTATCTGAAGTAGTTGGGCGAGGAAGTAGGATAGTTCAACTGGGTTCGATGGGGTTCGAGCATGGGCTACCCAGCCTCCCCTTATACTCAAAAGATGTTTAACGTGTGCAGATGCTGCCTCTTTGATTAATGACATTTCACTTTCAGGAATGTATGGGTTTTCATCTGGTTCTCCCACCTCAACCGCTGCAATTAGGTATGGGGTATCCTGCTCAATCTCTGTTATTTGGAAACGCTCTGTACCTAGCGCACTAATGTATATTCGCCCACCCGAAACCTCTCTCAAATTTGTTATTTTTGCAACAGTCCCAACTCTGTGTGGAATTGATGGCTCCCCTACCTCTTCACCCTCCTTGATCAAGACCACTCCGAACATGGAGTCAGCTTCCCGACAGTCATTGATCATTTGCTTATATCGATCTTCAAATATATTCAGAGGTATAGTTGATCCTGGGAAGAGTACTGTGTGAAGAGGGAACAGAGGTAGCTTTCTTATTTCTATTGTCATTGTCGACTAAGCCCTCTGTCAGTGAATGTAATTAATAGGTTCAATCTAGGTCACTAACGTCCAAAATATGAAATCCAAGTTTGACAGTAATTTATCACTTGATACCCTAGATATGAAGGATGAGTATCTAAAGCATATCTGAACGAAGTGTCATGCAGCCTAGGTCAGTTGGGAGTTAACCTTATGAAAGAGGTATTTGAAGACGCTGTAGAAAAGCTTGGTAAAGGTGAACCTGTAGTAGTTGCTACTGTTATTAGAACGAAAGGATCCACACCTCAGAAGCCCGGAGCCAAGCTTTTGGTAAGACAGGATGGATCTGGTATAGGTACACTGGGCGGTGGGTGTGTGGAAGGAGACATATGGTTTGCAGCCAAGCAACTTATGCAGAGGGGTGGGGCAGCGGAATATAAAGAATACGAACTTAATGAGGAACTTGCCGCAGAGGATGGTCTCGTCTGTGGGGGAACTATGTATTTTCTAATTGATCCCGTTTACAGCCCCGAGGATTATCTTCCCTATGCTGAGGAGATCTCAGGCGCTTATCAGGGCGAAGGATCTGTTGCTTTAGCCACGGTTATTAAATCGGGTGATGATGGGATTTCAGTGATAGGTGACAAATTGTTCATTCGCGAAAACGGAGAGATTGAGGGATCTCTGGGAAGCGAGGATATAGATGTAGCGGCTATTGACAAAGCTTTCGAACTTATGGTGCATG
Organism: uncultured Chloroflexota bacterium; assembly: GCA_913048525.1. GTDB lineage: Bacteria > Chloroflexota > Dehalococcoidia > Lucifugimonadales > UBA826. Next base: position 53,965 of record CAJWWP010000004.1, read on the forward strand.
GGCGTAATGAATACGTAATTACAGCTACCGGGGCCGAATACTTTATTGAGGCTTATACGACTCCACCACAACTTGTGATTTGCGGCGGCGGGCATGTGTCCAGAGCTTTAGCTTCGTTGGCCAAACCTTTGGAATTTCGATTGTTTATAACGGATGACAGAGAAGAATTTGCCAACCAAAATAGATTTCCTGAAGCGGACATTGTTGTGAATGAAAAACCCGAGGATGCGTTGCCTAGCCTCCCCATTAATCCCAACACATTTATTGTCGTAGCGACCAGAGGCCACAGATATGACAACACGGCTCTCCTTGCTGCAGCTAAGACTTCTGCTAAGTATGTCGGTTTAATGGGTAGCAAGAGAAAAACAATTCTAATTTATGAAGATTTGATGAGGGGTGAATTGAGTCTAGAAAGAATTAGGGAAATTCGTTCACCGATTGGTCTTGATATCAGGGCGAGAACACCTGAAGAGATAGCCATCAGCATAATGTCGGAAATACTGATGTTCCGACTTGGTGGTAGCGGCTCACCAATGAAATTAGATGACTCTCAACTTGAAAGAATTGAAAAAAAGGTGGCAGAAACACCTAATCAGCCTTCTGGGCAGCCAATAAACCTTTAGTCAAAAGTGTTTCATGCTACAGCTATATTAACCGCTGCTGGATACTCAAGTAGAATGGGTCGCTCAAAGCCCCTTTTACCTTGGAACGGAACTACCCTAATCAAACATCAAGTCCGTTCACTCCGTCAGGGTGGCTGCAGCGAGGTTGTGGTTGTTCTTGGTCATCAGTCGGATGAGCTTAGTGGTGAGCTTGGTGGGATGGATGTCATTCTGGCAGAAAATACTGACTACGAGACGGGGCGGATTTCCTCCATTAAGTGTGGGGTCAAGACAGCGTCATCAGAGGCTGATTGTTATGTTTTGCTGGGTGTGGATCAACCCAGACATTTTTCTATAGTAGACACTTTAATAAAAAGTCACGTGAGAGCAAAATCACTTATAACGTCTCCAAGATTTGAGGAAAAAGGCGGACACCCAGTCATTTTTTCTTCCAAATTAAGGAAAGACATTCTTGCTCTTGAAGAGGGGGATGGAGGCTTGCGCAAGGTGTTTAATGAATACAGAGATGTGGTGAATGAAGTTAAATTCTCTGGCCCAGAAATACATCTTGACCTTAATACATTGGAAGAATACCAAACAGCTTTATCTCAATATTCCAGATAAGTTACTTCGCTTAATTTACCCACTGATCTAAGGCATTCTGTAATTCCTCGTTAAGTGCGCTGTGTTCAATTCCGAGATCTCTAATTCGTTCTAGGTCAGCGTCTCCAGTGGATGCAGACAGCTCTATCTCAATTTCTTGAACCCTCTTTTCAAGCTTGTCTATTATCTCTTCTCTGTTAGGTTTCGTATTGTGCTTGTTTGATTTGATCCTATTTTTGGGTCGTTGTTTCTTTTGTTTTTTACCTTTACCAGGGATTTGTATTTTCTGGTCTTGCAATTTGGATTCGGAGGGAGGGGGAGTGGAGATTTTCTGACTGTTGTTTTCCTGCCATTCTTTATATGTTCCGTCGAATGTATCAACTTTCCCGTCGTGGATAATCCATAAATTGTTAGCTAGCAGGGAAATTAGATGTCTATCGTGGGTTACAAATAAAATAGTACCTCTAAAATCAGTGAGCATTTCCTCTAAAGCTTCTCTACTCTGAATATCCAAGTGTGTAGTAGGTTCGTCTAAAATCAGGACGTTTGGTTCTAGGATCAGTAACCGTGCCAGAGCGAGTCTGCCTCTCTCTCCCCCACTGAGAGAGGAAACTTTCTCGAATATTTCTTCACCTCTAAAAAGAAAACGTGCCAAAAACCCGCGGGCCTCTCCTATTGGGAGGTTTTTTATTTGGAGCAAAGCTTCCATAACTGTTAGATTTGGAGGGATTTCGTCAGAGCCTTGCCGAAAGTACCCTGTTTTCACATTATGGCCTAGAGATGACTTTCCTTCGAGAGCAGGTATGTCGCTGAGTAATGTTTTTAGAAGAGTTGTCTTTCCTATTCCGTTATTACCTATAATTGCGGTCGTTGTTCCCCTATGGATCACCGTATCAGGCACTTCGAATAAGGTTATTTTTCCTCCTTCACTGTCGGTAAAACCTACTTCGAGGTCTGTTGTTCTGAGGACAATTTCACCCGTTCTAGTCGCTTCGGATGATCGGATGGCTACAGTTTCTTCTACGGCCGGAGCATCAATCATATTAATCTTATCTAGCCTTTTCGCTCTACCTCTGGCCTGTTGATGGCGTTGGCCTGCGTGATAGCGCGCTATGAAATATTCCTCCCTGCGTATATGCTCCTGTTGCTTTCGATATTCTTTTGAAAGTCGTTCATTTTCCTCAGCTTTCAAAATTTTATATTTTGAGTAATTACCTGGAAAAGTCTTCATTCTAGCCCTGTCGATTTCCCATATTTCAGTTACTACGCGGTCTAAAAAATACCTGTCATGGGAGACCACAATGAAAGCATTACGGAATGTTGAAAGAAACCCTTCAAGCCACTCTAGACCATTGAAGTCCAGATAGTTTGTTGGCTCGTCTAGAACCAATATATCTGGATCTCCAAGTAAGGCTGTTGCCAAAGCTGCTCGAGTTCGCTCTCCGCCACTTGCATCTATGGTGAGTGTGTCCAGTATTTCTTCAGATAAGCCAACACCAGCTACCACACGTTCTATTGCGTTGTGATAATCGTATCCGCCCTCTGACTCATATCTGTCAACGAGGGAAGAGTATCTTCTTTCTGCTCTTTTGCGCTCAGATCCTTGGGTCTGTTGAATTTCCAGAGCACTTTCAACCATTTGCTTTTCTAGGTCTATTAAATGACGAAAAGTTTCTGTTATTTGTTCTCGTAACGTACCTGAACCTGATTGCATCGCGGTCTGAGGTACGTAACCGATTCGAAGTTGTTCAGGACGAAATATTGTCCCGGTATCATAGTCTTGTTCGCCTAGGAGAACTCTCAGTAAAGATGTCTTGCCACTACCATTGGGTCCAACGATCCCTATTCGAGCCTTCTCATTTACTTGCAGAGTTATATGGCTGAAAATTTCCATTTCAGCGTAGTGCAGCCCAAGTTGTGAAGCGCCTATTACAGCCATTTTGTTAGTACTATATTATTCCAGTGGGGTTCAATAAATTTTACCAAAGCTTTTATGCCAGTACGTTTTTATTAAAATGATCAAGCATTTAATAACAACGATGCTGTTACTTTTTGGAGGTTTTTAATTTGCTCGGGTTTCTACTTAATTTTCCTCTGCATCACTCTGAAGCGGCTGATCCTGATCTCATGGTTTGGATAATTGACAAAGTGACCCATTTATTTGGGGGAGATTTGGCAACAATCTCAATAGCTTTATTAATACTAATTGTTTTAATTCCCTTAGTAATAGTTATTTCGAGGAGGCTATTCAATACCTTTGATTAGAATGGTGCGTCCCACAAGGCAAACCAGTTTTCTGGCGTTTCTACCGGTAACCCACTCGATCTAAATAATTGTCCCAGCGTTATTTCTTTTTCATGATTCCTTCCTCGAGATGCTGGAGCCATGCTGTCATCTTCGTTTGATTCAGTCTTTTTTTCGGGAATAAAAGGATAAAACCTGGCTGTTCTGTAGTTACATATCCAGTACGATTCCTCTTTTTCGAAGGTACCTTTAAATATTGCCGCGATTATGCGGTCTCCTGTTTCCTGTACCCAAATTGCTGCACTAATATCATCTATTGCCGTGACCAAATCACGAAACGGCGCCTTTTCTAAAATAATCCATTTTGTGCCATGATCATCTGACCCTAACTTGAATTGTGGAGGATTCTTAATTTGGTCCATCAAACGGATCACAGTGTTACGAAAATCCCTGAAAAATTCTCGGTCGTCAGGACTTAATAGTATGGCTGCTTTTGTGTGTGGAGTTACGGCTTCAAGTTCGGCAAATAAAGAGATTTTCTTAAGTATTTCAGAAGCTGTAAGCTTGGGGGTTCTGGAGAACAAGGATCGCAAAAAAAACATAAACTTTTACTCAATATGCCTTCAGTTTATCTTGAAAGTATGTGCCAGTTATTTCGCTGGATTTCCATAAGACGTTCTACTCGGCTTTCGGTTGACGGATGGCTGGACATCATTGAAGCTATCGACATACCTTGCAATGCTGGCACTATAAAAAACGCGTTAGCATGTTCAACTTTTCGCAGGTCTTTTTCAGGGATTATGGCTATTTGGCCACTGATTTTTTGGAGTGCTGAGGCAAGTGCTTGCGGTGTTCCAGTGATTATTGCTCCGTCTCTGTCAGCAGCGTACTCGCGGTATCGTGACAATGCCATTGTTAGCATTTGACTCACAAAATATACGATTATTATCCCTATATATGCCATCATTATCATAGCCCAAATTTGGCCCCCACCTTCTCTTCTATGCCCTCCACCAAATCCTCCAAACAGACTCATCCAGAACATCATTTGCATGAGGTACCCAGATACAACGACAATCAGGCTGGCCCATGTCATTACTGCAACATCCCTATTTTTGACGTGTGCTAATTCATGTCCAAGAACTGCCTCCAATTCTTCTTCATTTAATCTATTTAGCAGTCCTCTGGTTACGGCTACCGTAGCTTGCTTTGGACTTCGGCCTGTTGCAAATGCATTTGGTACCTCAACCTCCATAATAGCTATGTTCTTTGGTTTTGGTATTCTTGCCTCCACCGACAAGCGCCCTATTATTTCGTGAAGTTTGGGTTCTTCGGTATTGGTTACAATCTTTGCTCCAGTAGTTTTGAGAACCAATTTGTCTGAGAAAAAGTACTGAAAAAACACCATCCCGATGCCCATAATAATCACAAGTTCAAAGGGCAACCCTGTGAAAAGTAAAATACCAAACAATGCGACGTAGGTGAGCGCGAGGAGGAAACCAGTGAATATCATTCTAATAGTAAGTCCATAGTCCTTACCTATAGCTTTACCACGTTCATTCATAAAACTTACTCACATTGAGAATTAAACAGGATCTTATGGGTTTTTGATCCAATTTATTATTCATTATAACTTGCTATAACGGGAAGTTTTGTATGGTAATTTCACCGCCTCTGTTAACATTTATTTAATTTCTCTATCCACACTCATACCAATGGGAAATAATGAAGAATAGGAACTGGACCACCATAGGCCATGAGCAGATCCTCGAAATACTGGGCAAGGCTGTAGAACTGGATCGTATGTCTCACTCCTTTCTGATCACTGGGATTGAAAGTGTTGGGAAGATGACCGTCGCACTTGATATTGCCAAAGCAGCAAATTGTGAAATCTCAAATACGGAACAGCGACCTTGTGGCGAGTGCTCTCAATGTCAACGAATTCAGTCCGGGTATCACACTGACGTCTTTACATATGATTTAGAAATTAAAGATGGTACGAATGGGCAATTATCCACCACAATAACAATGGAGCAACTTAGAGAAGATTTTCTGAAACAGATACACAGAAAACCATTTGAAGGGAAAACCAGAGTATTTATTATCGCTTCCGCTGACCTCATGAGGTCAGAACAGTCAAACATATTGCTCAAAACTTTAGAAGAACCTCCAGACGACACGATAATAATTCTCCTTGCCACCGGGACGGAAAATTTACTTGAGACAATCGTTTCCAGATGCCAGCTTTTGCAATTAAAACCGGCTAGTACTGAGAAAATAATGGAAGTTATATCCGATAGCGATTTTCATACTGAAATTGAAAAAAAGAAAATTGCGAGACTTGCCAGAGGTAGGATTGGTTGGGCTATTCGAGTTTCAGGCGACTCCACTGTTATGACGGATTTAGAAAAATATCTTGATTCGGTTGAATCTGCGGTTACAGGTTCCTTGGAAGATAGGTTTGAATTTTCTCGTGTCCTGGCAATGAGATTTCGTGAGGATACTAGAATCGGAATGTACGATATGGATTTAATGCTGACTTGGTGGAGAGATCTATTGATGTTGAGTATTGATAGTGACATGGAAATAATTAATATTTCTAGGAGAACTACCATGGAGGACATATTGAAGTCCTTGACCACGGTGGAGATCGTAAAAGCAATATCTCAAGTAAGAATAGCGCTTGATAATATTCAAAAAAATCTGAATCCGCGACTCGTTTGTGACAACATGATGCTCAAGTTTCCGGTGACTACTATCTCATCAAGTTAGTGATTGCTCATTAATTTTCCCAAGGTATGAATTGGCGCCATTCATCCTCTAGTTTCCTATGGTAAAAAATGTAATAGGGATTGGGCCTGGGGGCTCTAGGGTTTGTTCGAAGCCTCATACTGGCTTCTTTGGGCGTTAAACCAGCTTTTTTATGGTTGCATCTGCTGCAGGCACTGACCACATTCTCCCATATATGTTTTCCACCCTTGCACCTAGGCTGAATGTGGTCAACCGTTAATTTTTTTGTTCCCTTACCACAATATTGGCACGTAAAGTTATCTCTGTAAAAAAGTGCTTGCCTAGATAGCTTTCTTTTGACCAATGGTTTTTTAACCATGTAAAACAGGCGAACAACTGAGGGAAGTGGAAATATGTCAGCTACGCTACGTACTTCTCCAGCCCCATTTATTATTGATTCTGCTTTTCCCCGCCCCATTAGAATTAATGCGCGACGAGCGCTGCAAATATTCAGCGGCTGGTAGTTTTGATTTAATACCAACACTGGTGAATCAATTGTACCCATAGCTGAAGTCGCCATATTCACTTCTACCGTCTTGAATCCATTATTTCCAGGGCTGCCATAAAGTCCCCAGGCAAAAACCCTAGTGCATTGCCTGGAAGTTTTTTGAATACTTTGACGTATGCCGATGCAATGGTGGAGCTAGTTAAACCTTCATCTGTGAGTTTTTTGGTGTTTTCTACACTTGCCACCACGGAACCGGTGTTAACAATGAATGATGTGGGGCCGGGGACTACACCTTGAATCGATTCATGTAAATCAAATTCATAGGTGAACCTCGCCATAACTATGACTAGGACAGCACTTATAATTATTCCTGTTAACAGTCCAAGAATTAGACCTGCCAATCTATTAATTCCTAAAGTTGCGATATCGACAACCGTAGTGACAGGTTTGATCAATTTAACTGCTGAACGCGTAAGCACGATTGAGATGCTTATGACCAGTAAATAGGTCAACACGGTTATGCTTGAATCCATACTTCTAGAAAGTTTCAGAGAATCTCCAACTATCTCGGAAACTCTTCCCGCAATAAACCATCCAATCAGAATCCCGAGGAAAAATAATGAAGTCCCCAATAAGCCGTTGCGCATACCCCAAAAAACGGATATTGCGATACATATAATTATAATTACATCAAGCCAATTCATAGTAGCCAGAGTCTAGCACAGGTTCACTTCTGTCTAGTTATACTTCTTGTCTATATTTTCACCTTGTAAACAGGTTAAAGATGACTAACTTCTTGGTTGTTCCGTCGGGACAGGATTGATCAGTCCGTCTGCGAGAGAAAATGGGATTAGGTCATCCAATTCATCCAGAGTCCATCTTCCGTTTTTATGGATGCTTTTTATAACGTGCCTCGGTGAGTAAAGTGAAAGTGCCCAACCACTCGTACCAAATACCTGCCCGGAGATACCCTCCGCAGCCTCGGAAGATAAGTAGACGACTTTCGGTGCGTTGTTTGCAGGGTCTCTACTTTCTTCTGGGAGTTCAGTGGGGCTAGGTTGCGGAGCAAGCCCAGATGCCGCCCTCTGCACTTGTCTCAATTCTGTTGTACTTTGAGGGACCGTATCAGTCATTCTGGTAGCTCCGCCTGGATATACCGCATTTACCATAATGCCGTACGGATGCAATTCTTTAGCTACCGCTCTCGTGAAACCTACCATTCCTTCTTTGGCAGCAGCATAGTTGGCTTGCCCTGAAGCGCCTAATCCAGAGCCGGATGAAAAGAGAACGATTCGGCCATAATTTTGGTTTATCATGTATGGGGACACACTCCTAACCATATTGAAGGCTCCATAGAGGTGCACTTGGAGTACGGCGTCCCATTCTGCCTCAGTCATGTTGAATATCATCCGATCCCTTAAAATTCCGGCAGGATGACAAAGAATATCTATTCTCCCAAAGTTATCAATGGCTGTTTTGACAATGCTTTGAGCTCCCTCATAATCTGCAACGGAGTCATAGCATGCAACAGCGTCTCCTCCTAGCGCCTTTATTTCTTCCACCACCTGATCTGCGGGGGTTGCTGAATCACCACTTCCGTCGACCGCCGCTCCTAGATCATTGACGACTATTTTTGCTCCGTCTCTAGCCAGCCATAAAGCTACCTCTCGCCCAATGCCTCTTCCAGAACCCGTTACTATAGCGACTCTTTCTTTTACTCTGTCTCCCATGGTATTTCTCTCCGTAGTTCGTTCTTTATATCGGAACTGCTCATGAACATTTAATTGTGTTTGAATCAGAAACCAGTCCCCATCATTTTAGGAAATAATGTGTCCATTTCTTCCATGCTGAAGTTGCCCCATTTATTGACAACCTTTTCGATTTGAGGATTGGAATAAACGTAAAGACTTCCGCCTCTGACCCCCAGCACGTAGCCATTTATATTAGGAGATCTGTCCGTACAGAGGTAGACGGCTAGTGGAGCCACATTGTCTGGATGGTCTAGATAACCCTCTCCATCCCACGTTTCAATTTCAGGAGAGGGCCCTATGCCCGCTCTTTGGTCCCTCGTTGGTCCCAAAACCTCGCTTATTCGTTTCTCTTCAACTGATCCCGTATAGAGACGTGTTTCGGCGAGAGGAGATATAGCGTTAGCAGTGACTCCATATTTCCCGAGGTCTTTGGCAGTAGTCCTTGTCAGCCCGATAATTGCTTCCGAAGCGGCTGCATAGTTTGAACGTCCAACATCTCCTAGTCCCGAGTCGGCAGTCATGTTTACAATTCTGCCCCCTCTCTGTTGTCTGAACAAAATGGCCGCAAATTTAGTCGTTGTGAATGCGCTTTTGGCATTATTTGTTACAACGGAATCAAAATCGGTTGCTGTCATCTGGTAAATCATCCGGTCTCTTAGCGAACCAGCAGAGTTAACAAGAATATTTACGCTTCCAAAAGCATCGACGGCATTCTGTACCACTGATTCCCCTCCCTCCATTAACGAAACGTCGTCGTAATTGGCAACTGCGGTGCCCCCATTCGATTTTATTTCCTCCACTACCATGTCAGCAGGTTCCTTGGACGATCCTGTCCCGTCAACCTCTGTACCTTTATCGTTAACTACGACGGCAGCTCCCTCTTCAGAGAGAAGTTTGGCTATACCCTTTCCTATGCCCCTGCCACCCCCAGTCACGATGGCTACCTTGCCTTCCAGCCTGTTTCCCATTTTTAAACTTCTCCTTGTTTATACTAAACATTTGCAAAGCCTGTGTTCTCGCGCGAAGAACGCCCAATTTTCTGATTCGTTATTATAGGGGGACAATGCCCTTTTTTTTCAAGTCATAATCTCAGGAGTATAAATTATATGATTCACCAAAATTTCCATTGTGACTTCTTTTTTATTCGGCACGGCGAGTCCGAGTCTAACGCTACACCAGGTATGGCAGCTGGTGCTAATTATGACGCTCCTCTTACCCCTCTTGGTCAGGAACAAGCTCTTCTTCTAGGAAAAAGAATCAAGCTAGAAGAATGGAATTTTGATCGTATTTATAGTTCTAGTCTTACCAGAACCGTACAGACTACAGAGTTAATGCTTGAAGGAATGGGACAAAAAGGCCGATCTTTTACCAAGGTTGACGCTATTATCGAACAACAGGTTCCGGGTTGGAGGGGAAAACCAATATCCGAGGTGATGACGGATGAGACTAAATTATATATGGCCACAAAAGGAAGAGATTTTGTGGGCCCGGACGGAGAATCCATTCGGGAAGTACAGCGCAGGGCCACCAACTGGTTGGAGGACGAGTTAGTCTACAATCGGGAATTAAGTTCACAACCTCTTTCTTTGAAAGTTGCCATAATAGGACACGGGAATACAAGCAGGTCAATATTTCAATATATTATGGGCTTCGATGACAGATTGATTTATAGGTTGGGAATAGACAATACTTCAATCTCACGATTCATGTTCGACAAAAATGGATGGTCTATATCATTTCTTAATGACAGATCTCATTTACAGGGTTGGACGGACGGCAATTTCGAAGTCAGAAATTGAAATTTATGTAATGTCCTCTTGCGCAATAGGGTCAAACAGGATTTCCATAAAAGTCGCAAATTGTTATTGGTGATTGAACTTCAGATAGCCCATTTTCTATAGTTGCCTTATCTCCAACTACTACGATTACCAGATTTCCCGGATTCACGTGTGTTTTGGCAGCATCCAATATATCGTTTCTCTGGAGCGATTTAATGGATTCAAGGCTGTGTCGAAAGTAGTCGTCCTGAAGGTCATGGGCTGCTATGCCTACAAGTGAAGACATCATTTGAGAATTAGTTTCAAAATTTGAGGGCATGCCTTTCAGTATTCCCTCCTTTGCTCGATCAAATTCATCTTCCCCGATAGGCCTGTCTGAATGCAGTTTGGCAAACTCATCTATGATTTCTTTTACAGCTTCTTGAGTCACGTCAGTTTGCACACTGCCCCTAGCAAGCCATATTGAATTTTCTTGAAGCCAATCAATTCTAGAATAAAACCCGTAACTATAACCTTTATCTTGTCTCAAGTTCAGATTGAGACGACTGGTGTAGTCACCTCCCAATACATAATTTACAAAAGAAAGAGCAAAAAAGTCTTTATGAGTTCTTGGCACCGTTAAATGTCCCGCGCGTATGACTGACTGAGGTGCTCCAGGTCTGTCAATGATGTATATTCCAGGCTTACCGTATACGGCAGCATTCTCCGGGGTATGAGTGGGGGTATGTTTTTCTTCATTATTAAAAGATGTCTCGATCTTAGCTATAATTTTTTCTAGTTTTTCACTACCAACAGCCACAAAAAACTTGGGATTTTCTAGAATATTTTTTTGATAATGGTCCAGGAGTCCCTGTCTGGTTATAAGCGATAGAGACTCTTCTGATCCAGACATCGAATGTCCGTAGGTTGAGGTCTGACCAAATAATATTCCTGCGCTTGCTATATCAGCTATTAAATCAGCATTATCTTTGAAGGTACTAAGATCAGCCATTTTTTCATTGCGTACTCTTGCCAACTCGTTGTCGGGGAACTCTGAGTTAGTGACTATATCGGCCAGTATTTCAATTCCCGTTTCTATATGGTTTGATAGGCCACTAACTGAGGCAATTGAGTATTCTCGAGTCGTGCGATGAGAAAGACTGGAACCCAGAAATTCGATCTCTTCCGCTATTTGCGAACTGGTTCTTACCTTAGTTCCTTCCCCGAGCATTGTTGTAGTAAACCTAGTGAGACCTGGTATGTTTTGTGGATCACCGACTCCTCCAGTACCGAGAAGTATCGCAATACTTGTAATGGGTAGTTGTGGATTGTTTAAATAAAGAATTTTGTTGCCATTCGAGAGTTCCACTCGTTCGGGTTTAGGTGGCGTGAAAGATACAGACCCGGATTCTTTCGGCATCTTACTTCTATCCAGACTGGGAATAGAGACGGTTTTATCTATTCTCGGGACGACTACCATTCTCACCATATCTTTTCCGAGTGAGTGCGCGACTTTTGAAACCTCTTCAGCCGTCACCGACCTGTAGCGTTCTATATCTTTGTTTATAAGTTCTGGATCGCCTCCAAGAACGTTATAAAAATTTAACTGATCCGCTCTACCTCCAAATCCTCCAATTTTTTCAAGTTGCTGAATGTGGTAGCTCTCAATTCTATTTCGTGCTCGTTCAATTTCATTTTGACTTGGAGGTGTTATAGAGATATTTTGGACCTGATCCAAAATATCAACTTCAATAGACTCAAGTTCTATGCCGGGTGCTGCTGTTACCGTTAGATGAAATTCTCCAGCTATTTCCTGGCCGTGATTGAATGCACTAACGTCATAGGCTTTTTGAGTTTCATACACTAACTCTTTTTCAAGCCTGGAACTTCTTCCATCCGCGAGTATGACCGATAATACGTCATAGGCGGCTTGCTCCTTAGTAAAATCAGGTGGGGTAGGCCAGGCCAAATATAATCGTGGAAGCTGAACTGAATCATCTAGTGTCACAGAAGTAGTGCCAGTAAGGGGAGAACCCATTTGATGAAGCCTAGGTACACTTTCGCCTGGACCAATATCACCGAAGTATTTCTCGGCACTACTGAAGGCTTCTTCGGGATCCACATCTCCAGCTATCGCTAGGCTCGCATTCGATGGATGATAATACCGACGGAAGAAATCCTTAACATCACTTAGACTTGCGGCGTCTAGGTCTTTCTGAGAACCAATAACTGGCCAGTTGTATGGATGAGGGGCTGGGAAAAGTAATTCTTGAAGTTTGAGTGATGCTAGGCCGTATGGTCTATTTTCATAACTTTGTCTCCGTTCATTTTTTACAACATCGCGTTGTAAATCGAACCTTTCCTGATCGAGTGCGTCTAGTAAGAAACCCATTCGGTCAGATTCCAACCAGAGTGCGAGATCCATGTAGTTGGAAGGAAGTGTTTCCCAGTAGTTGGTTCGGTCACTGGTCGTAGAACCATTTATGTTCGCACCTATTTTTTGAAGGGGCTCAAAGTAGTCCTTATTGTGATTCTTTGAACCTTCGAACATAACATGTTCAAAAAGATGGGCGAATCCGGTTTTTCCTGGTTCTTCATTTTTTGCCCCGACGTGGTACCACACATTTATTGCGACCATGGGGACTGAATGGTCTCTGTGGACTATTACGTCAAGTCCGTTTGAAAGGGTGCGCTTTTCGAATTGTATAGAGGTCATGTGGGAATCGTAACCGAGTTTATGGTTTGGTGGGAAGAGCAAACTCAGCATGGCCTATAACAAGCCTGACACCTTCTTGGTTTTCCATAATAATATCGCATTCAAGATCAGTACTGTTTCCAGAATCGTCTTTATCTGTAACTAACCCGCTGAAAGTTAGAGGTTTCTCATGGGGTACCATTCCCCTAAAGACAACATCTATTTTTTTGAGGCAAACGGTTGGAGACCAGTCAGTAAGAATCTGTGACATTAAAGCTATATTCATTGCTCCGGGCACTATTGCATTTGGAAGCCCTTCCTCTTTAGCAGCCTCTTCAGAAGTGAATCGTGATGGCTTTGGGTCAGATTCTCTAAGTGAGACAAATTCAAGTACTTGATCACTTTCTACCGTTCTTGTGATGGGCCCTATGTCGTCACCGAGTTCAACGTCTTCGAAATAAACTATGTTTGTGTTCACTTGCTACGATTCCTCCTGACAAATGACTCATTGACGAGTGCTACAGTGTCATCTTTCTGGTTTGTAAAGGTTGTGCGCCAGACAGCAAAAACCATTTTTCCCGATCTTCCGGTTTTTGCATAAACTTCTTCCAGTCTCGTGGTGGCAGAAAGAGTATCCCCGGGCTTTATTTCTGATTTGCATTCTATGGATTGGCCAGCGAAAAAGCTTAAATCTCCGAATTCCAGACTTATGTCAGGCCTGGATACTCCGTTTACGAATATATTACATATCGTTGAAGGAGCAACAACTTCTCCAGTGCCGTCAGGTTTCCCGACATATTTTTGATCGGTCTCTCCAGTTGACCTGGCAAATCCCACTACCATCTCTCTGGTAACACTGAATGTACCGATGGGATGCTCTACTCCTAAAAGACTTCTGTCATACTTTATACCTTCATCAGTTGTCATATCTCATTCCTTTTTTATAGATATTGTTGCTGATTATTTAATGGTTTCTTCTAGGCGCACAGGTCTAAACGTGCCTTTTCGCAGCTTTTCCACGAGATCAACCTCATCTCTGATATCTTCGTTGAAGCTAGTCATGCAAGTACCTATTGCACTAACAATATGGGCATCACTTCCACCGGTCGCCTTATACCCTTTGTCTTTGATTAAGTCTTGTGCTTTTTCTCCTTCCCCCGGACGATTGGAGCCATTTAGTCCCTCAACTATTTTGATTGAGTCAAATCCTGTACGTCCGGCAGCGAGATATTCCGCAAATCCTATGCCACTTCTTCCGGGATGAGCTGGTATTGCTATTGCCCCCATATGGTCACAAATGTCGACAAGCTTTTCTGCTTCCATATTCACATTCGAAAAATCTATTTTTGAAGTGATCTCTTCAGTAACTCCGTAAACTAAAAAGTGACCGCAATCTGTATCTAATTCGGCCCCCTTAAGGATTAGGATCTGATTCTCCGCAGATAATGCTGAGTAATCAATATCGTGGTTAAACTGCCTGTGTTCGGTAAGGACGAAACCGTCTATGGTGTTTCCCTTCTTACGTAGTACCCCTGCCCAACGAACGTACTGTTCGACAGTGGCTCTGGAGTCGTCTGAAGCGATGGAATGAGTGTGGAGATCCAAGAACATATGGCTATGAATACTAGGTTAGTACCTTTATTCAGTCAAGAAAAAAGTCATGTAAAAAAACCCCGAGAATTTCAGGAATTTAGGTCATGGTGGAATTTCTCTGGAGAAAAAGAAAGTTGATTCTTGGATATAAAGGCCCTATCAGATAGACTCGGGGTGATGGATATTATTTCCAATATTAAGGAGAGAATCAAATGGATCTAGGTATAACCGGCAAAGTTGCACTGATTACTGGGGGTAGCAGAGGGCTTGGGAGGCAGAGTGCTTTGGCACTGGCTAGTGAAGGGGTAAATGTGGCGATTTGCGGAAGAACAAATTCCTCACTGGACTCCACCGTAAAAGAAATTGAAAAATTTGGGGTAGATGTTGTTGGAATTCTCGCGGACGTGACTGAGTTAGATGACATACGATCTTTGCATAGCGAAGTGTGTAATTCACTTGGGGCTGTGGATATACTCGTTAATAATGCCGGAGGATCCCTATCACGAGAGGATATTCAAGGCACAAGTTTAGACGATTTCAAAAAGACCTTCGACCTTAATCTGTTTGGGGGATTTGAGTTGATGAAACTCGCTATCCCTCACATGAAACAAAACAAGTGGGGGAGAATCATAAACATCGCTTCCATATGGGGAAGAGAATATGGCGGTAATATCTCCTATATGTCAGCGAAGGCTGCATTGATAGCGGCTACGAAGCATTCTGCAATTTCGCTGGCGAAGGATGGAATACTGGTCAATTCCATTGCGCCTGGTTCAATAGAAGTTCCAGGTGGTAGTTGGGAGAGATTTCAGAATGATAATACTCCTGATGTTGTAGAGACGTTTATTAGCGACAATTTGCCGATGGGCAGGTTCGGATGGCCAGAGCCGTTGGGAGATCTTGTTGCATTCTTGTCTTCAAATAGGTCTGGGTTAATAACGGGTTCATGCATCGTAATTGATGGAGGACAGAGTACTTCAATGATCTAGGCAGTTTACGATTGAGTCGATGAGTCAGGGAATTAATAAGAAAATTCAGGTGGTATTGGGGGACATTACCCAATTAAAAGTTGATGCAGTGGTCAATGCTGCCAATAGTTCCCTACTTGGGGGGGGGAGGTGTTGATGGTGCGATACATCGTGAAGCGGGGACAAAGCTATTGGATGAATGTGTATCACTTAGGGGATGTTCGGTTGGTGAGGCAAGGCATACCAAAGGATATGAGCTCAATGCAAAAATGATAACTCATACTCTAGGTCCTGTCTGGTGGGGAGGAAATGTGGGATAAAACCAGTTGCTTAGGTCCTGTTATTCTAATTCACTTAATATCGCGAAAGACCACAGCATAAAAAGCATAGCTTTTCCGAGTATTAGTACTGGGGCATATGGTTACCCTTTTCATGAAGCATGCACAGTAGCTTTAGACGTAATTATCCAATTCACTAAGAAATAAGATTTGCCAGCCAATATTATTATGGTGTGTTATTCCCGATCTGATTTTGAAATTATGGACTCGATATTCTTGGAAAAATGTAGCAATGATCTATGATGGAAGCTTTCTCCGTGGAGATGGATGGTTTAGCACGTCTCCATTGTAAAGATTATCTGGCATTAGTCCTTGATAAACATTTACTACTTCAGTAGCAGCACGCTGTTCCAACTCTAAAGTAGATTCTTGAGAAAAAAATGCTGTGTGTGGGGTAATTATTATGTTGTTTAGTTGTAAAAGCGGATGATTCCTGGCTGGAACATTATCCTCCATTACATCGAGGCCTGCTCCAGCGATATCCCCGTTCTTTAGGGCTTTGTATAACGCATTTTCATCTATCAAGGGGCCTCTAGCGGCATTAATTAAGAAGGCCTCTTTCTTCATTAAATTTAACTCCGATTCTCCGATCATGTGGTGAGTTGAGGGAATCAAAGGTGCGTGAAGAGTCACAAAGTCAGATAGTGTTAGAAGTTCTTGTAAATCTACTAATTGTGCCCCGTGTTCTTTAGCTGTGGTCTCAGATATAACCGGATCATGAGCTATGACGGTCATTCCAAAGGCTGCGGCTTTTTTTGCTACTGCTTGACCGATTCTTCCAAACCCTACTATTCCTATTGTTTTTCCCCTTAGGCGCATTATTCGCATCGTCAAGCCTAGGTGTCCCCACCCGTCTCTTTTCACTGATTGATCAAATATACTTATTTTTCTGTTCCAAGTGTTCAACATGGCTATGACGTGATCTGAAACCTCATCAATGCAGTAATCAGGTACATAGGTAACAGCTATCCCTAGCTCTGTAGCGGTGTCAACAGCGATATTGTCTGTTCCAACGCCGAATCTTCCTATAACCACACATTTTTTTGCCGCTCTGACAACATTTTCGGTGACTTGGGCGAAACAGGTCATAATTGCATCAACATCTTTTGAGAGTTCTATCAGTGTGCTTTCCTCGCCATCTGGTGATATCAAGACTTCTGCGCCTGCAGCCTCCAACACTTTCCTTTCTGGATCTGTATTCGGCCACACATGATCTGTTATTAATACCTTCCAACTCATAAGATAACCCCTTTTTAGCTGGTAGCTTTAAAATATTTCTCGTGGCATTGGCTTGAACATACAACCTTCAACGAATATATCGAAAAAATCTGGTGTTGTTTCCAATTCTATGTGTTCAACTTTTCTCACTAGTTGTTCTATTGATATTCTTGAAGAGACAGATTTGAGCATAATGGTTGCTCCCTCTAGAGAAGCATTTCCTACCTTGGATATTTTTTCTGTGGGGAAGTCCGCTATGAATCCTATCGACTTAGCGTTATCAGCATTTATATAGTTTGCAAACCCTCCGGCAAGATATAAAGTTTCCAAATCCTCTATTGATTTTCCAAAATGCCTCATGGCAATGAACTGGCCAGAATAGTTCGCGGACTTAGCTTGGGCTAAAGCACTTATGTCAGATCTATATAGGTACATTTCCTGGTCAGGGGCAAAGGCGAATTCATTAGATTCATTAGAATACTTCCCAAGCTCATCCATGGCCTCTGTTCTGCGGAGTTCAGAGAGGAGATCGACGAGACCAGAACCACAAATGCCCTCAACCTCGGCATCGCCTATGGTGGAAAGCTTGATTTTTCCTTCCCGTATTGAAACTGCTTCAACGGCTCCGTCATATCCAGGCATTCCGTAGGTGACCTCTCCACCTTCAAAAGCTGGCCCGGCAGGACATGAAGCAGTTACCATTCCGGAACTGTCACCAATGACAACCTCAGTATTGGTACCGATGTCCACGAGCATTCTTGGGGATTTGGCTGTATCCATTCCAATGGCCAACATATCTGCAGCTACATCAGTTCCTACATGCGATCCTACTAGTGGTCCGCTGTATACTTTTGCGTCTGGGTGCACTCTCAATCCAATGTTGGAGGCAGAGCATTCCACCGCTGTAGATTCACGTGTCTTATTTTCAAATTCCGTTTGAATCAGCGATTTGTACGGTTTCTGGCCGACAGATTGAACATCTATACCAAATAACAGATCCCTCATTGTGGTGTTCCCGACTAGTACTACGTCATATATACATCGTCGACGGAGCGATTTCCTATTAGGATTTCGAGTCATTGCCCCAATTTCGAAATTGATAGAGGAGAGCATCACCTGTTTTAACTCTCCCTGAAAGTCTCCCCCGTCATAAGAAATACGGTTCATGACGTCTCCCCCGCCAAATCTCTGGGGATTCTCAAATGAGGAGGTCTGAATTATTTCTCCAGATTCCAGATCTACTAGGTTTAAAACGACAGTCGTGGTACCTATGTCTCCAGCTATTCCGAATATACCCCCTCTATATTTATCGATGACCTTACCATCCACAACAACGTTATTATTCTTCTTGGTTACTCTTGGGTCTAACTGTATTTTTCTCGGTATACTTTTAGACAAAATGCGCGGCTGCCGTCTTAGAGTCGCAAATTCAACTGTTGCGTGTGAATCCTCTAGGGTCGTTCTACAAGCAAGTCGGTAATTGCCCCTAAGAAATTTTTCCTGTTCAGTAACGAGATTTAAAGAGTTCATACCGTTTCGAATCTCAACGATGCATTCGTGGCATTCTCCTGTTCTACCACATGAGGTGGGGACACGTACCTCAAGAGAATCCGCATAATCAAATAAAGTATTTTTTTCTTTATATTGGACTTCTCGTCCATCGGCTATTACAGGAGACATAATTCAATCCTAACA
>CAJWWP010000005.1:0-70460 GCA_913048525.1 uncultured Chloroflexota bacterium
GATAGGCTTCAAGTTGTAGGAACGAGAGCAATTGGGGTCGACAATATCGATGTTATAGCTGCCACCGAAAACGGTGTTGCTGTAGGAAACACACCTGGTATTTTGCACGAGTCATGCGCTGACTTTACTTTTGGATTAATGCTCTCACTTGCCAGGCAAGTTACTCGTTCGAATCGCAAAGTGATAGCCGGAGACTGGAAAATATTTGACCAGACTCCATATTTAGGGCTTGATGTCTATGGAAAGACCCTGGGTTTGATCGGCTTGGGTCTCATTGGTACGGCCGTAGCAAAGAGAGCGAGTGGTTTCGACATGGATATTTTGTATTATTCGAGGAATCGAAAACCTGACGAAGAGGCCAAATATGGGTTGCAATGGACTCCCCGGTTAAATGATCTTTTGTCTACTTCCGATTATGTTTCTGTTCACGTCCCACTCGGGCCTGAAACTCAAAACCTGATTGGTGCGGAAGAGTTATCTCTTATGAAAAAAGAAGCCTATCTTATTAACACGTCGAGAGGAGGTACTGTGGATTCTGACGCTCTCCGTACCGCTCTCATTAACGGAGATATTGCTGGAGCAGCACTCGATGTTACAGCTCCTGAACCTATAGATTCCAAAGATCCGTTGGTCCATATGGAAAATGTGATAATTACTCCCCATATAGCGAGTGCTAGCGCGGCTACCTTGAGGCGTATGGGCCTAATGGCTGCCGACAACATCATTGCTCATCTAAACGGAAAACCCATGCCTGCATGCCTCAATCCAGAGGTACTTAAATAGCTGGTTTATGATTTTGTTGGTAAAAAGTGACTTGCTGGGTCAAAAGTCATGATTTAATAAAGGCTATGAAAGTATTTCTCCTAATATTGGTGCTCCTTACGTTTGGTGTGGGGTTAGCATGTGACCGGGACGAGGAGAACAAATCTGAAGAACTACCTCCAATATATCTTCAGAAGTGGGATCCAACATCAACTCCGAGGCCGGAGCCCACCCGCACGCCAATGCCCACTCCTACGCCCACATTCACACCTACACCCAGTCCAACTCCCATTCCAACGTTGACTCCTACATTTACTCCAACACCAATTGTTATGCTCCCGAAGTTTGAATTGGAGGTTGCAGATGTGCTGGAGGGAACTATTGCATCAATGGGAAACGTGACTTCGTATCGGTACCTTTTGGAGGGAGCTGCCCATCTGGATGCTGGAGGAATTAAAATCTCTGTTCCTCTAGAGGCTGCTGGTATCGTAGAAAACAATAATTCGACAGCATTATTTGCCACGAGCCTGATGGGATTATCTTTTTCATTTGCGACTTTTCAAAACGATAATCGAATATTTATAAAAGATCCGGTTTCAGAATATTGGCTAGAAAATTCTAATTTTGCAGTTGGTCTTATTCCTCCTATGTTTTGGCGAGGTGAAGGTGCACAAATTTTGTCCTTACCGTATGAGGTTCAAGAGGTTAGCTCCGATGGTGAGCTGGGACTATCTGTCTCGCAGAAGATTGCGGATCTAACGACAATAGGTCTTCTAGGCGGTGGGGAAGATGCTCATTTCTATGAAGTAGCTAATGTCAATATTTCCATCATCGTTGACGAAAATGACCTGAGAATTGCTCACATTGATGCACAATTCACAATAATTGAAGGAGGGTTGTTTGCCTCGGAGACGTTGGGGCTTCCTGGACTTTCTGGTTTGGGAGAAGCGGAAGTGGTCGTAACAGTTTCTTTTTCAGACTACGATCTTATATTCGACCTTACAGTCCCTGAAATTTCTTGAAAGCTCCGTAATAGTCTTAGCCCTATTGATCATGTCCCATAACTACGAATCCTTCGGAGTCGGCTGCTTTATGCCGTAATGCTGCCACAGGTTTGTACTCTTCTGAATCTCTGAAAGCTTTCATCTGTTCTATGTTTGGGAACTCCAGTATTACGATGCGCTGGGGGCCCCATGATGTATCGTCAGAAAGTATATCTCCTCCCCTTACCAGATATTTACCCCCATGTTTTTCGATTATTGCCGGGACTTTTTCCATATATTCTTTGTATATGTCCCAGTTTTTCACTGTTATGCTGCTTATTGAATAAACGGCCATTTCATTCTCCTTTGAGTTTTGCATATATGCCTTTTCCGGGATATGCTCCGGGTTCCAGTCTCCCGTTTGCTACGACGGGAATTCCATTTACGATCACATGGTTCATACCAATGGGCGGCTTGGTGGGGTCCGTATAGGTGGATTGGTCTATCACTGTATCGGGATTGAAAACTGCCAAGTCTGCATCGGCTCCGACTTTAACTCTTCCTTTTTGCCGAAAATCGGGTGCACGATTTTCTAAACGTCGGGCTGGCATAATGGTCATCTTTGATATCGCCTCAGATAATTCAAGTTCACCTTTGGTACGCACGTAGTCTCCGAGAACCTTAGTGTAGGATCCCGCAGTTCTGGGGTGTCCTTTGCCATTTTCTATAATGCTGTCCGTCGCTATTATCGTTAAGGGACTTTGTACCGCAGCGCTCATCGAAACTTCCGGGGTAGAGAATGCTATTACCCATCCACCCTCTTCTCTGTATTTTGCAAATGAAGTTGCATTTAAATATTCCCCAGTGTCTGGTCTCATGAGCTGTTCGTAATCTATCCCGTAATGATCTTGCCAACCTTCGTCAAACAACGCCGACTCTATCTTCGTCATTCCTGCTGTGTACGGGTAACACTCCGTGGTTACATCAAGACCCCTTTCTCTAGCTCCAGAAATCATTTCCAGGAGCTGTGGTACAGCTCTCATACCAGTGCTATTAAGATGCACCACATGCAGCGGGGCTCCTGTTATAGCAGCTACCGCCAAAACTTCTTCCAATGCCTCTATTGAGTTGGACGGCTCTTTGTGTCCTTTGCCTCTCAAATGAACATGGCAGGAGGCCTCGTATTCTGCGGCAACCTTAAACATTTCTATTACTTCCCATCTGGTTGCGCCTCTGGTGTAGTCAAGGCCGAATCCCACCGCTAGCGCCCCGAGATCCAACCCTTCTCTTATAAGGGTTTTCATTTCTTGTATTTCCCTGTCTGTCGCTTCTCTTCTTCCGGCATCCCCTGATGGCAGGAAGGTTCCGGGATCATCCATCACTTTCATGCGTACTGGTATGTGGCCTATGCTCGCCCCATAATTTACTGCCGCATTTCCCTTCCATCGAGAATAAAATTCAGATATATCTCCTGTACCTACTTCCAACTCTAGAGTTGTTGTAACTCCATCTCGTGCTTGGACTTCAAATATCTCTGTGTCTTGTGGATGACAGTGAAGATCTATAAATCCAGGACACACTACGTTTCCCGCAGCGTTGATGGTTTCTTCGGCTGAAAGTTCAGAGAGACTGATTTCGGCGATTTTCCCATTTGAAATGGCCAAGTTTCCCACTGAATCCATTCCAGAATCGGGATCTATTATTCGTCCCCCTGAAATTACAATATCGTAATTTTTCATCTCGTTGTCTCCATATCCGATTCATTAAGGGTATTATTTGGGTTCCATGGGCCCTGGACCACACGGGTCTCTGAATCCCCTGGCCATGGCGGCATTGTTGAAATAACTATTTTCAATGGCTCAGAGTAAACATTACGGAATTGAAATTTAGTATTAAGAGGTATCGTCAGGGAGATTCCCGGGCTCATATTGAGAATCTCCTCAACACCGCTCTGAGATCTCCAAATTTCACCTTTCCCGGCTGTACACAACCAGATTTCTTCCACGGTTTTGTGTTCCACTGCTACAGAAACGCTATTTGGAGGTAGGGTACATTCCGACATCCCACCCATATGTAATTCATGTAGCAGTCGTATCTCAGAACCATCAGGAGCTTCGATGAATTCGGGGTTAAGATTTCCCGATTGAAAATCTATTCCGATATCAGGCATTAGTTTGGTTACTTATCTCCCATGCTGGCCGGGTCTACCATTTCATAAAATTCAATATGTTGTTCTTCAAGCAAAGGCCTATATTTCATGCCAGCTTCCATAATTTCTGGTGGAATATTGTTGCCTTCTCTACCTGGAGACATAATTTTGTCATCAGTCCATTCCAGGATAACAATATTTCGTTCCCCTGGAAGGGTATATCCGTTGTATGAAACAGTGAAGTCACTTCGATGGCCTGCATCCCTGTAAAGTTTTGCTTGGGCGTACACTAATTTTGCGACGTTTCCAGCCTCTCCAGGTTTTGTTCTGTAGACTCTTCTGATCCTATACATTCTGATATCTCCTTTTATAAAAACGGTAAATTTTACGACACATTTATGCAGGCTCTGACATGTGATTCTATTTGCTGAATCGATTTAGCGCTACTGTATTAAGTTGAGATGGTTTTGAACTTCGGTTGCGTTTGGCATGGCCGACGTATCTCCTCTTCGGGTGCATGTTAGCGCCCCGCAAATAACCCCCATTCGTAGGGCCTGCCGCAGAACTTTTTTTCTCTGGCTTGCTTCTAGAGTTAGGAGGTATTTAGGGGACATTTCATGCTCAAAAATACCACTTAAAAACCCTGCTACAAATGCGTCACCTGCTCCTACGGGGTCGACTACATCCACTGGTAAACTTTCCTGAGTTATGAGATTTTGCCCATCGAACAGCACAGCACCTGAGGAGCCCTTCGTGACAATCGATATTTGGTCTGGTTTAACATGAAACCGTTTAGCGTATTGGCTGGCTGACAGCGATTCGTTCCATATAACCTCAGCTTCATCGAATCCAAGTTTGAATATTGAAGCCAGGGGAATTAATGACTGGAGAACATTCTTGGCTTCATCTGGACTCCAGAGTTGGTCACGGTAATTTACATCAAGACAGACTGGAATACCTAAGGAATCACATTTTTTCATAACCTCAACCACTGTGTCGTGGCAGGTTATGCTTAAAGCAGGGGTAATGCCTGTAACATGAACGATATCAGCGTTTGCAAGATAGGGTGCTACATCCTCGTAGCTTAGTTTACTGGCTGCACTTCCTTCTCTCTGATAAACCTTTAAGTGTTCATTTTCTATTTCCTCAGTCACGTAATGATTTAGGAAAGAGATTCCCGTTTTTTCTCCACTTAACAACGGCGCTACTACCGTGGTTCTTGGGGAAAGATATTTGTGAACCAGCTTGCCAGATTCATCATCACCTAGTCTGCTTATCCAGGTCGTCTTTACTTTCTCTGCACTGACCTTTTTAAGGTTGACTGCGACATTGGATTCCGCACCAGCTATATCGGCTAAGTGTTTACCATCTGGATCATACGGACCAAAGTACTCTGCGTTGTACTGGACCATAGTTTCCCCGAAAGTTACAAAATTAGGCATCGATGGCTCCTAGAAGTAGGTGATGGCTACCCTAACATAGAGGGGACGATTAAAATGCTGATGAAGGAAATAATTCTTTGAAGAGAGAGGAGCAAATTTATGCCTGTAACCGGTCTGGAGCCAATTTTTCAGAGGATACTCAGTGACGGGAAAAGATTTGGGAGTGTCGGTCAGTACGAAGAGATAAGAGGGAAACTAAATTTTGAAATCGACCCGTTGAATCTCGCCAATACAGGAATAACAGACATAGATTTAGCACCAAGGAATGAGGAAGGCAAGGTAGTCTTCGATTCAGACATTTCGATTATACGACCGGTGGATTTGTCAAAAGTATCTGGAAAGCTATTGCTTGATGTCGTTAACAGAGGCAATCGAGTCGCACTTCCTAACTTTAATATGGGTACTCGGCCAGTTATGGATAGCAACACGCCTGTGGATGTGGAAGTGGACCTTGGCGATGGTCTACTCATGGAGATGGGATATGTTGTTGTGGCTTGCGGATGGCAATTAGATGCTCCTCCTCATGAAGCTTTAATTACTATGAGAGGTCCCGAGGCTCTCGATCCAAGTGGATCAAGACTGAAGGA
Organism: uncultured Chloroflexota bacterium; assembly: GCA_913048525.1. Lineage (GTDB taxonomy): Bacteria > Chloroflexota > Dehalococcoidia > Lucifugimonadales > UBA826. The sequence continues at coordinate 5,924 of CAJWWP010000005.1, forward strand.
CAGCGTCTACATGCAACTGCAATCCCCGGAGGATACTCACAATTTTCTGCTTTCAGATAAAAGTCATAAGCCTTACAAGGCCTATGACTTAAATGAGCCGAATGCTTTGGTGGAAATCCGAGATATGCCGGATGGCCCTGCCGAGACCATGCCGAGGGATGACTGGCGCTTTGGGAGAATTGATAGTAACGGCGAGTATCATCCTGACCCGGCCTATATCTGTTCCAGTGAAGGTTTCAAGAAGGGTCGTCTTTACCAGGTAACTTATACCGCTCTCGGTGCGCCAGTAATTGGACTTAGTTTCGCTGCTCTTCGTGACTGTGTCTCGTGGTTTAAATATGGTTCTTCATCTGTGGATAGCCCAGTGCCAGGGATTCAAAAATCTTATGCTTATGGAAGATCCCAAACTGGCAGGTTTTTGAGGACATTTGTGCACAATGACTTTAATCTTGATGAATCCGGCAGGGAGGCCATGGACGGAATAATTGCTAATGTGGCTGGTGGCATGCGAGGAGAATTCAATCAAAGATTTGGTCAGAATTCAAAAGACCGCAACAACATGATGCACCAATTGTTTCCATTTGCTTCCATTGAGCAGACTGACCCAGAGACAGAGGAGACGGGATCCTTACACCGAAAACTGGACGAGAGAGGGAGCTCGTTGAAAGTTATGTATACGAACAGCTCGGCCGAATATCATAGAGCTGATGCATCATTACTCCATACGGACCCCGATGGTCGGAGGGATATAAAGCAAGGGAAAAATGTCAGGGTGTTCCATTTTGCTGGAACAGAGCACGGCACTGGGCCATGGCCCCCGACTGATCATGGGGTGATAGTTTCAGGAGCGGAGAGAGCCCAAAACATCAGGAGTGTTATAGATTATTCTCCACTGCTCAGGGCGTGCCTCGTAAATCTAGATTTATGGGTTAGAGAGGGGATAGATCCACCGGAGTCAAAGCACCCACGGATTGATGACGGCACCCTAGTACCTGCGTCGGAGTTGATAGGTATTTTCTCGTCTATTCCCGGGTCCAATTATCCTTACAGACATGCTATTCCTAGGCGTCGGGAGTTTTCGCCTGATGAAGGAGATGAGCATCCCAGGATATTGCCCCCAGAGATAGGAGGTGCGTTTGGCGGCCTGGTGCCAATGGTAAATTCTGATGGAAACGAAATAGGGGGGATAATTGCCCCTGAAATTTCGGTTCCGATTGCTGCTCACACCGGATGGACGCTAAGACACACAGACATAGGCGGTGAGAGTCAGTTACTTATGTTTGCCGGTGGGACAATTCCTTTTCCTGCTACGGAGTCTGCTAGGTTGACTGCTGGAGACCCAAGGCCATCTATAGAGTCAAGGTACACGAGCCGTGATGAATATCTATCCAAAGTCAGAGCTTCTGCCGAGGTACTTGTGTCAGAACGATATCTTTTAGAAACAGATATAGAAACAAGCGTATCCCTCGGCGAAAGAATGTGGAATTACTTCACCGATCATTAGTATATTCGTTGCAGCTAGGTTGAAATTAATATTTAGTTAACTTGCAGCCTCAACTGCTTCTAGGATTCCTTCTGCTCCGTCGGAAAGCCAGGGTAGCCAGCTAAAAGAGAAAAAGCGGGCACCCACGTCAATATAGTGGGGCAAAGTATTTTCGGAAACTAGGGTGCCTGCGGTCTTTCCTGCTCCCGTGATCTTTTTTAGAGCACCATCCACAACATCATTTACTTTTGGACTACCTGCTCCACCAGTCAGGCCCATGGATTGTGCCAGATCGCCAGGGGCGACGTAGAAGATGTCTATATTGTTAACTTCCAGTATTTCATCAAGGTTGTTAACCGCAACAATGTCTTCAATTAATATGATTGACATTGTTTGGTCGTTAGCTTTATTCAAATAGTCGTCTACACCTATTCCCTGCCTGCTGGTAAATGATCCTCTCATACCTATAGGTGCAAATTTTGTGGCTCCAACCACCGCCTGTGCTTCTTCTTTCGTATTTATATGTGGCACGCATATTCCGAGTGCCCCAAGGTCCATTGTTCGATAGATAACCGCTGGCTCATTTTGATAAACCCTGACTATCGGAGTCATACCCCAGAGATCGCATGCTCTTGTGAGGTCTGGGATATTGTCAAAGTCCACAGGTCCGTGTTCTCCCTCCAGCCATAGTCCATCAAATCCCAAAGGGCCAAAATGTTCTATCAACTCGGAGCTCATTGGTCCCATGGGCACAGTGACTATTTTCCCCGCAGAGAGGCTTTCTTTTACTTTGTTAGATCTTAGTTCTGCCACATCGTTCTCCTGATTTATGAAATTATTTCTAAATATGAATATATCAGTACCATTTTTCCTTATCGACTTTGTTGTTCAATTCTTCCCCCTTCAAATATCTACGGACATTTTCTAACAAAATTTCGAATCTCCTGTCAGCCATATTTTCGGCATCGGCAATTGCAACGTGAGGGGTCATTAGAACGTTTTCAAGGCCCCATAATTTGTGGTCTGATGGCAGGGGTTCAGTTTCATATACATCCAGTCCACATCCCGAGATTTCACCAGATTCTATGGAATCCGCCAGATCATCTATTGCGCAAACTTTTCCTCTCCCTACATTGATGAAATAGGCTGAATTCTTCATGAGCTTGAATCTCTTGGCATTGAACATTCTCTCTGTGTCCGGCGTGTGCGGCACTGTGGTGATGACGAAATCCGCTCTGGGAAGCTGATCGTCCAACTCTTCCGGTGTGTGCAGTTCTACACCTGGAAGATCGTATTCGGGTCGTGGATCGATTCCTATTACTTTCATGCCAAGTTCTAAACAAAGTCGTGCTGTTTCATGGCCAATTCCACCTACCCCGTTTATAAGTGCAGTCGCGTTACCAAGGAAAATATAAGGACTTTTTCTAGCATCTTTTCCCCATATTCTTTTTCTGCGGGAATCTTCATACCATGGGAGCCCGCGTGATAAAGCAAGGACAAACATCAAGATGTGGTGTGAGATGTGATCCCAGTAAATTCCTCGGGGATTGGTTATTGTGAGAGAGTGTCTACATAGTTCTTCATAGTAATACCCGAAAAAAGGTCCTGCATCAGGATTATGAAGCCACTCAATTTTTTCAGCTGATTTCAGTGCTTCGGGCGGAATCCAACCCATAGCAGCTTCTGCGTCACGGAGTTCATTCAATGCGGCTTCATCGGTTTCTGGTGAGACTATGTCGAGTTCAGACTCTATATCCGAGAGCCGTGCTGCAAACTCTCGCTTTAGTTCATCTTGAGGTGGCATGAATACGAATTTTGGCATATGTCGCTCCTGTATATAGGTTTATTTTTGAGTGGATACTTTCCACTTAAGTGTTTAACAAGGTTTAGCTAGGGTATCCTTGTTCATAGTAAGGAAAATATATCAGTTTGACTATGTAAGATAACTTATTTTGAAAACTATAACTGTGTGAAGGATATTCCTTAAACGCTGAACAGGAAAGAGGATGCTAATTATAGACACCCACACCCATGCTGGTCCCAACTGGTTTGAGCCAATTGAGATGTTAGTTCACCAGATGGAACTTAATGGTGTGAGCAAGGCGCTATTGGTACAGCATGGCATGCCCGAATTTGGACATTATGACCACTCTTACCTTTACGAATGCCGGAGGCGCTTTCCTGGCAAATTCGCACTTGCTGTGATAGTCGATACTACTTCACAAGACCCATTGGGAGATCTTGAAAGACACAAAGTTGAGGGTGCCGTTGGTGTTCGACTGACACCTGATAGCAGAACACCTGGAGAAGATAAATTATCGTTGTGGCGGAAGGCAGATGAGCTGGGCATGTTTATTACCTGTATGGGGAATGTGGAGCAGTTTGCTTCAGATGAGTTTGCCTCTATAGTGTCTGAATTTCCCGATATGCCAATAATTATGGAACACTTGGCGGGTGGAGGAGAGTCGTCCGCATTTCCACAAAATGGACCCGGCCCATCTCGTCCATACGAAAAATTTAAAAAGGCACTGACTCTTTCCAACTATCCGAATGTATATATCAAGATTCATGGGCTGGGGGAAATAGTCAATCGACCGAACGTGTTACCTCAAGATTTTGGATTCGACTTTTTTGATGATGTTCCTCCGTTGGTGGATATGGCCAAAGATTCTTTTGGTGTAGAGAGGATTATGTGGGGTAGCGATTACCCGCCGGTGAGTGGTCGCGAGGGATACAGAAATGCCCTGAAAGGCGCTAGGGAAAATCCCGTATTTACAACTTCCGAGGAGATTGACTGGGTAATGGGTAAGTCAGCGCTGAAAGTTATAAATTTTGACTAAAAACATCCTTAAAACTTTAACCTCATCTGTTCGAGAAAGAAGGTGGGGTATAGCTTTAGCCTGCTTCTTGGGATGTTCTGTGGCGATAGGTGGATCGCAGTATTCGTTTGGGCACTTTGTCGAACCGATCAAAGACTCCTTTGGGTGGTCAACAACTCAGATAACATTTTCTCTCTCTATGTTGGCACTTGGCAACTTCATTTCACCATTTGTAGGAATGATGATAGACAGATACGGATCAAGAAATATTATGTCTTTTTCACTTGCCGTTTTTGGATTTAGTTATTTGGCAAGAGTATTTATGAGCGGTATATGGCATTGGTATTTTCTGAGTATTGTCCAGGCACTTACGGTAGTGGGGTCCGCTGCGTTACCTCCTGGGAAACTTATTGGAATGTGGTTTCCCCAAAATAGAGGGAAGGTATTGGGAGTCACGGTTATGGGGAATAACTTTGGCGGCATGGCTATTCAACCCCTAGTGGCCTTCTTGGTTTCTTTATACAGCTGGAAGATGGGATATGCCGTTATAGGAATACTCGGAATATTGGTATCAATATATTCTTTCTTTATAGTCCGGAACCCGGCTGAAACCCTGACAGCTTCTTCTAGTGATCAAGAATCATTGGAAATAACTCCCGCCAGTTACACATTGGGGGATGTTCTCAAAATGCGTAGTTTTTACGCAATTGTTTTAGGAGTGGTGTGTGGGAGTTTTACTTACAGCGCTTTATTGCCTCAGGTTTCACACCATTTAATTGAAAATGGAGTTACCCAGGCAACAGCCGCAGTTGCGCTCAGTCTTTTTGCGACATGTGGAATGGCCGGGAAGTTTTTATTTGGAATGTTTTCTGACAGGTATGGAGCAAAACTTGCGACTATCATTGATTTGGCTGGGCAAGCTGTTTTCGCTGCTTTGCTCGTCTATGCTGGAAACGGAATTCCGATCTGGTTGATAGTCCCATTTATGGGGTTTTTCTTTGGGGCATACGGAGCTTTATATAATTTGCTGGTATTAGACTCGTTTGGCGTCAAACATTTTGGCACGATAATGGGGTTTGTCTCTATTGCTATAGCAGTTCCGGCATTCGTCGGACCCATCATAGCTGGTCAAAGCTTTGACCAGACAGGTAGCTATGCTACGGCTTTTTTCATCACTGCAGCCATATTTGCTATGGGAGCTTCTGTTTTAGTTCTAGTTCGTACTAACGAAGCTTTACCAAGTAGGTGAAACAAGCTTTATAAGCACCGTGAAGGATGAGCGTTTAAAGGTTATTTAGATATCGGATCAAATTGGACTCCTTCCAATTAGCCGTCGTAAGTTCACTAACTGCAAAACTCTCCCTGTGCTGTTCCTGCTCTGAAAACCTACTAGCTAATTCTTGAGCGTCCTCCTGGCTCTGGTAGTTTCTAAGACCCTTTACTTTCATATCTATGGAGCTTGTTATGTCGACAATTATGTCAAGCCTTTTTTCTTCATCGCTTAGGTCAAGACCGAATTCTTGAGCTAAATCCTGAGGGATCGAAGGAAACATTAGAAGCGGCTTTTCACGTGATTGAGTGTTTTCGCTGTATCCCTCAAAAGCTAAAAGAGTGGCTTTATGTATGGCTATATGGTCTGGATGATTTGATATACCGCTTGGTCCAAAAGTAACTACGATGTCCGGCTCTACTAAGTGCATGATGTCCAATACCTTTAATGACAAAATATGTGGGTCTTCCTTGTCCAAGTCTTGGTCTCTATATCTAAGTAAGAAAGGGGGATTAGCTCCATATAGGTTCAAATTTCTTTTTAGTTCAGCCTCTCGCACAGAACCTAGTTTCTCTCGTTCAATTATTTGTCCACCAGTACCCAAAGTTCCCTCTTCTCCACCTGTGGCGGTTACTATGTAGACTTCGTTTCCTGCTTCGATCCATTTCACCATGGTTCCAGCACTTGCCGAAGTTTCGTCATCAGGATGCCCAAATACACCCAGCCAAGTAAAGGATTCATTGTTCTGACTTGTATGGGGCATTAATTGATTCCTGTCGCGAGTCTCACTATCAGGGTATCTAGGTTTCGACACTCCCTACATCGACCTCTAGGGGCGGGAGGCATTTTCATCTCAGAGACGAGACGGACTTTTTCAAGTAGCGGCGGTATTAGGTTCTCGGGATGCCTCTTCACAGGAACTATTTTTGCCACAAAGCCCAGATTTAATCCTTGAGATGAGAAGGAATCTGCGTTTTCTGCAAATTCGCGACTACTGTTGGGCTCCATGAATATGAGGACAAGTTTGTTTACGGGGGAAAAGCCAGCGGACTCTGCTATCCAAGCGTATGCATTAAGTTGGACTTCGTAAGCTTCCAAGGCGTAAGTTCGTTCCGGATTATATTTAGAGGTTTTATAATCTGCTATGAGGTGTGCCCCATCATCCATTTCAAATATTGCGTCAGCCTCTCCTCTGACGCTGATACCGGTCTCTTCATCAACTCTATAAAACTTCCTCCAGCCTGGTGGTTTGATGGAAGAATGTATTTCTCCGAGATCTGACAGCCAGTCAGGGAGTCTTTTATAAGTGTCGAAATATGCTGTGATGGCATTTTTGGTAAAAGAATCTATGGAACTGAATATTGTGGGAAATGATTGATACGGAAGATCTTTTACTTTCATCCTTACCCAGGCGCATCGGAGACAAGGATACCGAGGGGCATAATTTGCGAGTTCAGTTGCAGATATCGAAACAGACAAACAATAATGCTCCGTTGCTGATGGAATGCCGGTAGACCAAGCATATTATCGAGGAAATTAGGGACGTGTTCAGAAGTGACGTTTATACTAGCATAGTCCTTGTTTAAAACGGCCACTCTACATCCTAAGGGAGCTGATGAAAATGGAAAAACGTAGGCTTGGAAGAACAGGTCATTTAAGCAGTGTGGTTACGTTTGGTTCTTATTCAATAGGCAAATTAGATCAAGACGCTGCAGATCGGGTTATCCAACTTTCTCTTGATCATGGAGTTAATCACATAGATATAGCTCCTGGATATGCGAAGGCAATGGAAAGAGTAGCTCCATGGATGCCTGACCTCCGTCCCAAAATGTTCCTAGGTGCGAAAACGCCTATGAGAACCAGAGATGATGCTTGGAGAAATGTGGAAAATATAATGGGCAGAATGAATGTGGATTCCTTTGATCTTTTTCAACTTCATTCTGTGATAGACCCAGATACTTTGGATATAGTGACTTCCGATGGAGGGGCACTTCAAACGCTTATAGAGATGAAGGATCAGGGACTAACCCAATGGATTGGTATAACTGGTCATGGACCCTCGGTGCCTCGAACTCACATAGAAGCATTGCACAGATACGACTTTGATACTGTTATGTTTCCGGTCAATGCCACGATGTATAAGAATTCCAAGTACAGGGCTGATGCTGAAGAATTAATAAGAATCTGTAATAAGAAAGATGTTGGGATTCAGGCTATTAAAATGCTTGCCCGCGGAGGATGGGAAGGAGTAACCCCCGACATTGGGACCTGGTACGACGCCCATCGTGAACAGGCAGATATCGAAAAAGCTCTTTGGTGGCAACTTTCACAGCCGATACATACTGCCCCGAGTTGTGGCGAATCTACTCTACTCCCGATAGTTTTAGAAGCAGCGGAAAGATTTGAAATTCTATCTGAGGAGCGCCAGCAAGAGATAGTAGATGGACAGAATCCTCCTCGTCCACACCCAGCCCTTGCGATTTTATAAATTAAAAAAACTATGGGTACCTGTAATTTCTGAGGCCTGAGATAAGTCTCCAAACGGCGATTACTACTAGTACGGAAACCACCCCACCAAGCAGCATCGTGTTACCTGCACCAATCCTGGATGACATGTATCCTACTTCAAAAGTTCCTATATTGTTGGCTGACATTGCGCAGAATGAATGGAAACTAACAGCTCTCCCCCGCATGTTATCCGGGGTTGTCAATTGGACGGTTGTTTGCCGAGTTGTCATTCCGATAGCGTCGGTCATACCCAGCCCGGATATTATTGCACCACCTATAACCAAGAGAACAATCGGGTTACCTGGTAAAAATTGCAGTGATCCAAATGCAAACAGCAAGATGGCATAAGTGCTCGTGGCATATAGAACCAACATTCCTTTAGCCCTGAAGGTGGCCATGAACAAAACGAGGAAACTTCCTGCTACTCCGCCAAGTGAGTTTGCTGCTGTCAAAGGCCCTATAGCCCAGGCTCCTTGCCTAAAAAGTTTATCCACTATCAGCGGCATAATTTCTCTATAGTAGCTAACTACCGTCACCCCTATGTCCATAACGTATAAACCCGGCAATATGGGATGGTTCCTAACGAAGGTAAATCCTTCCCATAACCTTTGAATCATAGGTGCTTCATTAGTTTTTTCATCTTTTTCCATTAGGCTGTAGCGCAGTTTTACAAATAGCGGCATCACAGTAGCAGGTACGGAAGTAAATACCCCCAATATAAACACTGCAGAAATGCCGATGAATTCGTATGCCGCTGTGAACATTAGTGGACTTAGTATGGAACTAATTTGATACGTGGCTGTGTTTGAGGTAACCGCGTGCATTAAATGGGAGGTGGGTACTATATTGGCTGTTATGGCAGATCGAGCCGGTCCTCCAAGAGTACTAGTCAATCCAAGTATGAGTACGATGCCATAGATGTGCCATGGCCTCAGTTGATCGGTTATTAGTAATATCGTCGCGAAAGCAATTAATATAAAACTAAAGCTTTGGGTAAAAGTGATTAGTTTCCTTCGGTCCATCGAATCTGCGAAAGCCCCGCCAAAGAGGGTTGCTGGCATTTGGGCTACTAGTTGGACTATACCGAGGAGGCCGAGCATTACACCCGAGCCAGTTTCCTCATATAGCCACACTCCAAACCCGATATTTCGCATCTGCATGGTGACTGATGACGAAACACCAGAGAGCCACATCATGCGAAATCCTGAGAATTCGAACGCAGACCATGGTTTTAGCTTTAAGTTAGAAGATTCTGCACACTCTTCGGATTTATTAACTGATCCTTTATCTGGATCTTTTCTCAAATTCACTATCGATCTCTCGATCCCAATGTAGAGTTATTCGTAAACACAACCGCTCGATTATAGAGATATAAACTAATAATTTATAGGCGATTAGGAGTTACAATTCTTGACTGGCGTCCCATTTCACCAGTCCAAAGATGTTAGGAATTGCCATACACTGCACTTAGTCCACCATCTATTAGTAGGCTTGCACCAGTAACAAAATTAGACTCATCTGATGCAAAATACAGTGCCGCGTATGCTACATCCTCGGGATGGCCCATTCGCTCAATGGGTTGCAATTTTTTCCTGGAATTTATTAGTGACTCGTCCTGCAATTTGTCCCAATCTATCCCTGACATTTCAGTTGCGATTGCGCCAGGTTGTACGCTGTTGACTCTGATATTGTACTTGGCATAGGAGACGGCAGATTTTTTGGTCAACATTGCTAAACCACCTTTTGACACATGATAAGAAGTTGATGACGTAGAATTCGCTCTAGCGTCGAGAACAGAGGAGTTATTTATGATTGATCCCCCTCCTCGTTTAATCATGTGAGGCACAACATATTTTGTGCAAAGAAATGCTCCCTTTAAATTGACGTCCATGACTTCATCGAACAGAAACTCATCTTCGTTGTGAGGATCTCCTTCACTTAGGTTATTTATCCCTGCATTATTGAATAACACATCAATAGTCCCGTACTCCGATACGGTTTTTTCTATTAAGTTTCTTACGTTTTCCGTCTTTGAAACATCGGTATGGACAAATATCGCTGACCCTCCTTCTTTACGAATCCCATCCACCACTATTTCCCCCTTTTCTATGCGTCTTCCACCTATGGCAACTTTTGCGCCTTCCCTCGCAAATAATTCTGCAGCAGCTCGCCCCATTCCAGAAGTCCCACCTGTAATAATTGCTACCTTTCCTTCTAATCTAAACTTTGGCATTACTAATCCTGTTTTGGTTTTACGTGTGGTCTTAAATCTCTCAAACAACCTTGTGGGCTTCAACACTGAACACGACGATTGCTAAAGGAAAGTTGTATGATTGGACCTTGTAACTTAAATATTAAATTATCTTTCAATAGACATACATTAGCAGATGATTAACAGAATAAAGGTTTATTTTCTATATGCCGCTGGATTTATTTTTCTGGGCCTTGGAATAGCTGGTTACGTTTTACCAGGCCTTCCTGGAACGATTTTTCTGATTCTTTCGGCGGGCTGTTTTGTCAGATCTAACGACCGAATGTACCGATGGGTGACAGAGCATCGAATATTTGGGAAACCGGTCAAGAGATTCTTAGAGACTGGCGGTATGCCAATAAGAGCGAAGTTGATTTCCGTAAGCTGCATTTGGATCTTTAGTGCGATATCAGTGTTTTGGCCTGATACCCCATATAACTGGCTATTTAAAGGCATTGTGATATCTCTAGCAATTGTGGGGACGTGGTACATCCTATCCAGGCCGACTGTGCGATCCTAAAAAATTGGACAAAATGCCTCGAGGTAAATCACTACGGCCCAAAACGCAAATGGGGAGTTATGAGGGCTAAAGTACAGATATCCGAATCTGAGGATCTGCTTCACCCCGTTCCAAGGCTTTCATTATGGACTCTGCGAGCAATTTTGCAGAGTCAGGACTGAGTTCAACAGCTACCCTTGCTCCTACTCCCCTATCTTCGTTTACAAAGTCTATATTGACGGCATATTCCCATGGAGCGCTGAATGGATGGTCATAAGATACATTGGCGTTCTTGAGGGGAAACCAACCATCTCTACCTTTTGCGCTTCCCTCCATGGGGGCTCTCTCACAAATCATTGTGCACATATTTAATACTCCAACGCTTTTCTATGTTAGGGATATGTATTACCTGTCAGTTAAGTTTCCTTGAGAAGAAATCAAACATTTTTTCCCATCCGTCTACCGCAGATGCCTGGTGATAAATTGGTGCGTGATAGTAGAAAAATCCATGGCCTGCTTCAGGATACCTGTGAAATTCATAGTCTTTTCCAGCAGACTTCAGTTCTGCTTCGTGTTGGTCTACCTGTTCCTTCGTGGGGCTTTGGTCTAGGTCTCCAAATAGACCTAGTATTGGGGCATTGAGATCATTTGTGTACTCGTTCGGTGATACTGGTTGTTTTTCGGTCAACTGGTCTTGAGCCATAATGACGTTTCCACCCCAGCATTCGACCACGGCATCAAAAACAGTCAGTTTACAGCCAGCCAGGAATGCATGCCTACCTCCAGAGCATGTACCCCAAACACCTACTTTACCGTTGGATGAGGGCAATGAAAGTACGTAGTCAGCAGCTGCCTGAACATCTCCTAAGACTCTGTCGTCGGGCGCTCCGCCGTCCGCCCTTATGGCTGCTGCTACATCTTCTGGAGTTCCGTGGGCGTCCCTGCAGTAGAGGTCGGGGGAAATAGCTAAGTAACCGTGGTGGGCCAGCTTACGGGTAAAATCTCTGTAGATTTCATCCCATCCAGGTAAATGGTGTATAACCACTACAGCAGGAAATGGGCCTGGTCCCTGTGGTCTTGCGAAGTATGTGTGAATTTCTTCTCCATTATGTCCTTTCAGTGTTATTGTCTCAGCGATCATTCCTTCATACTGTTCAGTCGTGTACATCCTAACTCTCCTCTCCGGTATTTATGTTTCTATTGGAAAACCGCCGACCCAACTCCACCACCTGCTGCGATTGCCTCTCCTGTTATGGCCGAAGATTTTGGTGAGGCAAGAAAAGCAGCCAAAAAAGCCACTTCCTTTGATTCGATTATCCTTCTTATATCAATTCCTGCACTGGCAGCATTCTCCACGTCTTTAACTGAAACATTTCTTTCTTTGGCCAGTGCTTGATTCAATGGGCCTGTTCTTTCAGTCCTGGTAGCACCGGGGTGGATGATATTTACATTGATTCCTTGTGGACCCAATTCGTTCGATAATGTCTTCGTGAAGTGAGTTAGAGCTACGTTTCTCATCCCGCTTATGGCACCCCCGCTACGAGCCGCGAGACCACCAATATTGATTATCCTTCCCCAGCCGCCCTCTTTTAAATGTGGCGCTGCTGCCTTGGCTACTCTCATGTATCCAACTACTTTTGTATCAAGGTCAGCCAGTAATTCGTCAGGGTTTGCTGTATTCAGCGGTCCCATTACTAACCCACCCGGCGCGGCTGCGTTGTTGACTAATATGTCTATTCCACCAAGGTGATCGGCCGCGGCGCCAATAAAAGATTCGACTGATGCGGTATTTGTTGTGTCTGCTACAACAGCAAGTATAGACTTACCCGTTTCTTTTAATATATCTGCCGCAGCTTGTTCCAATGAATCCTTGTTTCGGCCGCAAATAGCCACCTCTGCTCCCTCCGATGCCAGAACGACTGCGATAGATTTCCCTATTCCTCTGCTCCCTCCGGTAATGACTGCTCGCTTTTCCCCAAGATCAAGATCCATACTGTGAGTTCTCCCGTATTTTTTACTCCCCTTCCATAGCCCTAAGAACTTTCTCGCCCTCGTCTTTCCAGTAGGAATAGAGAATTGTGATGTCGGTGCCTAGAGAGAAATGCCTGACCCCCATGTCAAGATATTCTTTCATTTCATCTGCAGATTGAATTTCCGCGCGTGGAGGAACACCCATTTTGAGTGAAAGTTCGAAAGTTTTCTTTTTTGCTGCTGCAACCTCAGGGTCATTCATCTGTCTCGGTTTTCCAATATTCATGGAGAAGTCCGCCCCTCCCCACTGTGTCATTTCAACTCCCGGTTCCGACAGGATTTCTTCGAGGTTATCCACAGCACCTTTCTTTTCAATCATGAACGCCAAAACAACTTCACCGAGCGCGTCCACGTATTCAGGTGAGCCACCGTAGCCCATGAAAGAGTTTCTTCGAGTTGCTACTCCGTATAAGCCTCCCTGATCCGGGTGATCCGCTCGGGCTGCTTTAATACAATCCCTTACCTCTTCAAGGCTTCTTACATCCGTGAAAAGAACGCTTTCAAATCCAGCTCCTATTCCCCTTTGGGCTAGGAAAGGCATAAGGCTTTGATCAATTTTGATCATTGATCCTAAATTGTGAAGCTCTGCGGCTCTCACCATGTTATCTAGATCATGTAAGTCCGATGGTCCATACTCAGCAACAAATTCGACATAGTCATATATTCCTGTGTGGCCAAGGGCCTCTATCTCAGATGGCCAAACACTATGTATGTGAGTGCTGAGTGTAGGTGTATCTGAATTCAATTTTTCTCTTATAGAGTTTGCTCTTAACATTTTTGACTCCTCAGGCGATTATGTCCCTGTGTTGTACTGCTTGAAACGCATCATTTGCTCTCCCATAATTTGGAGAGTTTCGCAAGGGTATCAAAAGCAGACCATGTTTTCATACTATTGGATTTAAATTTGGCTCTCTGGCCACATATCTCCTTACTTAAATGGCTAACTTTCGGCAGACATTTTTTCTTTGTCTGACTATAATTGGTGCATACACGGCAAGGAGTGGGAATATTTCAGGATTTAAAATAGGATCTAGGATCCTTGGAGTACCACTCCAATTCGTCGTTGTTATGGTCGTCAGTGTGGTGCTTTTTGTTTATATTTCTGCCGCTGCCGCGACTTTACAGATAGAGGAAAGATCTGACAATGTAGCTGGTTCAGTTAATAAACAGCGCTGGGAACAGGCTGCCTTGTGGGCATGCCCACTCCACTGAGTTTTCCTGAAAGGTAATGTTTTGAGTCAAATAAATGCGGGACAATCGAATGGAAATAAGACTTTTTATAAGCATTATGCTTGGGTGATAGTTGTCATTATCGCAGGAATGCAGATAGTCGGCACATCTATCAGAATGTCATTTGGGGTTTTTATCGACCCTTTGGAAGAACAATTTAATTGGAGCCAGGGGAATATAAGCCTTACATATGCCATATGCAGCATAGTGACAGCGGTAGTTTCTCCATGGGCTGGTAATCTGGGTGACAGATACGGAGCCAAGAAGGCGATGCTCGCAGGGGTTGGTTTGTTTTTTGTTGGAATGCTTATGACAGCATTCATAACAGAATACTGGCATTTCTGGGTTACTTATGGAGTAATTCTCGGTGTCGCACAAGCAATATTTCTTGTTCCTTTGATTCCTGCTGCAATGATTTGGTTTCGAAGAAATCTTGGATTAGCGATGGGACTGATAATGGCTTCTTGGGGCTTAGGCCCTGCTTTAGCCACCCCGTTGATTGCGTTTATGGTGGAGGAAATTGGGTGGCAAAATTCCTTCATATCCATAGGGATTGTTTCGACCATACTAATGCTGTGCATGATTACTGTTTTCAAGAACAGGCCTGCTGATAAATCACTCGTAGCTTATGGCACAGTTGATGGAGACCCACCTCTAAGTGGAAAAGCTCCTCCAGTGGAGCTTTTGGATGAATTCAAGGGTCATATGCGACGAACTGCTGCCTACTGGAATCTGAGCTCCATTCATTTTTTGGGGTGCGTGGGCCATGCGGTAATACTCATTTGGATCATACCAATGGCAATCGATAGTGAAATGTCCCCGGTCAGAGCCTCGATGATTTTCACCTTGATGTCTGCCGTCAGCATATTAACTAGGCTTACTACGCCGGTTCTTTGTGAACGATATGGTGTCAGGAGTGTTATGACCATATTTTATGTTTTGCAGGGAGCCCCTGTGATTTTCCTATTTTGGGGAGATGTACAGATGGCATTTTATTTATTTGCTGTTACTTTTGGTATTGGATATGGAGGAGAGACGGGAGGGTTTCCAATTCTAAACAGAAAATATTTTGGCCACGCGCCAATGGGCGGAGCCCATGGATTTCAGATGTTGGGAGCAGGTATTGGAATGGCTCTAGGTGGATGGATAGGGGGTCCTGTTTATGACATGTTCCAAAGTTATAACTGGGCTCTGGTTGTTTCTATTGTTGCTAGCATCGGTGGGGCGATTAGTATTGTTCTATTAGAGAATCCGGCCAAACTTCTAATACCGGACTGGCAAAAGTCAGAAGAATCTTTTGAGAAAATATCGGTTCCAAACTCCGCAGATTAATTTGGTGAAAGACTAGGCATATGACAGATAGACAACGCGTAGACGAGCTTGTAAATAAGACAGCAGTGGAAATGGTTTCTTTAATAAAAGATAAACATATTTCGGCTAAAGAATTAATGGAGGCTCATCTAGAGCATATTTCTAGGGTGAATCCAAAAGTTAATGCGATAGTTACTTTGCGGCCTGAGTTGGGAATTGAGGGTGCGGAGCAGGTAGACAAGGCAATGGCTAAAGGTCATCAAATTGGCATACTGGGGGGACTTCCAGTGGCCCATAAAGACTTGGTTCCAACTAAGGGTATACGCACCACTTATGGGTCCCCGTTGTATTCTGATTTTGTGCCAGATTACAGCGCACTGATTGTAGAACGAATTCAGAAAGCCGGTGCAATTACCATCGGTAAAACCAATACACCTGAATTTGGAGCTGGTTCTCAGACGTTTAACGAAGTGTTTGGGGAAACTCTCAATCCATATGACACATCCAAAACTTGTGGAGGCAGTAGTGGTGGTGCGGCCGTGGCATTGGCCACCCGGATGTTGCCCATAGCTGATGGGAGTGACACTGGAGGATCGCTTAGGAATCCTGCTAATTTTTGCAATGTGATTGGATTCAGACCTTCACCAGGCAGAGTTCCAACATTCCCATCCAAAGTAGGGTGGGGCCCTATTTCAGTGCAGGGACCGATGGCCAGAAATATAGATGACTGTGCTCTTCTTTTATCTGCCATTGCAGGTGAGGATTCGCGTGTGCCGATTTCAATTACGGAAGCAGGTGAGAGATTTCTAGAACCCCTTGAAAGAGAATTCAAAGGTGTGAACGTAGCGTGGAGCCCTTCTCTTGGCGGCCTTCCAGTTGATCCACGTACCACTGGGGTGCTGGAGTCGCAGAGACATGTTTTCGATCATTTAGGATGCAACGTTTTTGAGGCGGATCCCGATTTTACTGATGCCGATGAACTTTTTTTAATATGGAGAGGTTGGGGAAGAGAAATAAATCAGGGAGAACATTTAAGAAATAACCGGGACAAGCTCAAAGACACTATGATTTGGGATATAGAGCAGGGAGTGAATTTAACTGGTCCTCAAGTGGGATGGGCGGAAGCAAAGAGAATGGAATTGTTTCAACGCATGCATCACTTTATGGATAAGTACGAGTTCTTAATTTGCCCCGTTAGCCAACGTCCCCCGTTTGATGTTAAACAACGTTGGGTCTCAGATATCAACGGAATAGAGATGGAAAATTTCATATCATGGATGAAGTCTTGCTATTACATAACAGCCACCGGTCACCCTGCGGTTTCGGTTCCCTGTGGTTTTACAGCTGAAGGGTTACCTGTAGGAATACAGATAGTTGGTCGTTATAGAGATGATTTTGGGGTTCTACAGCTAGCAAAAGCTTTTGAGCAGGCGACAGGTTTCTGGAAGGAACTACCAGCTGTTTGTGATTAGGCTAACAGCCATATCTTTATTCTGTAGATAAATTTAGGTATGCTGAAGTGCGACTCACTGCAAGGCAGTATTTTACATTGGGTTTGGGAAGGTATTTATATGAAAATTACTAACGTTAAAGTAGATATGTTTGATTGGGAAACCGAGGTTTGGAAAACAGGGGTTGGTACCACTTTTGGTAAGACACAGCAGCTCGGGGTAGTGACAATAGAAACTGATGAAGGTATTTCGGGTAACGCCTTTTTAGGTTCGTCAAGGGTGGGCGCTAACCACTTTGCTCCTGGCCTTATTGAATTTATCAAGCCGATTATTATGGGTAGAAACCCGCAGGATATAGGTTCTATCTGGTGGGATCTATGGAAGATGAATAGATCAGTATCTACTTACGTGATCGGAGCAATAGATATCTGCCTTTGGGATATAAACGGGAAAATAGCGAATCAGCCGATCCATAGACTTCTCGGAACCTGCAAAGAAACTGTACCTGTATATTCGAGCACCGCATATCACGAAACCAAGGAAGAATATGCAGAAGAGGCTATTAAGTTCAAAGAGATGGGCTGGACTGCCCATAAGATTCATCCCCATGGAAACCCGATGTATGACATTGAAATATCCAAGGCAGTTCGTGATGCTGTTGGTGACGACATGAAGCTGATGCTAGATTCCATGTGGGCATACCAGTACGAGGATGCAATGCGGGTTGGTCGAGCCATAGAAGATCTTAATTTCTACTGGTATGAGGACCCTCTGGTAGAAGAAGATTTATATAACTACGTCAAGCTTCATCAGAAGCTGGATATACCAATAATGTCAACTGAATATGCTCCGGGCCGATACTACGGAATGACTCAATGGATCACTCAATATGCAACGGACATACTCCGTGGCGACGTGGCTGTCACCGGTGGCATAACTCCTATGATTAGGCTTTGTCACCTTGCCGAGGGATTCAATATGAAATGTGAAATCCATCATGGTGGTAATTCTCTAAACAATGTTGCCAACCTTCATATAACGATGGCCGTTCCAAACTGTGAGTTCTTCGAATTTTTTCCGTGTACCGGTGCAAATATGTTTGGACTCGTTGAGGATATACAATTTGAGGGTGGCTATGTTCATGCTCCAACTAAACCTGGACTTGGGTACGAGATTGATTGGGACCTGTTGCACCGAGGATATAACGGAACTGCTGAATAATAATTTGATGCTATTCGCAGAAATCAATATTCCCCAGAAAGGCTGTCTACAATAGGTTTTCGAATTAGCGTGCCTCGAATTCAAACCTTGGATTCATGGAGAGCATATCGTAACTATAGGTTTATCTGGGCAGCCAATTTTTTTGGTAACACTGCCCTGTGGCTTCAATTATTAACTCTTGGATGGCTTGTAAAGTATCTGTCTGAAGGTGGCGCCAATTCGGCCCTTCTAGTGGTAGGTGTTGGAGGGACAGCTGCTCTTCCGGGGATATTCATAGGTCCCTGGGGAGGAGTTATTGGTGATCGACTTGATCGCCGCAGACTCATAATTGGCATAGAAATTTTTATGGCACTTTTTGCCTTGTCTTTCGCATTTCTTGTGAGAATGGATATGGTGGAAGTCTGGCACGCGTTTTTTTACGCTTTTGTGGCAGGAAGTTGTGAATCAATTAAGATGCCCGTAAAGCAGGCGCTTATTGCCAATACAGTGGCGCCGGATTCTCTTAGTAACGCATATGCTACGAATGTATTGACCATTCCGGGAACCAGGATGATAGGTCCATTTGTTGGTGGCATCATCGTTGCGTCACTTGGGTTTTTCTGGAATTTTATTTTTGAAGCACTACTCTATTTGGGTGTAGTTTGTTCCCTTATTCCGATGAAAACTCCTTTCAAACAGACGAACTCAAATTCTGCACCTGGTGTCGCTGGGTTTTTTGAAGATATGGTGGAAGGGTTCAGATACTTATGGAAGAAACAAAGGGTACTTGCGTTAATGATCGGCCTGTCCTCTGCGCCGAATATAGTTTGTCACCCTGTGATTTTCCTGTTGCCGATGTTCACCGCGAATGTACTTCATCAGGGACCTGATTTTGGTGGGTATTTCATGGCAGTCAATGGTGCAGGCGGCTTAATAATGGTGTTTTTGTTGTCAGCGTTTGGATTTCCCAAAAAGAGAGGAATGGCCTGCATCATTTCCGCTCTAGCCAGTGCGGTTCTCACTCTTATTTTCAGTCAGTCTATATGGATGCCGATGGCCTTTCTCGTGTTGGCGCTTTTTGGAGCCACCCAGACCATGTATAGGACTACCAATGGAGTTCTAACTCAAGTTTTGACCGATGATGAATACAGGGTCCGAATCACTAGTCTTAATAGAATTGTAATGGGAATGGTGATATTTTTTAGCTTGGGGATAGGTTGGTTTGCCGACTCTACTTCGCCACGCTGGTCTCTGGCAGTCATGGGAGGATTAGCCATTGCAATTTCCCTGCTTTTTTTCCTGGGTTCAAAAAGAATCAGAGAGCAAGAATAGTAAAGCTAGCCCGATCTATGGGCATACGAAGAGATCATCTCTGGATTCCATAAATGTCCTGGTAATGGCCAATTTTGGACTTCGCATCGTTTCATCCATTCTTTGTAGGAATTGAGCATTTCTCTAACTCTGTCACTTTCTCCGTCAACAAGATTAGACAGTTCTGTTCGGTCTTCTAACATGTTGTAGAACTCCCAGTTATGACCAACTTCGCTGACTAATTTCCACTCTCCATATCGCATAGCCTTACTTCCCTCATGTTCCCAATAAATCGGCTCTTTTCTCTCCCATGAGCCTGTTTCAATCGCCTGCATAAAACTGTGCCCTTCCAATGGTTTTGTAGCGTTTCCATTAAGTTCTGAGGGATACTGGGCGTTGGCAGCATCATAAATTGTTGCAGCAATGTCTATAATGTGGGTTGCCTCGGTTATTATCGATGGTCTAGAAATTTTTTCTGGCCAGTTCAAAATAAAAGGGGTTGAAATCCCTCCCTCATGAGTCCACCTCTTGAATCTCCGGAATGGAGTATTACTTGCATTTGCCCATGCTAGGTCATAACTCATGAAAGTGGTATCGGGACCAGGTTCAATATCTTTCCTGTTACCCACGGTCATTGACCTTCCATCGCTTGTTGAAGATGAATATTGAGACGGATCGGGTCGATTGGTGTCCTCCGCAAGAAATTCAGCGCATCCACCATTGTCAGATAAAAACATGATCACCGTGTCCTTGTCCTCACCAAGTTCTTTTAATTTAGTGAGGATTTTTCCAATTCCCTGGTCCATGCGGTCAATCATGGCAGCATATACGGCCATTCTTAAGTCTTCCCACTCCTTATCTTCAGCTTCTTTCCATGGTCGTGAGGAAGCGTCTCTGGGAGATATGTCCCACTTATCATCAACAATTCCCATGCCCCGCTGTTCTTCATGTCTGTTTTTTCGGAGCGAGTCCCATCCGTCACGATAATTTCCTCGATATTTAGCTATGTCTTCCTCAAGAGCATGAAGTGGCCAATGTGGGGCTGTATAAGCTACATGAAGAAAAAATGGATTATCCCCAGATGATGCCTTCGTTATCATTGAGACGGCGTTTTCACTGATAGCATCGGTCAGATAGAAATCTGGAGGATCAATTTCAATAAATGTGTCGTTATCCATCAATGTTCTAGGATGAAAAAAATTAGCCGCTCCGGCAACTATTCCAAAGAACTGATCAAATCCCCTTTGAGTTGGTGTTGGGTGCCGGTTGTCTCCAGGATGCCAGCTGTCTTTGTCTAGGAGGTTATAGGAACCTCCTACGTGCCATTTTCCTGACATTAGCGTGGTATATCCGTTTTTCTTAAGGACTTCAGCAATGGTGGCGCAGTTCTTGTTTAAATAACCTTGGTAGGCTGGCAATCCCATATCGGTCACCATGTGACCTACTCCAGTTTGCTGCGGGTTTAAACCTGTGAGCAATGCCGCGCGGGATGGGCAGCACCGGGCTGAGTTGTACATTTGGGAAAAACGCAACCCATTATTGGCTAATGAGTCAATGTTTGGAGTGTCTATTTCAGAACCGAAACAACCAAGGTCTGAATACCCCATATCGTCAGCGAGAATCAAGATAACATTTGGACGGGACTTCATTAAACACACCATCAATTACTAAAATTAAGTAGTCGCAATGATATTAATCTAAATATAAATTAGTTTTTTGAGCTAATCACTATTATTCGTTGGTGTTTTTCTACCACATAAGTAGACTGACAAATCAGCTTGGACTAGTATTAAGGAATCGCAATTCCTGCAATTTTTTGCAGGCTCTTTGCGTATAGAGGGTAAATTGCTCTTTAAGTTACTGTAAATCTATGGTTTGTGAAAGTCACTAAAAATTGCTCATTTTTCTGCCCATTAATCCTTCAGAGTTGGTATTTCAGTAATGAAAGACAACGAAGATATGGGCTCTTCAAATAAAACAGAATCCCCCCAAAAGGGACTTTACTACGGCTGGTATCTGATTCCAGTATTTGGATCAATAATGCTGGTTGCTACAACACCTCTGTTTCATGCGATGGGAATATGGGCCGTGGCCATGGAAAATGCCTTTGGTTGGAATCGCACTAAGCTGTCATTGGCATTGACTTTTACTAGAGTTGAAGGGGGAATATTAGGTCCGCTAGAAGGTTATCTGATTGACAAATTCGGAACTCGACGCATGGTGTTAATTGGTATGTTGATCATGGCCGTGGGCTGGATAATTTTCAGTCGGATCAATCATCTTTTTGTATTTTATATCGCCTACCTGGTCATTGCTCTCGGTCAAGGTTTGGGTAGCTGGTTAGCTCTAAATACAATGATAAACAATTGGTTTGTGAGAAAAAGGTCAATGGCTATGGGTTTGGGAAACTCTGTTTCCAGATTTGGGTCTTTGATTTTGGTCCCACTTTTAGCTTGGTTAATGGATCCCGATTTTCCTGAGAGATTCGGATGGAGTAATACGTCACTTGTAATTGGGATTGTTGTTATTTTACTCGCCTTCCCTTTGACGAGATTAATCAGAAATAGGCCGGAGGACCATGGTCTCTTACCCGACGGGGATACCCCAGAAGAGGCTAGAAAATATAAAGAGGAGGCGGTTAAAACCGGGGTCGAGCAAATTGATTTCACGGTTTCTCAGGCTCTAAGGGAGCCATCATTTTGGCTCATAAGTTTTGGGCATGGGTTCACATCCATGGTACTGCTTGCTTTAATGCTTCATCTTGCCCCTATGATGACCGACGAAGGTTATAGCATACAAACAGCCGCTTATGTCGTTTCTGGGTACACTGGGGTGTCCATGGTGTTTCAATTAGTCGGGGGATACATGGGGGATAGGGTTCCAAAAAACGTAGCCCTTATGGTATTTACTATGTCTCAGGCATTGGGGGTGTTATTACTGACTTTTGGACCTCCAACGCTGTTGGTAGCTTACGGGTTTGCCCTATTATTTGGCATTGGTTTTGGAGGTCGTAATCCTATTTCTGCCGCGATTAGGGGAGATTATTTCGGTAGAAAGAATTTTGGAAAGATAATGGGAATTTCCCAGGTGCCTATGAATGTACTACTACTTATTGGGCCAGTTTTTGCAGGATTCATGAGGGACTGGAAAGGGGACTACACCATTGCGTTCGGTGTTTTAGGGGTGCTCTGTATGTTTGGCGGAATCTGTTTCTTCTTTGCGAAAAAACCCAGTTATCCAAATACTTCGATAGTTCCTTCTTAGGTCGTGGTTTTAGCTTTGCTTATGCTGGCTATATCGAGGCATTCTGCTACCAGCTGGTAAGACCGCTTCCGGTGGTCAAAGTCGTAACAATTGGAAACGATCCCAAGATCATTGGTCTGGTACCGGTCCGCGGCTTTTAAAAGGCCATCCCGCACCTGTTCGGGATCTCCCTCTATGTAGCTTCTGGTTTCGTATTTTAAATACTCCTTCGCTTGGGTATCTAATGGCCAGTTAATTGCCTCATCAGGAGGTAGTAGACCATGTGTTGATAATCCCAGTCGGGAGATAATTTTGTTTAGGTTTCTAGAAGACCCAATATAATGAGCTTCCTCCTCAGTGGGAGCACAAATGACCTGAAGCCCAACGTTTAGAAGAGGTTCTGAAAGATAGGAAGAAGGTTTGAATTCGTTTCTGTACATATTACATATCTGTGGTCCGTACTCAGAGGTGTTTCCAAAGAAGTCAGCGAAGCTGAAAGGTAATCCCATCTCCGCAGCTAGCTTCGCACTATAGTCGCTTGAACCTAATAGCCATATATGCGGAGAGGAATTGTTTTGTGACCCCGGATGAGCGACGATTCCAGATAAAGGGTTACCTTCCTTTATACCACCGTTCAAAAAGTCCGCCAGGTCCCTAACCATCTGTGGAAAGTCCTGGTATACGTCCATCGTGGGTCTCGGATAAGTGAGCGCAGCCGCTGTTCTTCTATCACTGCCCGGTGCCCTACCTATACCAAGGTCAACTCGATCTGGGTAGAAGGAATCTAAGACACTGAATTGTTCTGCAACCTTTAGCGCAGAATAATGACTGAGCATAACACCGCCACTTCCCACCCTGATATGTTTTGTTTTCGCAGCTATTTGTCCGATAAGTATTTCTGGACTTGTTCCTGAAAAAGAACTGGAGTTGTGATGTTCTGCAACCCAGTATCGAGAGTAGCCAATTTTTTCTACCCAAGTCGCAAGTTCTACCGACTCCCGAAGTGCGTCGGAAGAAGTTCCACCTTTACGTACAGGCGATTGATCTACGACAGTTAGTTTCATTTCCTGTTTATTTGTCATTTGAGTGATTCAAAGCATAGCAGAATACAAGTTGGTCGATCCAAGTGGAGTAAAATTAATGTTTGTATCTAATTGCTTGGGTTCCTGGGTCATAGAAATATGACTTAAAAACTGCAGTGAAGGGAGATTATTACAATCGATTTAGAATCTGCTGCCAAAGATAAGCGCAGACCTGCTGGACTATTTCCAAGTATTTTCAATGTTTTTCTGGCACTTATATGGGGTGGGAATAATGTCAGCATAAAGGTATCTCTGGAATATGGGGCTCCTCTACAAGTTGGGTGGATGAGATTTGTTCTGGGCGGTATTGTCACAGCAGGGTACATGGTTTGGAGAGGCGATTCTTTTCGCGTATCTTCCAAGGAGATTTTTCCACTGGCATGTCTTTCACTACTTTTCGTCGTGCAAATAATGCTTATGAATTATGGGCAATATTTCACTAGCGCTGGTCATGCCACTGCTCTTAACGCTACCTTCCCAATCTGGGCCGCTATTTTTGCACATTTTATAGTTCCATCCGATAGGTTACACAGATGGAAAATTGTCGCCATTATTTTTTCCTATGCGGGAATTCTTGCCATCGTTGTTGGGGATACTGGTTTTGATGGGGAGTCAGCAGATGGAGAGACTTTTGTTGGTGACTTTATGAGTTTGGCCTCTGCAGCATTGCTTGGGCTGAGGTTAGTTCTGATGTCTAACTTTACCCAGAATATGTCTGAAGCAAAAATGTTATTGAGTATGCTGCTAGTAGGGATATTATTTTTTGTTACAGGTAGCTATATTTTTGAAAACCCCATTTATTCGTGGGATCCTCGTTTCTGGGTGGCACTGTTTTATCAGGGTGTGGTTATAGCCGGATTTGGATTCCTATCGAATGCATGGCTTGTTAAGCGATACTTGCCCTCAACTGTAACGTTTTTTAACTTTATTCAACCTGCGGCTGGCGTGACTCTTGCCTGGATAGTACTTGGTGAAGATCCAGGTAGTGGTTTGTTATTAGGGTTGTTACTTATTGTCATTGGAGCATTGGTGCATGGGGGAGAAGCCTTTCTGAAGGCTAGGAAAGCGTCGGTGCATTAGTCAAAATTAAATATTCTTCTTACAGAAAATAACAGAGATTACAGGATTTAAAAAATGAAGATAATTGATGTGGTTAGTGAAGTTTTCGAGTGGGAGAGACCAGGGATATGGAACGGGGGACATTTCTATGGTCCCGGTCGCTTGCACAAGGTTACAGTTAAGACTGACGAGGGTATTGAAGGGCATGGTTGGAATGGAGGTACCGCGGCGGAACGTCCTCTCGCTATATTCCCTCCTTTTGTTGACTATTTTAGAGAGATTTTGATTGGGCGAGATCCTATGGATACTCGTTCTATTGCGCAGGATCTTGGTGAGAAACACATTAAAATATTGGGTCCTGGTGGTGTGAACACGCAGGTTTTGGCTGCGATTAATATCGCCTGCTGGGATATTAAAGGTAAGGCTTTAGGTAGGTCTGTGCATGATTTGTTGGGAGGTGCCCAGGACCGCATCAGAACTTATATAGCAGGTGGTTACTATGCTGAAGGCAAAGGTCTAGAGGAATTACAAGAAGAGGTGCTTTTTAACATTCATGAAATGCACGCTGGAGCCGTCAAAATAAAGATTGGTGATCCTAACCAGGGAGTCATTGGGGATATGAAGCGTGTGGAGGCAGCCCGAAAAGCGGTCGGGGATGATGTTGTTCTTATGGTGGATGCAAATTGTGCTCTCGACTTAGATACTTCTTTGGAATTCTCAGATGAGTTGGAAAAGTATGGGGTTTATTGGTTTGAAGAACCTATGCCAATACATAGGTACAAGGAACATGGAAC
Organism: uncultured Chloroflexota bacterium; assembly: GCA_913048525.1. Taxonomy (GTDB): domain Bacteria; phylum Chloroflexota; class Dehalococcoidia; order Lucifugimonadales; family UBA826. The sequence goes on from CAJWWP010000005.1 coordinate 31,466, forward strand.
TCTAAAAGCAGCTTCAAATGTAAAAATTGCGACTGGAGAAAATGGATATCATCTTTCCCATTTTGAAACACTGATGGATAACCATGGTGCCGATATTTTGAATGTTGACGTCACTATATGCCCGGGATATGACGTTGCCAAAGATGTCACTGATCTCGCTTTAGAGCGCGGAGTGTCAGTGGCCCCTCACGGATGTCAGGAACTACAACTTCCTCTTGCCGCTGCGATTCCCCATGGAGAATTCCTTGAATATTATCCAGTAGCTGTAGACCCCCTAAGGGCTGATATGTTTTTGCCCCGTATGGTGCCGGATGATGACGGGTATGTAACTGTACCCGACAGGCCCGGTATAGGTTTTGAATTGAACATGGAAGTCTTAAATAAATATAGAGTTGGGTAGCTTTAAATTTGACTAAGAGGGACGTTGGAATTTCCACAGATTTGACTATGTGGGGGACTATTCCGATAACAGTTCATTTTTTGGAAGTTACTTCAGAAAAGGAAGTAGTTCCCAAAAAAACTGAAGTTTCTAGCATTCGGATTTACCAGGTTTTAAAACCGGACCCTAGGTTTGCTCAATGGTTATATCAAAAGGTGGGCAGTAGTTGGTATTGGATCGACAGATATTTTTGGAGTCTGCAACAATGGAAGAGTCGATTTAATGATCCCAGAGTTACACTTTGGGTTATGGAGATAGAGTCCCACAACGATGCACAGATTGCAGGCTACTATGAGCTTGATAATAGATCTAATAAGAGTACTGAGATATCTTATTTTGGTCTTATGGGCCGTGCAATTGGAAAAGGTCTTGGTGCCCATATGCTCAGTGATAGCCTTCAAAGGGCGTTTACTTTAGGAGCTAATAGGGTTTGGCTGCACACCTGTAGCCTGGACCATCCAAATGCTCTCACCAATTACGAGGCGAGAGGGATGCGTGTGTACAAGACGGTCCAGGATACTCAATCAATTCCCCCTGGCTGGCCTTACTCAACGACGGGGGATTGGTAGCCTATATTTTCTTGAGTTTACTCAAGGAACGAAGCTCTTTTGGAGGAGTCATATTACTCCCCCGGATTGTATATGACACCTCACCAACATAAATATCGCCGCGGGAATCAACGCCCACACCGTGAGGTGCGATAAATTTTCCAGGCTCTTCTCCCTCTTCAGGATGGCCTATTCGTGCCAGTTTCTCACCTGATGGACTGATGATACTAATGTTATGGCCATGGTTCGGAGGAGTAGGATCCTCTCGAGTGCCACCTGGAAGCTCGCCTATGTATATGTTTCCGTCGGGTCCTATAGTTAATCCATTAGGCATGAATATGTCATTCCAGACATCAAGTACGTTTCCGTCTGTGTCAAACACTTGTACTCGGTGTGCTTCACGATCTGCCACTATAACCCTATCGTCATTATCAACTGCTATGTTATGTGGTCGGAGAAATTGACCAGGCTCTATACCAGGTTCTCCCCAAGATTTGATGTGTTGTCCTTCAGGTGAATATTTGTGGACTCTGAAATTACCATAACCATCTGTGATGAATATGTCTCCATTTTTCTTTGATACCGCAGCATGTGTTGGTCGGTTAAACGGGTCACCCTTCCATATTTCAGATGCCTGACCTGGGGTGCCTATCGTCATGAGTAGATCTCCATCACGGGTAAATTTTGTTATGGTGTGGATACCGTCGTCGGCACAATAGACTGTGTCATCTGGACCTATAAATATACCGTGTGTTCGATTACTGAATATTCCTGCCCCAAAGCCGCGTAAGAAATTTCCATCTCTATCAAATACCATCACGGGATGGTCTGTATTACGACTGAACGTATATACTTCATCTTGAGAATCTACGGCCACTCCAGGAGTTTCTATTAATCTTGCTCCATCTGGCAGTGTAGGCCACATGTCTACCGCCTCATATTTGAAATTTCCGCTTCCTACTGTGACGCTCATCTTAAATTCTCCTTGATCTACTTCTTATTACAGGTTCTAAAAATATATCTCTGGTACACGTGACAGATTTTTATTGTAGACGCGAAGATACCACTGCCTTATATCGGGGTCAATTTACTAAGAAATGTTTAACTGATAGCAATAGCTATAGAATCTGGTTCATGACATTTGAATAACGAACATATGTTCTAATATAATCGTATGGTCATGAACTTTGAACACAAAAAAATAGCATGTCTACTGATAACACATTTAGGGATAAAAGAGGAAATACTACGTCATCCTGAGCTGGTTGATAGAGAGCTCATTTTGTATACACAGGGTGACTCTCGATCATCTCGTATTTCTAGTATTCGTCCTGTGGTATTTGACGTATCAAAAAATGTTAATGGTGTTCCTATAGGTATGCCTCTTGCAGTAGCTGCCCGCAGACACCCGAGTTCAGTATTTATTCAGGCAAACTTAGTTAGTTATGGAAAAGTATTTGCAGAAGTTGTGTCTAAGCTAGATAAAATCGTTCCTGCTGTTCAAGTTGATGGTCTTGGCAAAGTTTATATGGATATTACCCGTATATCACAGGTATTCAATTCCAAAAAAATCATTTCGACAGAAGTGAATGATGCAGAAATATGTTCGCGCATTCTCAGATTTGTTCCCAATTATCTACAGCCGAGAGTAGGAATTGCTCATGGTAAATTCCCCTCCTACCTTGCGGCACTATCAACTAATCCGGGGGGAGCTACACGTGTAGCTCCCCAAAGAGATCGTGATGACATCATTCGGATTACATCGGATTTTATTTCCTCTTTTTCTGTTGATTATCTACCTATTGAGCGGAAAATTATTTCAGCGTTACATAGATTTGGGATCCACAACATGGGCGATCTGGCTTCTTATGATCTTGGGATGATTCAGGCACGTTTTGGGCCTGGAGTTTCCAAAGCATGGAAATTGGCTAAAGGTATAGATACTGACAGAGTGCCTATAGCTAAAAAGTGTGACGAGGTATCGGAATATATTTCATTACCGTTTGCTTCAAGTTCAAAAGAAGTTTTATTAACAGTAATTGACTCAATTTTGCATAAAGCTTACAGAAGATCAGAGTTAAAAGGACGTTACGCAAGCGAATTTTCACTTGAGTGTTCCATTATAAATGCGTCGGATTGGAGTAAGGATATAGTTTTAAAAGAACCTGCTGGGAGTCCACATGCTGCCTCATTTTCTATACGCAGTATCTTCTCAACATTGGATCTTCCCGGTCCTATTGAGGATGTTGCTATGTCAATATCTAGATTCTCAGGTGAATTTGGGATTCAGTCCCGAGCATTCATGGATTCTAGAGAAGATTCACAGAAATTGGCAGAAAGATTTATTCGAATAGATCGTCAGCTTCAATCCAAGATGAATAGTGTCAATTCTTTGTATCGCATTGTGGAAATAGATTCTGCACATCCTCTTCCAGAGATGAGAGCAGTAAAAGTGTCGGTTGATCCCAGTTCAAGTAATAGTGTTCTTCCGACTAATATGCCTGAAGAAATTAAAGTGCTTGAGTCCAATGGGATTCCTGTTTCAATAGCAATGCCATCAAGAAATAAAACCATTGGAATGACCAACATAAGTATTCCAGCAAGGCCAGTAGACACGTGGAAGATTGATTTATGGTGGATGCCTGTGCCTGTAAAGCGGGTCTACTATGTCCTTCAAACCGATACTCACAGGTTGGTTACAGTATTTAAGGATCTAAGTGATGACATATGTACATCATCACCAATGAGTGTCAACGGTTCACGGTGGTATCGACAAAACTATTGATGAGATATTAACTATGAATCATAAGCAATATGTAGAGTTACATTCTCATAGCTTTTACTCTTTCGGGGAGGGAGCATCTCATGTTCATGAACTTCTTGACCGCGCGGTAGAACTAGAATACCCGGCTATAGGATTAACTGACTACAATATGTGTGGAGCATTGGAGTTTGCACGTCAAGCAAAAAGCCTGGGAGTCCACTCATTGACGGGGGGAGAATTAGTCCTGTTAGATGGGTCACATGTTGTTCTTTTGGCTAAGAACCGCAAGGGCTATTCAAACATATCTCAGTTGTTCACACTCGCAAACATGTCTGATCGTCGTAATCCTCGACTAGACCCTAGCTACATTCCATCACACTCTGATGGAGTGGTTCTACTTACAGGAGCTACTCAAGGAACACTATCGCGTCTTGTTTCTGAGGGCAGGATTGAAGACGCAGAGAATAAGCTCCATCAGTATTTAGATTGGTTTGGTTCTGGATCTGTTTATGTTGAACTAAATCGGAATTTTGTCCATGGTGATAAAGCTCGAACCCGTGCTTTGAATGACCTTGCGAGTAGAGCGCACGTACCTGTTGTTGCCACTAACAACGTTCATTATCATGTTCCAGAACGTCATCGTTTACAAAATTTGCTCGTCGCAATGCGTCGCAACACTACCATTGATCAGGTTATACCCCATATAAAGCCCAACAGTGAGTTTTATATGAAGTCTGCCAGGCAGATGTCAGGATTGTTCGGATCCATTCCAGATGCACTTAGTAATACCTTGAAAGTGGCTGATATCTGCGATTTTGATCTCTCATCAGATTTGGGATATGCCCTTCCTAATCCAGATGTGCCAGATGGATATACACCTTTGACATATTTGAAGAGACTTTGCCATGAGGCAGCTATAAGGAGATATGGGTTTATAGGCGAAGTAGTGGAATCTAGATTGGCTGAGGAACTTAGACTTATTCATAAACATGGACTTGCTGGATTTATGCTTATTTACAGGGAAATAGCTCAGATTGCGCGTGAGATTATGATTGAAATAGGTCGAGCTAATCCAGAAGATCCTTTGGAGTGGAGGCCACCGGGGAGAGGAAGAGGTTCGTCGGTCGCTATGCTCACGGGTTACCTTATTGGAATATCTCACATAGATCCGCTCATGTATAACCTGACTCTAGAGAGATTTTTACCAGATAACTTACGTGTTATACCAGACATAGATCTTGATTTCCCTCGTTTTCTGAGAGAGAAGCTTATGATTCGTGTGCAGGAGCATTTCGGATCTGATTTTGCTGTACTCACAGGGATGATAACTACTTATAGGGCGAAAGGGGCTATTACTGATATCGGAAAGGCGCTTGGGATTCCAAAAGAGGATTTGAGTCGCCTGTCAAAGCAAATTCATAGTCATGAAGCATCTCATCTTCGCGATGAGATGCTTTTAAGTAATGATTTTAGACATAGAGTGGATCATCCACTCTGGAGGGATCTTATCTACTTAGCTCCTCAACTTCAGGGGGCACCAAAAAGATTAGGTCAACATGTTGGGGGAATGATTTTAAGCTCAACCCCAGTGTCCCGCATGGTTCCATCACGCCAGGGTGCCATTGAGGGTCGATATATCATTGATTGGGATAAGGATAGTGTTGCGGATGCTGGGTTTGCCAAGATAGACATACTATCTCTTCCTGTATTAGATCAGTTAGAAGAAGCCATTTCACTTATTGAGCGTAAAACGGGGAATCGCATCGATTTGAGTCGAATTGATCATGAAGATTCGGATGTGTATGACATGATCAACCGTGGTGAGTCACGTGGCGTTTTTCTTCTCCAGTCGCCAGCACAACTCAAGATGGGACAACGTCTTATGTCTCGGAACCTTCAGGATTTAGCGTATCAAGTTGCTCTAATTCGTCCCGGTGTCGGACTACAGGGAAGTGCAGTATCAGATTTCATTGAACGATATCGTCATGGAATGTCATGGACATATGATCATCCGCTGGAGGAACGTGCTCTCAAACGAGGTTATGGAATTATAGTATGGCAGGAGCAGGTGGTGCAGTTGATATCTGATATATCAGGTCTTAGTCAGGCTGACGCAGATGAGATGCGCAGAGCGTTTACCCGCCGCAACAACGAATACGCTATTAAGTCTTACTGGCAGCGGTTTCGCGACGGAGCTCTAAGTAGAGGTGTAGATCAGAATATTGCGCTGAAGATATTTGAAAAGATTAATGGTCACTACATGTTTCCGGAATCACATTCTCATGCATTTGCTGTCTCAGCTTACCAAGCAGCATGGATGAAATACCACCACACTCTAGAGTTTTTTGTGGCTCTCATGAACAATCAGCCCATGGGGTTTTACCCTATAGAAGCTATAAAACAGGATGCTCGAAGATTTGGTGTCTCTTTTCTAAATCCATGTGTTAATTTCAGTGATTCAAAGTGTTCCTGTCATAAAAATGCGCTTCTCTTAGGCCTTGAGTTTGTTAGAGGTGTTGGTATGAGATATGCGAGGGAGATAATTAAAGAACGCGTTAAGAATGGACTATTTTCGTCCGTGGGAGATTTTGTGCGTAGAGTGTCAGTAGATTCAAGTGTTGTTGAATCACTCATATATGCAGGGGCGTTCGACTTGATACCTGGTATATCACGTAACCGCAAGAGATTTCTTTGGGAAGCGGGAGTTTATCCAACTCCTTCTGGAGAAAACAGGCCTTTGCCGCTTTTAATGGATGACAGCGTTCCTGAACTGATCGACTTCAGCCCATATGAGAAAATGTTAGGTGAATATAAATACATGGATATTTATCCTAGTGGGCACATTATGGAATTTATTCGTCATCAGTTGCCTCCGAATACCAGGCGAGCAATAGATGTTTATTCACTCTCTGCTGGTCAAGAAATTACGGTTGCAGGTTGGGCTATCGCGCGCCAACATCCTAGTGGTAACAAAGGAACTGTGTTTGTCACTATTGAAGATGAAACAGGGGACATGCAACTAATAGTATGGCGTGACGTATTTGATCAATATAAACACTTGTTAAAAGAACCTTTGTTGCTCGCTACTGGAGTTATATCCAACTGGGACGGAACCACAAATATTGTGGTATCTACATTGAAGGTGATAACCGCGAAAGCAGAGTTACCAGCAGGCCATGATTGGCATTAGTTCTTTATCCGATGGACTGTGCTTAAAGATAGTGCGTGTCTATTATTCCATTGGCTTAGATTCAAGAACTATGAAATGGTCATCCAGTAGCCAGTAATTCCCTAACTATGTTTCGCTCAAGTTCGAGGCCCAGCATTGTCGTGAGTTCTGTTCGCCCATGATCTCCAACTGTTACCACAAATGAAACACCTAAAACTCTACCTATCCGGAAATCTATAACCGTTGTAGAAAGTATGCCGTCGACCCCGTCTTGAACGGCGCGTATTCCGACTGCCCTGTCATAAAAATCTTCAATTTCAAGCTCTTCAACAGCTACTAATTTCTGGTCTTCACCTACTTCTCGTCCGACGTTATCTTTAAACTGCTTAACGAAAACATTCGTCATCCATGACGCGGCTGAATCTTCATTCTCAAACAAATGAATGACTGTTGCCGCGACAATATTTTGGCCATCTTCCCTTTTGGGAATCGCAGAAGGGGATGCAAATTCCCGGAGATACCCAGTCATACGACCTGCCGCATTGTAATTATCTTCAGTATTCCCGGGAAATCCATGAGAGGCCATCAACTTGTTATCTAAGACACTTTCCCTGAATGGCGAGAACCCCGCCAACTCTTCTGGTAAATTCTTCAAGTCAAGCGCCATGTTTTCAAGCGATTGGTCTGTGATGCTATATGTGGCTTGGGCTATGGAATTAGTCATTACTATCTCTCTGCTTCGTGCCCATCATCAAATATATTTTGGTAAGTATAAACTACCATTGTGTGGAAAGTTATCTTCATTGGCGAAAACTACCCTGCAAGTTAAGCTCAAAAGTTACTGATATTCTTGCACTTGGTAATACCCAATTGAATGGCACTGTCTTTCTTACAATTGACCACTTGTTACCGATGGAACTTATGATGGAATTAAACCTGTTACGCAAATGCCTCTATATTTGACGAATTTTCTTCTTCCCCAAAACCTTCCGAATAGGGAGATATAAATTCCAAATACTATTTGGTTTCATATAGGGTTGATAATGACGATGTACCAGAAATTTCTATCCGGGTTTTGGTTAGCAACTAAGAGACTCCGAAATCATATGAGGCTCGCCCTATTGGTGTTTGTAGGGATACTTGCTTCTATCACTATGGTGTCTGGCGCTCCGGTCTATATAAGTTCCCTTGAAAAGCAAGGCGTTCGTGGTGCTATTGATGCGTCTGTCGCACGAGAATCTTCCCATTATATAAATTTGAATGTTAGTGCTCGGTTTATCCCGTTAAATGAAGAGAGAATTCCTCGGTCGGATGAGGCGGTGTCATCTACTCTTGATCCAATATTTGGAACCTTGATTACAAGGAAAATAAGACATATAAAATCTTCCTTTTTTATCTTTTCCCTGGATCGCTCAAGAGAAGAATTGAGTATAAATGAAGGCGGGCTAAGCCATAACGCGAATTCACCTAAAACATATGTGGAAGGATACTTTCAAAACTTATCTGACATTAATTCTCATGTAACTTACGTGTCAGGTAGATCTCCCGAGAAGGAAATATCCAAATTCAGTGACGCTACCATGATTGAAGTGTCTATCTCTAACGAATTGGCTGAAAGATTCGATATCACACTGGGAGATGTCATAGTTTCAACACCCTCGATAGATCATGTGACTAAACTTTGCGTTGATTACCAGCAAGGAATGGAAAGAAAATTTTGTAAAAATTTGATGAGTACGGCCAAGGTTGTTGGATTCTTTGCACCAAAAGTGAGAAACGATCAGTTTTGGCAGGGAGATAGCAATCAATTTCTTCACCCATACCCTGATGAGGCCGAAAACATAACTCCCCCAGTACCTTACCTAGCTATGTTTGTCCATGAGGAATCTCTTATAAGGGGTATTGGAAGAGCCTATTCGGGTTCCGTTGTAGACATCACCTGGTACAACGAAGTTGATGAAGACTTGGTACGAGAATGGTCAAAAGAGGATCTTAAATTTGGGTTGGATACAATTTCTAGAGATATCCATAAAGCCCTACCTGGTGCTGAATTAAGGTCCGGTCTTCAGCTAATACTCAAAGATTTTCAAAGAGTAAGTTTTGTTAACAGTGTCCCACTATTGCTACTAATGGCTGTTGTTGCAATAGGTCTGCTGTACTTTTCATGTATTTTGATTACATATATGTCATCCAATATGCACTCAGAAATAGAATTGCTAACAAGTCGAGGATTATCTGCTTCAGGGCTTTTAGGCCAATTTATTTTTGAAGGATTTTTGATCGTAGGGTTGGCTGCGTTGATTGCGCCATTTCTAGCGATCGGTCTGGTAACCCTAGTAGGCCTCCTACCCTACTTCGAAAATATAACAGACGGATCTCTATTGGCGGTTCAGATATCGATAATTCCGTTTCTAGTGTCAGCCATTTCTGGAATTGTGTGTCTGATGATATTTATCACCCCGGGTTTGTTGAGTTTAAGAACAAATCAGATTAACGGGAAAATCGCAATTTCTCGTCCACCTTCTGTTCCTTTTATACAGAGGTATTACCTTGACCTTATATTTCTGATTGCAGTCGGAGCCATTTTTTGGGAATTGAAAGTAAGAGGTCAAATTTCAACTGGGGGTATTTTTGACCAGGATGGGGTTAATGAAGTGCTTCTAATATCACCAATGCTATATCTCATCGCCGTTGCCTTGTTTTTTCTGCGGGCTTTCCCGCTAATCGTAAAGTTCTGTTCGGGAGAATCAGACGGGCTTGTGAAGTTGGTTGGTTGGTTATCTTTAGTTGGGTTCATCTGGTTCCTAATCATAGATAATCCTAGCTACTCAAGTAATGAATGGTCGTATATCGCAATAGGATGGGGCTGTTTTTCTCTTGGCCTATTTGTTTACAGCAAGGTTTCTAGTGCCCGATACATCGTATTCTCGATGTTTGTAATGATTGCCTCGGTTATAGGAATGTGGTTTTCCACATACTATATCCCTTCAGCAGGTGTTGATTTTTCATTTTGGGTGTTGGTGTCGATTCCCTTTTTATTAGGGCTTTTCCAATTACTTAGATATATATCCCCATTTAGTCCAGTTTGGCTGTCTCTTACTCTTTGGAAAATGTCGCGTAATCCACTTCAATATAGTGGGCTAATTTTATTGCTTGTTATAGCCACTGGAATAGCAGTATTTTCGACTACTTTGGGCGAGACATTGGAGCGTAGTCACGAAGATAGAGTCAGATATTCCATTGGTGATGATGCGCGGGTAGTTTCAACTGTCGGAAACTCCTTTTTCGGTATCGACTCCGTTAGCCAGATGAATAATCGGTATTCAAAGTTAGAAGGTGTAGAGAGTGTTTCATCTGCTGCCAGACGTGTTGGCATAGTGGGTAGTGGTGATGGCCCTTTGACGTTTGATATTTTAGCCATTGAATCAGATGAATTTATTCCATGGAGCAGGAAAGATTTTTCCAGTATCCCTATGTCCGAAAATGTTCGTCGATTGGCCCCTAATCAAGATGGGGCGTCCTTAGTTATTCCGGAAGGTTCTACAGATATTGGCATCAAATTTAAGCCAATGGCCCACTATCCTCTTATGTCTCTTTGGTTGCAGGTTATCGATGACTCCGGTTGGGGTACAACCATTACATTTGATCGAACCGGATTGCCTCGATGGTCAGATAGAACTGTAGCGTTAGACAAATACCGATTTCAGTATCCGGTGAAGATTGTTTCTGTTCAGGTAAGTGAACCTGGACTCGGAGACACAGGTACTCCCGGGACGATATTCATCGACGATATTTATGTTGTTAATGAGGGAAATAAGGTTGTAATCGAAAGCTTTGAAAATAATCCTCCATGGTCAGTAATACCTACTTCATCTGTCAGTTCAGATAGATTAGATTTCTCTCTGGATGCAGCGGCGTCAGGTAAATTTGGAGCAGTGTTTCAGTTTGGGAAAGAGCGGAATGCCGGAGTACGGGGCATATTTCGGTCTCAATATGGAAATTCAATCCCAGCAATTGCTAGCGAATCTTTCAGTCAGAAAACGGGTCTCAATATAGGTGGAACCACCTTGGTTCGAGTTGCAGGCCTTCTGGTTTCCGTTGAGATTGTCGGTGAGGTTTCTTATTTTCCTACTCTTGATCCCCAGCGGGGTGGGTTTTTAGTTATGGACTTAACTTATCTTCTTTACCATCTTGGCGTTATAGATACGCATATAAATGAAATACCCAACGAAACCTATTTGGGGCTTGTTTCCTCAGCTGATTCTTTTGATAAGTCTCGAAATGCAGGTCTTTCAGAAAGGAGATCTGTAGTCAAAGATTTAATTGCTGTTACAGGATTTGGGCGAGAATTGATGGAGACTACGATGGTGCTAGATACTGTCCGAAATAATCCATTGATTGTAGCTGGATGGAAGGCTTTGACCTTAGTTGCTGTGGTGATTGCTTTTTTCATCGCTTCAGCTGGATACCTTGTATATGTCGGGTTAACTGCTAAGGGGCTTCGGAATGAGATAGCATCTCTTCGCGCAATCGGGTTATCTCGTAACCAGACCATTTGGACCGTAACTCTAGGACATGCGTTGATAGTGTTATTAGGACTGGTTCTCGGTAGCTGGACCGGGATACAGATGACCAAACTTATGCTGGGTGCTGTAGCTGTTTCAGAGGAAGGAGAAGTTATTATACCTCCTCCAATTTTCGTAGTGGATTGGATGCTTCTAACGGCATATTTGGCATTGTTCGTCTTAGTTTTTTCCTCTTGTTTGTTGTTGCTATCAAGACATTTGATCAAAGTTAATTTATCCGCAATCGCTAGAACTGAGAATTGAACTCAATATGTCCAAATTAACTTATCAGCTTGTCTCTGTTTGGCCGATGATCTTGCGTCGTAGCGCGGCAAAGTGGAAGCTACTTTCTCCGGTTGTTTTAGGGGTCTTGTTTGCTTCGGTAGTAATGTCAGGGACTGTAGTTTTCTTTGACTCCCTCCGAGAGATTGCTCTAGATAAATCTCTTGAACGTGTGTCTGAAAAAGATGTTGATGTTCTACTGCAAGCGAATAGGGGCCCTACGAATATTGATGAATATAGAAAGTTGGCCGATCGAGTAGAGCCCGTTATTGAAGAATTTATCTCTCCTTATGCAGTTTCGGTAACTAAAGCTGCTAAGTCAGCAACGTTTTTCCTGTCTAAACCTGGAAGTGAGGAAGAAGCTGGAATAGATGCTCGGCGTGCTTTCGTCTCTTATATGCCAAACTTATTAGAGAATGTGGTCATCAATGAAGGTTCAGGAATGCCTGATCCGATTGAGGAGACTGACCCTGAGGGCGTTCCAATTTTCAGAGCCATAGTGCCGTCGGACGCAGCCAAAAATCTTAATGTTTCGGTTGGATCTGTTATCTCCGTAATTCCCTATTGGGAAGACATCGTCCCGTTCATTCGTGTGATGATCGTCGGCACATTTGATCGATCTAATCCGGAAGATCCATATTGGCATGTAGTTGATAGCGTCTTTATGTCCCCCTATAAAGCTGGGACAGTTTCGGGATCTAATTTTGACACTTTACCGCTTTATGTGTCCGAATCTGATTTTATGGAAACACTGGGACCAACCTTCACTGAGATGGTTACTACGTATGCTTGGACGATTGATGTTGAAACGGAGAAATTGAATTCTTCTAATGCTTCAGATGCAAAAAAAAACATATTGTTTGCTCGGAGTATTCTTGAGTCAGAATTGAGCCGTTTTTCCTTAAAAACAGAACTGGACAAATCCCTTGCTGAATTTGACACCCGTCTTTTGTTCACAAAGCTCCAAATGTTCGTAGTCCTCATAATGATTGTTCTAGTGATTCTCTACTATGTCGTTACTTTATCTTCACTTGTAATGGAACAGCATAAATTGGAGATATCCCAACTTAGCGGTAGAGGGGCAACGCGATCGCAGATACTCTCAGTATTCGCGTTGGAGGGACTAACGATATCAGTACTTACGTCTTTGTTGGCTCCATTAATTGCTGCTGGCGCTGTGAGTATTCTTGGATACACACCTGCGTTCTCTGATCTTACCGAGGGGGGATTATTACCCGTCAGAATTACGGGCACTTCATATCTCATGAGTGGTCTGGGCGGGGGGTTAAGTTTTTTTGCTCTCTTGATTCCCGCAATACAGGCATCCAAATTATCTGTTTCAGCAGAGAGATCACTTTCAAACAGACCTGGAAAGAGGTCAGTTGTCCAAAGGTACTATCTCGATGTTGGCCTCTTATTGATCGGATTATTACTGTTCAAGCAACTTTCTGAACAGGGTTCACTGGCCGCTCGAGGGCTATTAGGGGATGTTGTAGTTAACCAGATGATGCTTGCGGTGCCCGCAGTGATATTGATAGGTGCTTCAATGGTGGTTCTACGGCTATTTCCGTTATCAATGGGTCTCATCAGCAGGATTTTTGCTTCAAGGTTACCAGTAGGAATCGTGCTAGCTATATGGAATATGTCACGCAATCCAGTTAATTATGCCCGATTAGTTCTTTTGCTTATGCTGATGACTGGTCTAGGTATATTTGCTGCCAGCTTTGGAGGGACTTTAGATAGGAGTTTTCAAGATAGAGAACTGTATAAAGTAGGGACTGATATTAGAATACCTTCTGTTCGCATCAACTCTGTAGGCCTAAGTAGATCCGTTACGGAAGCCTATCAGATTTCTGATGGCGTTAAGGTAGTCAGTCCTGCCTTGAGGTCTACTGGGTTAGATTTAACACGCGGGCTTTTGGGAGATTCTTTTTCTGTTCTGGGGATAGAGCCTCAGTCGTTTAGGGATATTGCGGTATATCGGCCAGATTATTCAACAACTGATCTATCTGGGCTGATGTCAAAGATACAGCATGATACCCAACCGGAAGGATTGGTAATTCCTGAGAATGCGCGATCTTTAGGATTACTGGTTAAGTCCAATATATCCTCGGCGACAGTAGCTCTTGCAGCTCGTTTACGTGATGCTAATGGGCGGTTTTTTTCATATGAGCTTGGAACTTTGGATTCTGGTGACTGGAATTTAAAAGAGGTGCAACTATTTGGTGGCCGCAGGCCTTGGAGACAACTCTATCCAGCTAAACCCTTATCTCTTATGTCCATAAGTGTGTTGGAAACTAGTTCCACAGGCACTCTCACACCTGGAACGCTTCTCATAGATAGTATCCAATTCAGATCATCCCAATACGGGGAAATGCAGACCCTTGAATCTTTCGGGGATATAGAAAGCTGGCATTTATTAAAAAACGTTCCTGATGCGGATAAAGATCGTATGGAATTGTCTATGGTTAGTAGTAATGGGGATGGGTCACTTCTGTTCGCCTGGGGATCGGGTAACGCAATGGTTGGTAGAGGAATTTATTCAGGAGCATTATCTAAGCCTCTTCCTGCCCTGGCTTCCCAGTCTTTTCTCGATCAATATGGTCATTCTCTGAAAGACGAAGTTGTTATTTCTGTAGGTGGCCAACGTATAACAGTCTTGCTGGCTGACAAGTTTGATTATTTCCCGACCCTAAATACGGTAGATGAAGGGTTTCTAGTCATGAGCTTACATCCTCTGCTCACCGCTACTAATTCAGGGGCTTTGCTAGGTGGAACGAGCATCAATGAAATATGGATTTCAGTCGATGACTCTGTCGATGAGAACGGATGGATGGATATTGTTGAGTCTCTTGAAATAGACGCTCCCTTTCCCCACGGAGGAATCTTAGATGCTCGTGAGGTTTTAGCTGAATCTTCAGAAGATCCGTTGGTAAGGGCAGGTTGGCGTGCTCTTTTGATGATCGCCTTTGGATCAGTTTTTTTGCTTACTACTATCGGGTTCATTTCACATTCGTACTTGTCGTACAGGGAGCGAGAGACCCAGTTTGCTTTGCTCAGAACAATTGGGTTATCTAGGAATCAGCTGATGTTGCTGACTTGGGTAGAGCACGCTTCAATAATTGTAGTTGGAATGTTGATAGGAACTTGGATGGGCGGAAGATTGGGAATGGCAATCATGCCATTTCTAGGAAGTGATGAAGTGGGGACAGAACTGTTGCCACCGTTAGTAATGAACGTTGACTGGAGTAGTTTGGTCGGCATTTATATTGCTATGGGTATTGTTTTTAGCGTCGCTACAGTTATAGTGACTATGTCTGCTAGAAAGGTATCGCTAAACCGGTTGCTGAGGCTGGGCGAAAAATAATTTAGTTAATTCCCTAAAATCGAACCATCTAAATTTGGAGTAAATGAAGCGAAATCAGAGGCATTTGTAGGGAGTTTTCCCTCTAATTGGATGGTCAACAAAGAAATTGATCCTTTTGCCGTGCCAACTCTGACTCCGTTGTTAGTTTTCACCTTCCCGGGATCCAAATGTTCCTGGTCTTTATCATCCACAGTGGCATCGAGAATTTTCAAGCGTTGCCCATTAAACTTTGTGAATGTACCCGGCCATGGATGGAAGGCTTTTATAGCCCTGTAGATTTGCTCAGACGACTGCTTCCAGTCAATTTCTCCGTCTTGTCTTTTGAGTCTTTCAGTCAGTGTTGCTTTTGAGTCATTTTGAGGAATTGGCTCTATTCCGCTAGTTTGCATTTCATCTAGGGTTTCAACTAATAGATTGGAGCCCGAGATGAATAATCTTTCCGTTAAAGTATCGCATTTCTCATCTTTCCCAATTTTTACGGATTTCTGCTTTAGGATAGGACCTGTATCCATTCCTTCATCTATTTTCATTATGGTCACGCCCGTTTCCTTGGAACCCTGAAGAATTGCCGTTGCCACCGGTGAGGCCCCTCTGTACTCTGGTAATAATGAAGGGTGCAAGTTAATAATTCCTAGTGGAAATTTATCAATCACAAAACTCGGAAGCATAATTCCATATGCTGCTACTATGGCCGCATCTGCTTTGAAAGAGAGCATTTGTTCCAGGGAAAAATCCTTGTCAGAAATCCTCTGGGTCTCGACTGTTTGGAGACCAAGGTCGGTCGAGTGAATTTTAACGGGAGTAGGTGTGAGTTTTCTTCCTCTACCCGCGGGCTTGTCTGGCTGAGTATAGACAGCGGCTATTTCGTGCCCACAGTCAAGTAACTTATCTAGAACAGGTATGGCGTATCGAGGGGTCCCCATGAATATGAGTCGCAAGTTTTGTAACTCCTCAGGATGAACAACTTGGGTGTTTACTAGGGGATATTCACTATAGGACAATTGCTAGTAGTTAGATACTACTCCAACAATGCTTCACATGGGGATTTCGAAACTCATGAATTATCGCAACTGGAAAAATAAATTTGCAACATACGTTGCGGATCACTCTATTCTGGTTATCGTCACGATCATAGCGATAACCATTCTATTGTTATATCCGATGATACGTATGGAGCCTACTCAGCAAGCATCACCCAATCCCCCGGGCCAAGTGTATGACATGCAGGCTGATATAGATGACAAATTTCCGACTCCTCTTCATTTCGCTTCTTACGTTTTGGAGCCCAAAAATGGAGATGTCATTACAGCTGATGTATTAAGGGAATTTGCCGGTAACCGGGATCGCGTCATCGATCTGGATAAAAAAGGAGAGCTTGCCGCGGGAACCCTCGATAAACAACAGTATCTATTTACATATTTTAATAACGACTACGGATTAGACATTACTGGGATACGTTCTATCTTGGAGCCAATTGAAGCTTCTCTGGCTATGGCAGGAACAAATCTGGATGATTCGACTGATCATGACATAAAAATGGCAGTTGCAAGAATAGTCGCCAATCCAGATACACGGTCATTTATCGATATGCTATCTACAAACGCCACTTTTGAAACCAAAAAAGTAGATGGAGTTGATGTGGAGTGGTGGTCCTCTCCGGCTACTATTTTTAACCTTATGGCCGACAATGAGAAGCTTGGAGGAGCAGGATTAGAGATCGGATTAGGGGGCGGGCCAGATGTAATTAATAAAGAGCATCTAAATCGTAGGGTCGCATCAGTGATGAAAGGCGATTCTAAAACTTATGAGATGTGGGGAGTGGCCATCGATCCAAATCTTGAGTCTTCTGAAGAAGGTCAAACCGCAGGACTTTTTATTACATTCACGATTATAGGGGCAGTGTTGGTTGTTGGGATGAGCCTGAAATCGTATTGGGCTACTGCGATTACCGGAATAGGTTTGGGATTACTTATGGTATGGCTGAAGGGTATATCAGCTATTGTTGGTCTCAAGACGGGTTTGGTAATAGACTTGGTAGTTCCTGTCGGGATGATTTCTTTGGGCGTTGACTTCGTGGTCCATGCTGTTCGCCGATATCGTGAGGAGATTAACGAGGGTTATGCTCCGAGACGGGCTCTAAAAATCGGTCTGGCTGGTGTATTGGCTGCATTATTACTTGCGATGGCAAGCGACAGTATTGCTTTTCTATCCAATCTGACGTCTAGCATTGAAGCCGTAATTCATTTTGGAAGTGCCGCCGCAATAGCGGTTTTTTCCTCTTTTATCATCCTAGGTGTCGTTGCGCCAGTCACGACTATGAAAATTGATGAGCTCATCAACAAATCCAATAAATTCTATACTGGTTGGAAATTCATGTCCTTGAGGACCATAGGTTCTATTTCCGTGGCGGGTGCTTCTGGCGGTACTGTGATAGTTATGTTAGCTGTAGATAAAACCTACGGGGTATTGATGTTGGCCATATCCGCTATTTTTTTCCTGGTTATTCCCGCTATTTGGCTTATCAGAGCAGGCAAGAATACCAAGGACATTTCCGAATCCCATATGGATGATCAGTTAGTTGGAAATGTTACGAATTCTGTTGCCATGCGCGTAGTTGAAAAGATTGTAACTTTGTCAGGGTCTCATATTTTGGTTGTTTTGCTGTCTGCCACTGCGTTAACTATTCTGGCGGGAGTTTTTGCAATTAGGCTAGAGCCAACTTTTGATGTGAAGGATTTTTTTGATTCCAAGTCCGAATTTGTTATTGGCCTGGACAAGATTGACAAACATCTCGGTGATACTGGAGGAGAGCCCGGAGTCGTCTACGTTCGAGGTGATTTAATGGATCCTATGGCCGTTGTCGCCATATCTGAATTTGTAGAGTCACTCAGGATGGTTGATCAGGTGGCAGAGACGGCAAGTGGAGAAGTGATAATTGGTCTAGATGTACTCAATACGTCGAGATTTATTGTAAACAACCCCACTGCCAGAGACGCTATTGAGTCTGCTACTGGTGTGACTATTACAGATATGGATCTCAATGGTATTCCCGACACGAGAGCACAGATGGAGGCTGCTTTTAGATACTCTTTGGAAAAAGGAGTGATTGGTGAGCAGGATGTACTGGTTCTTCGGCCGGATCAGGTAAGGGGAGCAATCTATTTATCAAAATTGATGGATACTTCTAAAACTAAGGAAGACTTGACAACAGTAACATTCATGATCCCTGGAACTCGGGACCAGTCCATCGTCTCAGAAACAGCAGATAAATTGAGACCCCTTTTATCAAAGCTTGAATCTCATCCATCCATAGACCATGCTGGTTTAACAGGGTCTCCTTTTACTAGGGAAGAACAGTTATCAGCGTCGACACGCACTCTCTACACTTCTCTTCCTGTAGCTATTGCCGCTGCTACAATCTTGCTTTTAGTTACCATGAGATCAGTAAAATATGCGGTTGTTACAGTGATACCGATAGGGCTGGTTGTTGCTTGGCTCTATGGGATTATGTCAGTAGCGGGATTTGCCTTAAATTTTGTTACTGCGATGATTGGGGCGATCTCTATAGGAGTGGGGATAGATTATTCTATACACATGACAGAACGGTTCAGGGAAGAACTGGGGCGAAATGCGTGTCGGATTCAGGCTCTAACGAGGGCTGCTAGAGGCACGGGAGTCGCGCTGGTAGCCTCCGCTGCATCTAGCGTGGTGGGATTTACGATTATGGGATTCGCCCCTATGCCTATGTTTGCCTCGTACGGTCAGCTAACGGCGGTAATGATAACTCTTGCGCTTTTGGCATCTTTAATCGTCCTACCTAGTTTGCTGATGCTGGTAACTAGAGAGCCTGAAAGTGTATCTGAAAATGTCGTCAATTAAGTACGACATAGGTTGCTCCATCTCCACCTAGCGAATCCCTTTCAGGACCAAAACTACTTACCAACGGATGGCTCATAAGGGTTTCCCTTATGCTGTTTCTGAGGGCGCCCGTTCCCTTGCCGTGTATCACTGTGACCTTGCTTAATCCATCTTTGACAGATGAATCAAGAAAAACTTCTAGCATATCTAATGAGGGATCGGATCTGAGTCCTCGAACGTCTAAAACATCTTTGATAGGATCTAGGGAGCGTGGAGAAGTCCTGTTTACCTGAGCATCTAATACGGAATTATGTGAATCTGTATTTGCCTCGGGTGGGACAGATGTTTTAAGAAGTTTGTCTGCTTCCACATTTAGCCGCATATTTCCAACTAATATTTCGGCGCTGTTGTTTTCAGGATCCAATCTTGTCAGTTTTCCGCTGAGAGAAAGTCCGGAGACGTGAACAAAATCTCCCGCCGATATCTGATCTATAATCTTTTTTTCTGAACTGGGTTTCGATATATCTATCTCTTCCAACCCGTTCCGGATCCTGTCTATCTCACTGTCCACTGACTGTGAAGATTCTCTGTCACCGTGCCTTGCCCATGATAAAGCTGATTCCGCTCGGGATAATAAATTTTGGATCTCAGAGAATCTAGATTCGGCTTTAGCTCTAACAGATTCTATAATTTTCTCTCGCCTCTCAATGAGGTATTCAATTTCCTGTTGTAGTTTGGCGCGAAGAGATTTTGTCTCAGAGAGATTTTTATTTGTTTCTAAGAGAACTTTAGATATTTGTTCACGTTCATTGCTAATGTCTGACAACCATTCTCCCATCTGGATATATTGAGGAGATAATTTTTTTTCAGCCCTCTGTAAAATATTTTTAGGAAGTCCCAATCTGGATGCTACCGCCATGGCATAGCTGCGGCCCGGTATGCCAATTGAGATCTGATATGTGGGTTTCAGAGTTTCAGGATCAAGATGAAAGCTGGCGTTGCTCATATTAGGGTTAGACTCCGCAGTTGCGGCCACAGACCTGTGGTGTGTGGTAGCCACAGTAAATATTTTCTTTTCCCCAAGGTCTTCTAGGACGGCTGCTGCTATGGCTGCACCTTCATCTGGGTCTGTACTTGCACCAATCTCATCAAGAAGTACAAGAGATTGTTCAGTAGAGTGTGTAAGCATTTCGCTCAGTGATCTGATGTGTGAACTAAATGTTGATACCGAAGTCTCGATACTTTGCTGATCACCGATGTCAGCAAATATAGCGTCAAAAATTGGTAATGAACTGCCCGAATCGGCTGGTATGTGAATTCCGCATTGCTGCATCGCAGATAGCAACCCTACAGTTTTCAATGCTACGGTTTTACCACCTGTATTCGGACCAGTAATAACGAGAATGTGCCAGCTCGGGCCAATCTCTAGATTTAGGGGTACCATGTCATTGCCAATCAGTGGGTGTTTCGCGTTATTCAGCCTTATTGCGATTCGTTCCGATTCCCATGAAGGCCTATCGGGGACCTGGTCCATATGTTGGCCAATGTTGTCCAGAATCGGGTCTGGCGCTCCGAGAGAATTGCTGTATCTTGCTTTGGCAAGTATGAAGTCTATCTCAGATACCATATCCGCTGTGTCCGAAATTTCTGTCGAAAGAGAGCCCACCTGTGCTGATAGGTCACGAAGTATACGGGCAACTTCTCTATCTTCCTCTAACGCTAGCTCTCTCCACGAATTGCATAGGTTTACTGTTGAGAAGGGCTCGATAAATAATGTCATACCTGTGTTCGAAGCGTCATGAACCACCCCAGGAATTCTACTTCTCATATTGGATTTAACTTGAACGACCAGTCGATCCCCTCTAACCGAGATTACGTCGTCTTGAATCAACCCTTCCATCTCACTTTCGCGGATGAGGTGTTGCAGGGTTGTTGTAACCCTAGTGTATGAATCTCTTACCTGTCGTCTGAGAATTCCTAGTGATGGGCTTGCTGTATCTTTTACCAGACCATTTGGACTTACTGTAGTCGTGATCGAGTGGCTGAGGTACGACAGGTCTGACATGAGTTTTGCTCTGGAAGCAAGTAACACAGCTTCTTCGGAATGCTCGAGCAGACTTGATCTTAAATCCGTAAAAGTATCTATGGTTGACGCTATTTCAATAAGCTCTTGCCCAGACAAAATTCCTCCTAGGCTGGCTCTACGAACATGATCTGAAATGTCTCGCAAATTTCCAAGTCCAAAATTTGAGACATTACTAAGGATGAATCTACCTTCGGATGTTTCTTTGATCAGGGTCTGAACTATGGTTTCTTTGTAAGCTGGTTGCATTGAGGCAGCTTTGGATTTTGATTTGTAGAAAGTGGCATTGTCAGAAATATTTGACCTTACTGACTCAAAATCAAGGAGGTTTAAGCTCCGATCTCTCAGATATTCGTATTGATATTCGTTTCTTGTTTTTTTGATCACAGTTGACAAACCAATTTCTGTTTTTAGGTACTGAACAAACTCTACTAGATAAAACTCCACGTAATTAACAATATTAGCAGCTGGCACCAAATCAAATAAGTTGAATATGAGACGTTTTAAAAAGTGTCATCAATGTATAATTTCAGAATAATGGCAACTCAAAAAATCACTGTACGATCCCCTGCAACATCGGCAAATATGGGCCCTGGGTTTGACTCCTTGGGAATAGCTCTTGATGTCTGGAATTCTGTGACTGTCCACGAGAAAAATGATGTGGATATTGATGTTCTTGTGACTGGTAAAGGGGAGAGGGAGTTGTCATCGGGAAGAGATAACCTAGTCTTTCAGAGCTTCTCAAGACTTTTTGAAGAGTTAGGGAAAGTTGTACCCAATGTTTTACTTGAATGCGATAATCAGATTGAACTCTCGAGGGGTATGGGAAGCAGCTCAGCTTCTCTGGCAGCAGGTTTATTTGCTGCTAATGAGTATATTGGGTCTCCTCTTAGTCTTAATGAACTTGTTCAGATAGCAGCAGAAATGGAGGGACACCCCGATAATGTTGCTCCGGCCCTATTGGGAGGAATGCAGATAGGAATATATGAGGAAGGTCAATTGATCACAGCCTCTGTGCCTATTCCAGACAGACTTTCGGTAGTCCTATATGTACCGAATGTTCCTATACCCACTGAAGAAGCGCGAAATCTCCTAAAGCCATTTGTATCTAGGGCTGATGCTGTATACAACATTGGGAGAGTAGCGTTAATGGTGCAAGCTATGACTACTGGAGGGTTAGATAATCTCCGATATGCGACGCAGGATATGTTACATCAGCCCGATCGGCAAGGAATTTTCCCCCCCATGAAGAATATAATTAAAGCTGCTATGAATAGTGGTGCTCTAGGTGCTTTTCTTTCTGGATCTGGATCTTCAGTTCTGGCATTTTGTGTGGATCGCGAATATACCATTGGCTATGAGATGGCAGATGCCGGTATGAAATCTGGATTAGATGGTGAGATAGTTATCACACGGCCTAGTGATAAAGGTACCTATTTGGTTCGATAGGTGAAGAAACCTCATTGAAAATATAAAGGGTTTTTTAAAAGGAAAGATTCGGTAGGAATTCATATTGTCTCTGGTAGTACAAAAATATGGTGGTTCTTCTCTTGCCAGCCCTGATTTAATTAAAAATGTGGCGAAGCGAGTGGCATCCGCTCACGATAGATCTGGCCAAGTTGTCGCAACCGTATCTGCTATGGGAGACTTGACTGACGACCTACTCAACATAGCATCACAGGTCTCGGATCGACCGGACCCCAGAGAGCTCGACGTTCTTTTATCAACCGGAGAACTACAGTCTTGTGCTTTGGTTGCTATGGCTTTGAGGTCAATTGGGAAGAGGGCGGTTAGTTTGAGCGGAGCTCAGGCAGGTATACAAACCGATTCTAGTTATGGTAAAGCGAAAATATCGGGATTGTATCCCGAGCGCATTGAGCAGGAACTTGAAAAGGATAATATTGTCATAGTCGCGGGGTTTCAAGGGATCACTGAAAAGAGGGATATAACCACATTGGGTAGAGGTGCCTCTGATCTTACGGCAGTTGCATTGGCAGCAGCCCTCAATGCCGACCAGTGTGAGATATATACGGATGTTGACGGTATATATACTGCAGACCCGCGGATGGTGCCGAAGGCTCAAAAACTAGATGAGATTGGCTTTGAAGAGATGTTGGAGCTAGCCAGCTACGGTGCGAAAATGAATCCAAGATCTATCGAATTAGGAATGGTTTACAACGTACCAATATTGGTTGCTTCTAGTTTTGAAGATCTTCCAGGTACACTCATTCATGCAGGAGCCGATATGAATATCGAAGTTGGTGAAATACGTAACCGGGTGAGGGGAATTGCTACTGAAAAAGAGGTCGCAAAAATAACTGTGTATTCTATTGTTGATAGGCCTGGTGTTGCAGCTTCCTTGTTTGAACCACTTGCCGATGCGGATATAAGCGTAGATGTGATCGTTCAGAATGCCAGTGTGTCGGGTACCACTGATTTGACCTTCACGGTTAAGTCATCTGATCTTGATGCAGCTATGGATGTTGTTCGCTTAGTTTCTAAAAATTTAGGCATAGATGATGTTGGATACTCGACTGGTTTAGCCAAAGTAAGCATAGTTGGTACGGGTATGCAAGACTCCCCAGGGTATGCAGCAAAAATGTTCTCAGCTCTTTCAGAAGGAGATATCAATATTGAAATGATAACTACTTCAGAAATTAGGATCACTTGTCTAGTTAAGGAGGAAGTTACAGCCGACGCTGCAAAAGTATTACACGAAGCTTTTGAATTAGATAAGACGAAATAGGCTTGTGCCTGTTACTGTTTTCATAATCCTTTAATTGTCTGTTAATGATTAACAACTGCGGCAACTGTTTTTTATCGATTGTTATTCCCACCTATAACGAAGCTGACAGGATTTTGGCGACTTTGGAGTCTGTTGTCGCATTCTTGCGTCTTCAAACCTATAGGTGGGAGGTCATAGTAGTTGATGATGGAAGCCTCGATAAAACTCCTTCTATTGTTTCCCATTGGGTAGAAGAAAACATCCTTGAAGGTGAATCCTGTAGGGTCATCTTAGTAGATCATGAGGGCAAAGGTTCTGCAGTGAAAGTAGGTATGTTAGCCGCTAGCGGAACTTACAGACTTATGTGTGATGCAGATCTTGCTGTATCAGCTGAACAAATAGGGAATTTTGTGAGATCTATTGAACGCGGAAACTACGATATCGTAATTGGGTCTAGGCAGATCGAGGGTGCGCAGCGTTTTTATGATGCTCCTCTTCGATATTTTATGGGTCGTCTATTTAATTGGTATGTTCGCGTGATAGCAGTGTCAGGATTTCAGGACACTCAATGTGGCTACAAATGTTTTACGGAAGAATCAGTTGAATATTTATTTCAAAATCAAAGGATTAAAGGTTGGGGGTTTGATGTTGAAATTCTTTTTTTAGCCGCAAAAAAAAATATGACTATTTTGGAAATGCCGGTATCTTGGAGACATGTTGAGAAAAGTAAGGTACAAATTCATAAAGCCTCTTTGGAAATGGCTCGTGATACTCTCTTAGTCAGACTGCGCTATCTATTTGGTAGATATAAATAAGAAAATATTTTGACGGTATTGCACAATTGGCCTCTGTTTACGTGGTTATTCCGACTTATAACGAAGCAGAAAACCTCTCCACATTGGTCCATAGATTATTTGATTTGAGCATAGATGGGCTTGGCCTAATAATTGTTGATGATTCATCCCCTGATGGAACAGGAGAATTGGCTGAGTCACTATCCGTGAGGTATGGCAATTCGATAAGGGTGATATCCAGACCATCGAAGGATGGACTTGGCACAGCCTACAAAGAGGGTTTTGATTTAGCATTATCTTTAGGTTGTGACGCTGTTATACAGATGGATGCAGATCTATCTCATAGGCCTGAATATATTCCAAAAATGTTAAGCATGTTGGGAAAATATGATGTGGTGGTTGGATCGAGATACATTGATGGGGGAGGAACCGACGAGGAGTGGGGGTTAGGCCGCAAGATTCTTAGTGGTGTAGGAAACTTTGGTATTAAATTAGTCTCCGGAATAAAGGTGAAGGATGCGACATCCGGGTTCAAAGCATTCAGAATTTCTGCATTGCGAATTATCCCGTGGGAAAATATTCAATGCAAAGGATTTGGTTTTCAATCTGAGGTTGCCTTTCATTCCCAACGTCTGAAATATTCTGTTTATGAAATGCCTATAGTTTTTGATGAGAGGCTGGTTGGTAAGTCTAAAATGTCGACCGGGATCGCGGTCGAAGCTATGTTTCGTATGCTATTTATTAGAATATTTGGCTATTCTGGTTTTCAAAAATGAGTCTATAGAGCGCGTGAAATGTATTGAACTCTCTAAATAACGCTGATTAGAATGCCGTCACCTTGGCTTTTTAGAACCAGGATTAATAAGGACTAAACCGTGAAAGCTAATCAGTTGACTGAGGTTCTTCTTTTCAGAAAAGAACACTCTACAGAAGCGCAGAAACTTGCCCAGCATGGGCTTTGGGAAGAGGCAGAAGCGGCTTACTATGGCATCGTAGAAGAGTTGCCAGGTGATGATTCTGCTCATACGAATAGAGCACGAGCCTTGATGAATCTCTCGAGAGAGGATGAGGCGGCGGAGCATCTACAAGCAGCTACAGGACTTCAGAAAGTTAGAGAAGACCGCACAAAAAGAGCGGTTCAATACGCAGTAAATTTCTCCTGGAAAGAGGCTGCAGAAATGAATCAAATGATTATCGAAGATTTTCCCTGGGATTTGGAGGCATATAATCGGCTCGGTAAGGCTTTCTTGGAATTGGGCAAAAACAGAAAGGCATCTGATGCGTTTCGTTGTGCATTAGTTATTTCTCCTAGAAGTCCTATAGCCAGTAAAAATCTTGACAGGTTGGAGAAACTTAGTCGCTCAGCTGGTTCAAAATCTGTGGAGTCGCAGTCCCAAGCAATAAATTTTATTGAGGAAACTGGAAAAACTGGTGTGACTAAACTAGTAAACGTTCCTCGTGATTTAGATTTTTCCATACTTGTTTCAGGTCATTCCGTTGAATTATTCCTCAACGGTAAAGGTATGAGAGTTAGAACAAAAGCTGGAGAGGAGATTGGTACAGTAGAGGCAAAAATAGGTTCTAGGCTGAGAAGGTTGATGGAGGGTGGAAACAAGTATGAAGCTAGCATCACCAGCGCCAGTGATAGTAATATTTCCGTTATTATTCGCGAAGTATATCGTGATCCGTCGCAAGCACACACATCGTCCTTCATTGGCAAAGCTGAAGGATTGCCTACAATCCCCAACACATCGGTAGGATATGTTATCAACGATGGTGACAAGTTAGCGAATCTCAAAGATTGGTCCAGTGACGACACTGAATCAGGAGATGAGGAATCATTTACGCCTGTGATACCAAGATTGTTATCGGACGAATCATCCATAATGGATGAAGATTATTAGCGATTCTCATAATCTTGTTGTTCAGAATTTTCGATTTCTACGGCTCGATAGTAAATTCCCCATTTTTGCATTATTTGCTGAATATTTTTGTCATCTAGGTCCGTGATGTCACTGAAAAATCCCGCAATAGAATGAACGTGCAAAAGATCCTCATTGCATACCCAGTTCGCTTCTGAAGGTACGACGTATAAAACTCCACTTTGATGGTCACATTTTATGTCTATGCGCTTGCTACCATCGCTACTTTTTATTTTTAGTCCATTTTCTTCCATCTTTTCCTCGACACATGGTCCAATTAGTATTAGTTCAGTTTAGACCTAATTATTGAATTATCGATTTTATTTGTGATACTGATGATTTAATTTTTATAATGGTAAGTTCTTTTAACACGCTGATATAATTCGACACCATTCCATATTCTAATAGTGTTTTGCTGATAAAAAAATAGCTCAAATATGAGGAGAGCGCGATGACCCCTCACGTAACAGATGGAAATCTAGAAATTTATAAGATCACATGCGGTCCCTACGATAACAACGCATACTTGGCAGTGTGTGGTAGGACTCGTGAAAGTATCCTTATTGATACCCCAGCAGATCCTGAAGAATTGATAGCAATAGCTTCAACTACGAAAGTCAGGTCCATTGTTATAACCCATAACCATATGGACCATTTGTTAGGATTCGATCAAGTAACTGGTGAGTTCGAAGTTCCTGTTGGTATAGGGAGTCCTGATGCACATGCTCTCTCTGTCAAACCAGATTTTCTATTAGTGGATGGAGAAGATATCGAGTTTGGGGATATGGCACTGACTCCAATATCTACTCCAGGTCATACTGACGGATCCACTTGTTTGAGAGTGGGTGGTCATCTCTTTACGGGTGACACGCTGTTTCCTGGAGGACCGGGTAAGAGTCGCTCGCCGGAGGCTCTAGAAGAATTGATAGCTAGTATTGAGTTACGCCTTTTAACCTTATCCAAAGATATGGATTTCTATCCGGGTCACGGTTCTGACGGAAAATTGTCTGATTCTATTGAAGATTACGAGGTTTATAAATCTAAGCAGCATTCAGCGGATCTTTGCGGAGACGTTGAATGGCTGAATAGCTAGATACCCTTTTTGTGTTTGTGACTTTATGGAATAGAAATATGTATCGGCGGATGGAGCTGGATACAAAACTTCTACTGACATCATTGCTGACGATCGTCATTTGCTATGGGTCGATCGCAACAGTGAAACTTTTGATAATTCCTTTTTTGTCGGTTGGCGGCCGTTCCTATTTTTCCCCATGGATTCTAGCTCTTCCTCAGGTATTTCTACTGGTTTTTGTATCAGCATTGTGTTTCCGGTACCGAGTTATCAGTTATAAGGATTTGGGATTTCAAGCACCTAGCTTTAGGAATTCCTATTTTTTGGCATTTTTGTGTGTACTGGCCAATATTTTAATTGTCGTTATTTATATGATTATTGCTACATACTTCGGGTTAAAGATTTTATATACACCCGAGATACCAAAAGATATTCTTGGGTTCGGGTGGTTCATATTTCCGAATCTGTTTGCGATTTGTATTTGGGTCCCAGTCATTGAAGAATTATTTTTTAGAGGATTTCTTTTAAGGTTGTTTATGCGGCGAATAGGAACATTCTCCGCCGTAGTATTGTCTTCCTTGGTTTTTGCAGTTCTTCATGGGCACATAGGTCTTCTAATTCCTTTATTTATCTGTTCGATAGTTATTTCTTTTCTTTATATCAGGACTGGTTCTATTTATCCTTCTATACTCACCCACGCATGCGGGAATTTATCAGTTGCACTGGTTGCGGCATCTGCTTGAATTGACGAAAATGTCAGTTAAGAGTGGGTTAAAATTTAAGCCCGTAACGTTTGGGCAATAGATGCTTTTATAATAGAGATTCCAATATGAACACTTTGAAGAATAGAATTGATCAGCGGCTTGAGAAGCTTAGTTCGGAAAATAAGCCTGCCTTGGTTCCTTATTTAACAGTAGGTTATCCTACCGTCGAACTCACAGTTCCCATTGCAACGAAAGTTCTTTCCTCAGGTGCCGATATGTTGGAGTTAGGAATACCTTTCAGCGATCCTTTAGCGGACGGTCCAACTATTCAGGAGACAAGTTTCATAGCATTGGAGAATGGAACTACTATCAGTACTGCTATTGAGTCCGTCAGAGAAATACGCACGATTGACAGTGAATCTCCATTGATTTTCATGGGATATTTCAATCCGTTTCTTAGATACGGATTTGAAAATTTGCTCATGGATATAAAGTCAGCTGGGGTAGATGGCCTTATAGTGCCTGATCTTCCAACTGAGGAATCAGATGTATTATTCGCAGAATGTCGAAAACAAAGTATTCACTTAATTCCTCTTTTGGCTCCAACCAGTACTGATGAGAGGATAGAATCTGCGTGTAAAACTGCAGGAGGATTCATTTATTGCGTGAGTCTCACGGGTGTTACTGGGGCTAGAAATAGATTGTCTTCTGGCGTTGAGGAACTGGTTCGTCGTATTAGAGCTTTCACAGATCTTCCAGTTTTAGTTGGATTCGGCATATCTAGTCAGTCAGATGTAGATAGGATTGGCCAATTTGCTAATGGAGCAGTCGTGGGTAGTGCGTTTTTAGATGCTGTAAGTGGAGCAGATTTTGGCAAAGAGGTGGAGACGGCCTCCCAATTTGTTAGAGGTCTTACAAGGCAAGGATAAATTTGTATTATTCTGAGTCAAAAGTTGTTAGGAGTTTTAAAGATGAGCAAGGTTAGGGCTATAAGGGGAGCCACCACTGCAGACGAGAATACTAAAGATGCTATTGTGGATGCTACTCGTGAAATGTTGGACTCCTTAGTTGAGGAAAACAGCTTTGAATTGGAAGATGTTATAAGTGCGTTTTTTACCACGACCAAGGACTTGAATGCACAGTTCCCTGCAGTTGCCGCCAGAAAGATTGGATGGGTGGATGTTGCTTTGATGTGTTCGCATGAGATGTTTATAGCTGATGCCCAAGAGAGATGTATTAGAGTTATGGTCCACATCAACTCAGATAGATCCGCCAAAGAAATTAATAATGTCTACCTAAAAGATGCGGTTAATTTGAGAAAGCGCGGCTTTGAAGAAGATATTTAAGAGGCTTTACGACTTATAGGTTGTTGAAGCATTTGGATAATGTTGCCGTCTGGGTCCTCAAATGTGGCTACCAATCCTCCCCAGTGTTCTAATTCAGGTTCCCTAATGAACTTCGTTCCATGAGCCTTCAATCTGGAACTAATTTCATTAATGTCGGTTACATCAAAATTTATCATCGCTCGAAAAGGGTCTTTTGAACGTCCATTAACTCTTGAGTGAAGACCAATGCTGAATCGTATTTCTGCTTTACCAGCGTTCCATTTATATGCGATGAAATTTTCTCTGACTGAATGAGGAGTCAACCCAAAGGTTTGTTCGTAAAATTTTTTTAGGCGTTCTAGGTTGTCAGTCCACACAATTATTCCTGATAAATTTTCTATCATTGGATGATCCTTGTAACTCAATATGACTAGTATATGAAATATAGCTATAACTGTATCAATTTTGCTATCTGCCTCTGTTCGGAGATTGGTTATAATGTGTGTTGAGAGACAGTGCGGGGCTGTAAGTCCCAAGGGAGGAAGAAAGCTAACAGAGGGTCTCTTAAAAGGAGGTAGGTAACATTGGATAGTAGTAGTAGGAGGCGGACCAGGTAGGTGTTCCTTGGAACGCCTCCACATACAGGGGCTCCGGGTCTCCCGGAGCTCCGACTTTATTCACGAAGATTTATTTCTTTCCTTCAAAAAACCTTCTCGGATTATTTACCATAATGTCATCTATTTGTTCCTGTGATGCTCCCAGTTCTTTAAGACGTGGAAGGACTTTCCTTGTAATGAACAAATACCCATCTGGATTGGAGAGCTTTCTGCTGACTTGACCCTCTTTAGAGTCAATACTTAGGGTTACCGACCAGTCGTGTCCCAGCATAATACGTTTTCCGTAACCATCAGAAACGAGTTTCATCGCTGTTTGGGTTCGTTCTTCCCAATCTGGGGTGCCGGGTGATCTTCCCCCTGGATATCTGTCTAACCCTATCCAAACACCTTTATCGAGTAGAGATTCCAAATAGAAAGTGTCGGTCGTGTCATTACTATGACCAATGTAGACACGATTGAGATCCACTCCCTCATCCTCAAATATTCGAACTTGTTGCTCACCCACCCTGTCAGGTGCCCATGTGTGGGTTGAAATAGGTACGTTAGTTGATTTTTGAGCCCGGGCGGCGGCTCTTAGAATGATTTCACCTTCTCTGGTTACTCCTCCAGCATCATTGGCTACTTTTATAATGCCTGCTTTTATTCCAGTCCCTTCAATACCTTCTATAATTTCACGTTGGTAAAGTGAGGCAATGCTATCTGAAGTGGCGTTCCAAAAGGCTCTTGGTATGTCCCGCCAGGTGCCAGTGGCACAAATTATGTTTATCCCAGACTCTCGAGAAACCTGTTCGATTAATTTGATATCTCTTCCTAAATCGAGCGTGGAAACATCTATTATTGAGTTTAGACCTTCCTTTTTTGCTTCGGATAATGCTCTGATACCTTCTTGAATGGATTCTTCACGTCGGATGAATTCAGGATATATCTGTGGTATTCCGGCCGAACTGACAACCACATGTTCGTGTGACAACGTAAATCCCAAATCTGAGGTATCCATTGGTCCTAACACAGATTCTATTTTGGCCATATCAAACTCCCACTGTTGTTACATGGAAAATGTTATTCAGAAGCTATCGGGTTTCTAAGTGTTCCCACTCCACTTATCTCAATCTCACATATGTCGCCAGCTTTCATGTTTTCCGATGATCCATCGGTTCCCATCCAAACGACATCTCCGGGATAAAGAGTTATATATTTCGTTATTTCAGAGATATATTTTTGTACCCCAAAGATCATATCGTTCGTTGCAAATTTAATAACTTCTCGGTTGTTTAACCTAACAGTTGTGATCATGTCTTCCAGACTAGCGTCTGTTTCGATCCATGGGCCCATTGGTTTGAAGGTATCGCTGTTTTTTGCACGCCACATTGTTCTGTCCGAAGCCTGCCATGTTCGTTCGCTTACATCGTTGCCAACACTGTACCCAAGCACGCAATCCAGAGCATTTGATTCACTAATGTTCTTTGCTTCTTTACCTATAACAACGACTAATTCTGCTTCGTATTGCACTTTTTCAGTGGCGTCTTTTGGGACTATGATCGGTTGCCCGTGGGCGATTAAAGCGTTTGGAGCTCTGTATCCGATATCTGCTTTATCAGGAATATTGGGTTCTGTACCTAGCAATGCCGCAGCCTCTCTGACATGTTTTTCGTAGTTAATTCCTGCTGCATAAAACGTAGGAGGGATAACTGGAGGCAATAATTCAATGGATTCGTAATTGTGAAGTGTTCCAGATTCCGTATAGGAGTCAAAAGGGGATCCGTAAACTTCCTTTACCGTATCTTCTTCAAGAATTCCGTAAAAGGTTTTGCCGTCAGATTGATATCTTACCCACTTCATTATTAACCTCTCCTGTTATTAATCTTGGATTACGATATGGATATTAAATATCGATATATAAATATGCCGTAGTCAGACGTGACGTTTATTTTTAGTCAGAATCTACTAAATTGGTCATCTAAACCTTCGAATACTGAGGCTCTGCTATTTGGGTGCCATCAGGAAGGTCAGTGATCGTAAAATCACCAAAAAGAAGGGGAGCTTCTTCTCTCATGATTTTTAGCATTTCGATTGCAAGGTATCTAATTTCCCAGTCTGCGTATACTGCTCCTCTCATCTCAAAAAAATGACGCAGCGCTCTGACGTTAGCAGTTACAAATATTTTTGTTTCTGTTGCATTAGGTAATACTGAACGTGCTGCTTGTCGGATTGCCTTTCTACGATCGGTGTTAAGCTCAAATAGGTCACGTGGAAGTGATTCTTCAAGTGCTTCAACCAGTTTCTTGTAGCTGGCAGAAGCACTTTGCAAAGCCTCGTCTAGGATTTCCCGGGCTGTTTCGGCTCCCTTCCGATTTTTTAGCAAGGCGGGTGGTACCACAAAAGTACCTTCTGTTTCATCCACGTACCTCTGGGATCTTTGGCTATAGGCAAATCCTGCACGATGACGAACCAGTTCGTGGGTTAAGCTCCTGGATACTCCCGTTATCACGAAACCGTAGTTGACATGCTCAAATACACTTCCGTCCTTGGAACTTAAGAGATTATTGATGAAGTCTGTTATGTCTCGTCGCCCTCTACCGTAACTCATGTAGCACATTCTGGCCGATATCTCTACGACAGCAGCAGATTCGTCATCACCGGCTCTTATTGTGTCTGGTATAGGTGGTACATCTTCATCTTGAAAAAATATAGCAACACTTTCCCAGTCTACGGAGGGGCGGGTCACTAGATACACGCTCGGCTTTTCTTTGAATGCCATATGAGTCTCCAAGTCTGTGTGTTTGAAACAGTCTAACATTATGAGAACATCATATTGTTCTGCTGCTGTCCTAGTTCTATTGACTAGATTAGGTTATTGATGCATGCTGCTACATTGGCTGTGGAGTGTGGCTTTTCCAACGATTGACTGCAGCTTCTGCTCGCGGGCTTATTGCATTTTTGATTCTTATGTTTAGAAGTGCAGGACGTTCTAATTTGAAAGCTCGTTCAAGTGCATCGGGGAGCTCTGCTGGATGTTCAACCAATTCCCCATGTCCCCCTAAGGCTTTAACAATCTGATCATATCTCGAGGGAAGTAGGTCGGTTGCGACAGGTTTTCCGAAGACGCCCAGTTGTATTTGGCGATCAATGCCCCATGCAGAATCATTTCCCATTATTCCGACAATTGGGATATTGTGGCGAACGGCCGTGTCGTACTCAAGGCCATTGAAACCGAAGGCTCCATCCCCAGTAAACATAATTACTCTTCTGTCAGGGTATGCAATCTTAGCGGCCATTGCTGTCGGAAGAGCCTGTCCAAGCATTCCAAGCGTGGGTAAATACCACCAGGAATTTTCAACATTGGACTGGTAATATGCCCTCCCGAAGTGGCAGAAGTCACCGCCATCAAACACCAATATGTCATCGTCTTGAAGGTGTCTGGCGACAATCTGGTGCACATAGGCAGCGTGCATTGGAGATTCCTCTAAAGCGATTTCTTGTAAATCGCGAATTTGACTCTCTTGGTCATTTTTGAGCACATCGAGCCATTCTAGGTGGGACCACTCGTATTTAGACGCTTCATCGGCCAATTGTCTCGCTACTTCTGAAATGTCACCGACTATTCCTACGTCAACCCCTCTGTTTCTTCCTATCACCGAACCATCAGGATCTATCTGAATTATTTTTGCTTCTTTAGGAACTACCGGTGCCATTGCGTATCCGACAACCAGGTCTTGCTTTCGCCCCATTAGTATTAGAAGGTCTGTTTCCCTAATTCTTCTTGCCGCCTTATTGAGACCGCTGTCGAAGAATCCTCTGCTGTACGGGTGAGTATCTGCTACTAATCCCCTCGCATCCCCCTCCGACATTAACGGGAACTTAATTGTTTCAATAAGGTGTTCTAATTCAACGCCAGAACCTGAGTAGGAACCAGCACTACCAAGAACTATAAGAGGCCTTTCAGCCTGTTTCATGAGCTCAACAGCTTTTTCAACCTGAGCGGTAGATGCGGTAGAAGACTGCTTTGGTCTGTACTGGGATGGGCGGTAAAACGTTACGTCATCTTCGTTCACTTCCATTTGTTGAACATCGACAGGAATAGTCAAATGCACTGGGCCTCGTCGGCCGTCGAAGGCGATACGCACAGCTTCTGCAATGAAGTCTGGAATTCTTTTTGGATCTGTGACCATTCGGCTGTACTTTGTCGTAGGCGCAGCCATTCCAACTTGATCTATCTCTTGCATTGCTCCCCTGCCTAATTCCTCAAGCTCTGCACATCCACTTATTGATAGTAGAGGACTTTCAGAATGCAATGCGTTTGCCAAGCCGGGGATCGCGTTGGCGAATCCAGGGGTTGTATACAGGGCGACACCTAGTTTACCGGTTAATCTGCCCCATGCGTCGGCCATATGCACCGCCGCCTGTTCGTGCCTTGTGTCATAAATGTGGAATCCTTCATCACTCATCACGTCAAGAGCTGGAAGGACGTGATCGCCTGCGAGCGTGAAGATATTTTCAACTCCCTCCATTTTCAGAGATTTAGAGATCAAGTGGCTTCCAGTTACTATGGACATTCTTATCCTTCTTTCTTTATTGGGAAATAATATTCTATTCAGTGTGAAATAGAGGACCGGCCTATTCTTAGCTGTGTATATGTCTGTGTCAAGCTGTCGACCGGAGTAGAAGTACATCAATGTCCATAATCGCTTATTTGGGTTCCACGTGTTCTCGTTGGTAGCAGGTTTGGTCGCATGCTATACTCAAGTGTGGTAAAAATCGTGAATAATAAGCGTAAGGAGCTTTTTCCCTTGGCAGAACGTAAGAGAAATTATGAATTAGTGATGGCGCTTACCCCTGTTGTTAACGAGGCGGAAGCTGAGGTCATCGTGGAAAATATTACGGGATTTGTCTCCGATCAGGGCGGCGAAATAACTGAAAGTGAGACATGGGGTATAAGGCGGCTTTCTTATCCGATTAAGAATTTTCAAGAAGGTAATTACGTAAGAGCGCTTCTATCGATTGATGCCTCTTCCGTGACCGAGCTGGACAGGACATTACAGGCAAACGAAGAAGTTCTTCTTCATATGGTTTCCAGGCTCTGATAGCAAATTTCTTTTTTATAAGGATAAATAGCTATGACAATGAATAAAATTCTTGTGATTGGCAATCTGGGGTCTGATCCTGAAATGAGGTACACCCCAAACGGAAATGCTGTCACATCGTTTAGTGTTGCTACTAATAGGCGCTACAAGACATCTGATGGGGAGACTAGGGAGGAGACAGAGTGGTTCAGGGTAAACGCGTGGAATAGACTGGGAGAAACGTGCAATCAATACCTGCAGCGTGGGAGTAAAGTATACGTAGAAGGAACTTTGACTAGTGGAGCCTATCTTTCCAATGACGGAGATCCACGGGCTTCTCTAGATATTCGTGCAACTGAAGTGAGGTTCTTGGATAGTAGAAATTCTGGTCCAACCAACAGTACGAATGAAACATATTCCAGCCAAAGCCAAAGCCAAAGCCAAGAGTCCGGTCAGGCTTCGCAAGTTTCGGGTCAGGATGGAGAAGAATTTGATGACTTGCCTTGGTAGGGTTTTGTAGTCTCACATCTGTCGGAGCGAAACTATGGCATGGCTGGTGTCTCTCTGACGACTAGAATGTTCCCTACATATAATCAATTAATACATAAAAATAAAACAATCTAATAAATTGCACCCATGGGGGGAATAATGACAACAGATAGGAGTCAGTCGGCAAGACCTCAGCAGAGAAGGCCCCGACCGAAGTTTTTTTCGAGGCGAAAAGTATGCCAATTTTGTGTGGATAAAATTGAAGATATTGATTATAAAGAAACAGACAGGCTGAAGCGATTTCTTTCAGACCGTTTCATGATAGAAGCAAGGAGAAAAACAGGGGTGTGCTCTAGGCACCAACGGGGCCTTGCGAGAGCTGTGAAAAAAGCGCGTGAGTTGGCTCTCTTGCCGTTTACATCCTCTCATAAAGGATCTTTTGCTATCAATTTTAGGCCCCGCAATCGGGATTAGGCTAAATTAAAGTAGTTGCTGCAGACAGTTGGTTGTCTTTTTTTTGGGTCCTTTTTTACATAATGACGAAGAGTTAGCTAAATTTAGGTTTCACGGTTAGTTTATTGGCGGATTCTAATCCAACAAGAAAAGTTTCTGAACGTCGCCAATCCAGTACAAACCATCTGGATAGGCGTCATCAGGCTATGAGGCAACCCCGTCTCCGAAGAAGACAGAGACTGGCGATGGGATCAGTTGGTGTTGCCATTTTTTTGATACTGGCGGTTTTTGCCGTTGGCTATATTATTGCATTTGTTCTTCCTCCAAGAGAACTCGTCGTTAGGGTTAATGACGTGCAATATACCCGTGGTGACTTAGTGGAGTTGGTCAGAATAAAGCAGAGAGGAGCAGAGTTTGCAGGCGGATCCATCGATTCCAGCACCAACATTTTTGAATCTCTTCAAACCGTAGTTGAGAATGAGATTATCAAACAGAGCGCGCCATCAATGGGTATAACAGTGTCTGAGGATGAAATTGACAATAGAGTTGATGCCATGATGAGGCCGAGCGAACAAGAAGCTCTTGGAAAGAATGAAGACCAAATAAGTCGCGAGACGAAGGAAAGATATTCGGCATATTTAAATATTGTACAAATAGACGAACCCACTCATAGAGAGCTCGTAAGAAAGAGTATGATTCGGGAGAAGGTTCGTACGTCGGTTGGAGACGCAGTTCCATTCGTTGCTGAGCAGGTTCATTTATTTCGGCTTGTGATGTCAACAAGTGGTGAAATTGACATCATGAACATTAAATTTGATGATGCGATAAGAGGCGCTAACGACCCTCCCAGTTATCAGGCTGCGTACTTTGAAATAGTAAGGGAATTCTCTGAGGATCTTCCTGAAACTGTTCGTCGGGGTGGTGAGATAGGTTGGATAGCAAGAGGTGTGATCCCTGACTATGAATATTCCTTCTTTGACTTAGAACCTGGTGAAATAAGCGACCCTGTTCCTAATGTGGATAATAAGAATCAAATTTATTTCTTCATGATCAGTGATAAGCAGAAAGGAAAGGAATTATCCCCAAGCGTCAGAGATGAGCTCAAGAATAAAGCACTTGTCGAATGGGTCAATAAACAGCGGAAGGCTCATGATGTATATGCAGTGTTTAACTCAGATATATACGACTGGATATTTGAGCAGATGAAGATAAGTATCGATACTCCAGAACCTACTCCGGATCCCTTCCAACAAATTTTGGGTGGTTTTTAAGATATACCGTGACTAAGTCCGTCGGGATAGCCATATTAGGGATGGGAGTGGTCGGATCTGGCGTGGCCAGAGCTCTTTCCCAAAAATCTGACTCGCTTTCGAGTCAGATTGGGGCAGATGTTGATCTTAAATTAGTATTGGTCAGAGACAAGTCTAAACCACGATCGTTTGATATTTCAAAGAATTTATTTTCAGATAACTTTGATGAAATACTTGAAAGAAGTGACGTAGATATTGTGGTGGAAGTTATGGGTGGGGAACATCCTGCCCTTGAATTCATATTGTCAGCTCTTGAATCTGGGAAACATGTTGTTACAGCCAACAAAGAAGTTATGGCAAAGCATGGGCCAGATATATTTGCAGCCGCTCGGGAAAAGGGTGTTAGGGTACTATTCGAGGCTAGTGTTGCGGGAGGCACTCCCGTGGTATCGCCGCTGATGCGGGACCTGGTGGCAAACGAGGTTATTAGTATCAAGGCGATTATCAACGGTACGACTAATTACATCCTCACAAGGATGTCTTTGGAACAGATTGACTACGACACCGTGCTAAAAGATGCTCAAGACCTTGGATACGCAGAACCAGACCCTACAAATGATGTAGAGGGAATTGATGCCGCATACAAACTTGCTATCTTGTCTACACTTGGATTTCGTGCTCAGGTAAAAGATTCTGATGTTTTCTGCGAAGGGATCACTAAGTTAAATAGCAAAGATTTCCAATATGCTGACGAACTAGGGTATGCGATAAAGTTGTTAGCTATATCTTCACGAACCAATGGTGAGGTTCAAGCGAGAGTTCATCCGGCTTTAATAGAAAAAGATCAGATGCTTGCCAAAGTGGATGGGGTTTTGAACGCCATAGAAATTGAGACGGATCTTACCGGACGGGTACTCTTCCACGGCCCAGGCGCCGGGTCGATGCCTACTTCAAGTGCTATTGTGGCCGATATTATAAATATTGGTCGGAATATTGCTGGCAACGCTGCGTATCTAGATCCTGTGAGATTGTCTGAGTCAATAAAGGTGCAATCTATTTCTGATCTCCAGACTAAGTACTATTTTCGATTAGAAGCTAAAGACGAACCTGGTGTTTTGGCACAAATTGGGTCTGCGCTTGCAGATAATAGGATAAGTATTTCTTCTTTTATACAGAAAGGGTTTGATCCAAAACAGGGTACTGCTGAACTGGTTATAATGACTCATAGAGCGACTGAAAGATCGGTTCAATTGGCTCTTAAGGACATAAAGGATTTGGATGTTGTGGCTGGGGTTGGGAATATGATTAGGGTTGCAGAATGATGGAAGTTGAAAAAATCGCTTACTACACGTGGGGACGTTGAAGTACATGCAAGAAAGTGAGGGCGGAGCTCTCACAAGCCGGCTTCGAACTCTTGGAGAGAGACTTTTTCAAAGATACGTTCTCCCGAGATGAGCTAATTGAGATTATTGGATCTAGAAATCCCGAAGAGTTTTTTTCGTTCCGGAG
>CAJWWP010000006.1:0-60551 GCA_913048525.1 uncultured Chloroflexota bacterium
GCTCAGTTGGATAGAGCGCAGCCCTGCGGAGGCTGAGGCCGTGGGTTCGAGTCCCACCAAGCGCACTTTTTCAGGGCGATTAGCTCAGCTGGTTAGAGCACTTGCTTTACACGCAAGGGGTCGGGGGTTCGAGTCCCTCATCGCCCACCACCATTTTCGTGCCTATCCTCCACATCAATAACAGGATGGGCGATCATCTGCTGGTATCGTGCCATTAATGCTAGATTTACGTATTAGTTCGTACCATCCCCTATAATCCGACTAATCTGGTCCACGCAACACTACATTGAAGGAAGGTCCCTCATGCGATTTCAAAATAAAGTAGCCCTTGTGACGGCCTCTGCCAGCGGTATAGGAAAAGCCACTGCAGAAATACTAGCAAGGGAAGGCGCTCACTTAGTAGCAGCCGACCTGAATCCGGACTCTTTATCGAATTTATCCAAAAGCATTAAAGCAGAAGGTGGCACTATTACTACTAAAGAAGTCAATGTTCTTGAAGAAGAACCAGTTAAAAATTTAGTGGACTCACTAATAGCAGACTTGGGAAAAATCGACATTCTTGTAAATGCAGTGGGTGGAAGTACAGTCATTAAAAATAGTTCAGCATCCGTTGATAACCTCGAATTTGATGATTGGAATAAAGTCCTCGACTTTAATCTTAGAGGAACTTTTCTATGTACCCATGAAGTTGTCAAACATATGAAACGGCAAGGGAATGGAAAAATAGTAAACATATCTTCTGATGCAGCTCATAGTCTTGGCGAACCCAGCAGCGCCTATGTAGCCGCAAAGGCAGGAATTATGGCCTTTACTAAGAAAGTAGCAAAGGAATCCGGACCTTACGGTGTAACTTGCAATGCTATAGCCCCAGGTATGACTTTAAGCGAGAGAATCCAGCCTAGATGGGCACAGAGATCAGAAGAGCAACGCCAAATTATAATTGACCAGATACCCTTGGGACGCCTATCTCAACCCGAAGACCAAGCAAAGGTAATAGCTTTTTTAGCCTCTGAAGATGCAAACTACGTCACTGGTGTTACGATCGATACCAGCGGAGGCAAACACTGATATGTCGAACAAATTTCTGGTGACAGGAGATATCCAGTGAATCCTTCAAGTACCGATTTCACACTTCTCACAGGGGCCATTTTGATAGATGGAACTGGCAACTCCCCAGTAGAAAATGGAGCCATTCTTGTAAAAGATGAAGAGATTAAAGCAATTGGTCATAGGGACAGTATTTCGATCCCCGAACATGCGAATGTAACCACTATAAATTACCCGAACCAAACGATTCTCCCTGGGCTAATAGATTGCCACGTGCACCTCACAGGAATAGGAGACGGCAGGTCAGGGGATGAACTGGCTACCCTTCCAGATGAAGTCCTGACTTTACAAGGGTCACAGAACGCAAATCGACATCTGCAATCAGGGGTTACAACGGTCCGAGATCTGGGAGCTAAGAACAAGACCACCTTTATGCTTCGTAAGTCTGCCGAAATGGGCCTCGTGAAAACCCCCAGGCTCCTTTTATCCGGAAGGCCTATCACGATAATCGGGGGCCATTTAAGCTATTTTGGGACCTCTGTCACTGGCGCCACAGAGGCAAGAGCCGCGGTAAGACAACTCCTGAGTGAAGGTGCCGACCTTATAAAAATAACAGCAACTGGGGGAAGTACAAGAACTTCAATACCAGGCAGACCATCCTTTAATGTTGATGAAATATCTGCAATAACAGACGAAGCTCATAAGTTTGGGGTCCATGTAGCGGCTCATTGTACTAACAGCCAAGGTATTTTGAATGCTTTAGATGGAGATGTGGACACAATAATCCACGGTTATCACATTGAGCCTGATGGCCATCTTATATATAGGGAGGAAATTGGGGAACGCATGGCAGAAAAGGAGATCTTCCTAAACCCAACACTACATCAGGGTCGTGAAAGAATCTGGAAACTCGAAGATAAACGAAAGCTGGAACCATTAACCAAAGATGAGGAAATAGAAATAGAAGACTTCAAATATTCATGGGAGGAAAAGTTGAAGTTTTTTGAAAAGATTTTGTCTGCGGGCGTCCAACTTGCAGCAGGAACAGACGCGTCTTGGATGCATTATCAATTGGGTGGGACGAGTTTACAGGACGAAATCTTGGCTCATGTTGATGTAGGTTTATCACCTATGGAAGCTATCGTTTCTGCAACAAGTAATTCAGCTCGTTCTTGTTGGATAGATGACCAAATTGGGACATTAGAGCCTGGCAAGAAAGCCGACATTCTAGTTGTGAATGGAAACCCTTCATTAGACATAAAAACACTAAGAAACGTTGTGGAAGTCTTTCAATCAGGAGTCGCTGTGAAAGGCACATCACAAGTGATGCCGACAAGTTGAATATCGAATATACGATCTTTGAAACATCCTATGGCTGGATGGCCATGGAAAAGACTCCTCGTGGCCTGAGTAGAACTTCCCTACCCACTGATTCGATTGAAAAATGCACAGAATTAGCCGTATCTTGGTCAGAGTATTCAAATCGTAATGATGATTCCTTCACGCAGTTAAAGGAGAAGGTATTCCAATATTTCGGTGGGAACATAGTCGATTTCAACGAGGTCGTTATAGATCTTGATTTCACGCCTCCATTCTTTAGGAAAGCATTGGAGGAATGTAGGAAAGTCCCCTACGGGGAGACACGCACTTATGCATGGCTCGCTAATAAGTCTGGAAATTCAAAGGCAAGTAGGGCAGCTGGCCAGGCAATGGCCCGAAACAAAACGCCAATAATAATTCCATGTCATCGAGTAATAGGTAGCAACGGCCACCTAACAGGGTTTGGAAGTGAAGCGGTTCAACTCGATCTGAAATCAAGACTATTAAATATGGAAAAACACTCGATCTAAAACATCAAGCTCTGTACTGATACATCCCCGTAATCACCTAGAGTATTTCTCAAGTTTTCCTGGAGTTCTTCTGATGCATCCACCTTAACTGGCTTCCAATCCATGACAACCAAAGAGCCTCGCGATTCTATTTCCAGACCAACATCGTCTGAACCTGCAGATCCTAATAAAAGACGTTTCACGTCATCCAGAAGCATTTTGTCATGTTGAGGGTGCTCAGTCTCCTTAATGAATAAAACCAATTTCTTCTTATTAGTGGTCTCTGAAATGCCATTCTCCTTGCCTAAACCGTTAGGGTGTACTGAAGATCCATTCCCGGAATTATTTTCTTTCCCATTGGATATTGACCCATTTGTCATACCCTTAACAGGCGTCTCATAAGGCTTCTGCATTTGTTTTTCTTCTTCGCTTGTTCTGATATTTTCAGAATTTAACACTTGATCTAAATCTACTTCACTACCTTCCTGTACACTAATTGTTATATCGCCATCCCGCTCTCTGATTGTTCCAGTAACTGTCACTATTTTCCCAGGGTCCCATATGTCCGGGTTTTTTTTCAGGGCATCCTCCCAAACAACGGCCTCTAAACTACCATCCAACATCTCCAATGTGATGACTTTAAATGGCTTATTGTCCCTAGTAAACCTATCGACGACGGTAGACACTTGACCACCTATTGTTGACCTACCTCTTCTGCCATTACTTTCTATCTGGCTTAACATTATCTGGACATCGTTATTCATCTTTGACATCACATTTGCTAAATGACCTGAAGATGAAAGACTCATACCCATGAGTTCCACTTCCCACATCCTTTTTTCATGATCACTCGTCGATGAAAGTGGAACATCAATTGCAGCCAATGACACCCCGTCTACTTCTCCTAGCATGTCAAACATGGTCGATTGGCTAGAATCACGAAGTGTCTTCTCCTGTTGTGCCAGGGCATTAATTTTTTCCGCAACCTCTAGAAGTCCACCTCTATCGCCAAAGTCGTCCAAACAGCCTGCCATGATCAGACACTCTATCGACTTACGGTTCAATGAGCCAATATCTCCGTCTTTACAGAAGTTTTCAAGTGTCTCGAACTTACCATGTTCTGATCTCGCCTCTATCAGAGGCCCTAAGGCGTCAGAACCAACGTTTTTAATAGCCGCCAGCCCAAATCTGATACCCGCAACACCTTCTATCGTCTTTTCTATTGTGAATTTTTGAAAACTCGAATTAACGCTTGGAGGGAATACAGGGATTCCCATACGCCTGCAGTCAGCTATCGCCGAAATCAACCTGTCTTTTTTCCCAATATATGAATTCATAAAAGCGGCCAT
The DNA here is from genome assembly GCA_913048525.1 of uncultured Chloroflexota bacterium. Taxonomy (GTDB): domain Bacteria; phylum Chloroflexota; class Dehalococcoidia; order Lucifugimonadales; family UBA826. The sequence goes on from CAJWWP010000006.1 coordinate 4,226, forward strand.
ATACTCGGCGGGGAAATTGGCTTTCAAGTAAGCTGTCCAGTAGGACACTAAACCATAACTGACGCTGTGTGCCTTGTTAAAAGCATATCCCGCGAAAGGCTCCACCAGCATAAAAACGGAATCAGCCAGTTCTTCGGTATACCCCTGTGCCTGAGCGCCTTGAACAAATTTATCTCTTTCTTCCGCCATTATCTCCGGCACTTTTTTGCCCATCGCCTTTCTAACTATATCTGCCTCGCCAAGAGTGTATCCTGCAAATTCTCTTGCAATATGAAGCACTTGATCTTGATAGACAATCACTCCATAGGTCTCTTCAAGAATATCCTTGAGGGCTGGGTGTATATATCTCACCTCTCGTCTACCATGCTTAGCATCTATGAAAGTAGTGATATGGTCCATGGGTCCTGGGCGATACAGGGCTATCATCGCAGCAACATCATTAATGGAGTTTGGTTTCAACTCCTTTATATATCTGACCATACCGGCACTCTCAAGTTGAAAAACTCCTATTGTTTCTCCTCTTGATAAGAGGTCAAAAGTGTTTTGGTCCTCAAGCGGAATTTCTTGTAACCTAATGCTAAGCCCATGGTTTTCCTCTACCATAACCAACGCATTTGCCAAAACTGATAAATTAGTTAGACCCAAAAAGTCCATTTTAAGCAAGCCCAAGGCTGCCACTGGGTCCATTGCATATTGAGTCATAACCGCGCCAACCGCATCCCCTCTGGAGGTGAACTCTAAAGGTACAACAGTGTCTAATGGTTCTTTAGATATGACGACACCAGCCGCATGTACACTTTTATGACGTGTCACACCTTCAAGTTGTTTAGCGGTTTCAATCAAAAGCTTTGTCTCATTATGAGACTCATATAAAACTTTCAGTTCTTCACTTTCCACCAGTGAAGTATCAATGTCTATGTTTAATTTCTCAGGAATCATTCTAGCCACTCGATCCACGCTAGCTAGCGTCATGCCTAGTGCCCTTCCAGCATCCCTTACTGATTGTCTGGCACCGAAAGTTCCAAAAGTGATTATGTGGGCAACATGCTCCCGCCCATACCGGGAAGAACAGTAGTTAATAACTTCCTGTCTCCTATCGTCTTGAAAATCCATATCAATATCTGGCATTTCTTTTCTTTCCAAGTTAAGAAATCTTTCAAATACCAGATTGAACGGCATAGGATCTACATCGGTAACTCCTAGGCAGTACAACACTAGACTCGCTGCCGCACTACCTCTTACAGTGAAAAATATATCGTTCTTTCTAACAAATTTTGCAATATCCCAAACAACCAGAAAATAATCTGGAAACCGGGTCTGTTTAATTACCTCCAGCTCATAATCGAGTCTTTGCTTATATTCCTCCGGGGCGCCGGGCAGTAACCGGTGAAATCCATCAATGCATATATTCCTGAGATATTCATCCGAAGATAAGGAATCAGGAACAGGAAATTCAGGAAGACGTGCTTGGGTGAAATCAAGTTGCAAATTGCACATTTCTGCAACCATATCCGTATTGGTAACTGCTTCAGGGATCTCAGAAAACGCAGCGATCATCTGATCGTGAGACCTTAGATGATATGAGGATTCTCCAAATTGCATCCTCTTAGGGTCTTCCATATTTGTATTCGTCTGGATACAAAGTAGAATTTCATGATCTAGCGCATGCTCCTCAAGTACATAATGAGAATCGTTGGTAGCTACCAAAGGAATATTCAATTCTTTGTTGATATGGAGTAATCCTTTGTTGATTGCAGGGAGTTCAGGGACATTACCATGCTCCATCACCTCCAGGAAATAGGATCCAAATACTTCACGATACCAATTTGCTCTATTGATAGCCTCGTCGATTCTACCGTCCGTGATCAGTGAAGGAACCTCGCCGCTGGGACAACCAGAAAGTACAGCAAGCCCTCCACTATATTTCTCTAATAATTCATGATCCACTCGAGGTTTTTTATAGTAACCTTCCAAATGTGACGTTGTCACAAGCTTTACAAGATTTTTATAGCCTTCTATGTTTTTCGCTAGTACAGTCAGATGATGAATTGGATCCGATGGATCCTTGTCATACCTACTTTTTGTAGTGACATACATTTCACAACCTATAATCGGTTTAACTCCCGAATCTTTAGCTGCTCTGTAGAAGTCTATTGCACCGTATAAACCACCATGGTCGGTTATCGCCAAGCTTTTCATCCCTAATTCAGAAGCTCGTTTAATCAACGGATCAAGACGAGCAAGACCGTCCAACATACTGTATTCAGTGTGTACGTGAAGATGACTTACCAAAAGTTCCCTGCCCGAAAGGTAATTTCCCCCTATTACTTGGACAGCCCAGTCCAAAAAAAAAGGGATGACCTGATTATAGAGGTGAGTATCGGCTATCGCGCAAGGTAGCAGAGCAGTAAATAATTAGATCTTTTGGATCAATAAAGATTCACCAATGGCAGTTTCAACCAAACCGCATTGCAGAAATAATCCTACCAAATCAAAACTGAACTGGTATAAAAAAAGGGTCCCGTACCTACTGGTACGGGACCCTTCAGTTTCAGGTTACCTCAGAGTGCTGAGTTTAGTAATCCATTGGAGGCATAGCGGGAGCCGCTGCCTCGGGTTGTGGAATATCACTAATCAGTGACTCCGTGGTAAGTACCATCGCTGCAACGCTGGAAGCATTTTCAATAGCAGCTCTGGTCACTTTAGCCGGATCCATAATTCCTATCTCTAGCAGATTACCGTATTGCCCTGTTTCAGCATCATATCCGTAATCGCCCTCACCTTTGAGTGTCCCATCAAGAATCACTTCTCCAGATACACCCGTATTCTGTGAGATCAACATAAGTGGCTTCACAAGAGCTGCTTTAAGTATGTTTACTCCTGTCTGCTCATCGCCATTCAGAGATACTCCCTCAAGAGCCTCTCCGGCTCTGATCAATGCAAGTCCTCCACCCGGTACTATTCCCTCTTCCACAGCAGCTCGCGTTGCGGAGAGAGCGTCTTCAACCCTATTCTTCTTTTCCTTAAGCTCAACTTCCGTGGCGGCTCCCACCTTGATAATGGCAACCCCTCCAGACAATTTTGCTAACCTTTCCTGAAGCTTCTCCCTATCGAAGTCAGATGTTGTCTCCTCTATCTGAGCTCTTATCTGATTTATCCTTCCAGAAATTTGGCTCTCATCACCATGACCCTCAACAAATGTTGTCTCTTCTTTACTTGAAACAACTCTGCGAGCCCTGCCGAGGTCCTCGACCGTAACGGAGTCCAGTTTTCTACCAACCTCTTCACTGATGACAATCCCACCAGTTAGTATTGCCATGTCTTCCAACATAGCTTTCCTTCGATCACCAAATCCTGGGGCCTTCACTGCCAACACACTAAGTGTTCCACGAAGTTTGTTGACCACTAGAGTCGCAAGGGCTTCTCCCTCTACATCCTCAGCAATTACCACAACGTTCTTCGCTATCTGAAGTATTTTCTCCAGAGCTGGGAGAAGATCTGATACAGCAGATACTTTCTTGTCCGTAATTAAAATATAGGGATCTTCGATTGAAGTTTCCATCCTGTCCTGGTCCGTGATGAAATAGGGGGATATATATCCACGGTCTATCTGCATGCCCTCGACAAACTCTTGTTCGTAATCAAGGCCCTTAGATTCCTCAACCGTTATCACTCCATCCTTGCCAACTTTTTCCATAACGTCAGCGATAAGATTACCCATTTCATCATCATGAGCGGATAAAGAGGCAATTTGACCAATCTGGACTCTACCCTCCACGGGGGTAGACATATCCTGTACAGCCGATCGCAAAGTATTGACAGCTTTGTCGATACCTCGCTTTATTGCCATAGGATTAGCGCCAGCAGCTATATTTTTAAAGCCTTCATGAATAATGGCTTGGGCAAGAACCGTGGCAGTAGTTGTTCCGTCACCAGCCACATCATTCGTCTTGCTAGCAGCCTCTTTAAGAAGTTGTGCTCCCATATTCTCAAAAGGATCCTCAAGCTCTATCTCTTTCGCAATGGTGACCCCATCGCTGCAAACCTGAGGAGGCCCGAATTTCTTATCCAAAACTACGTTCCTACCTCTTGGGCCAAGAGTCACGCCAACCGTGTCGGCCATTGTGTCAATACCCCGCTTCATAGCGGCCCTAGCGTCTTCACTGAAAGTAAGCTGTTTAGCCATTACTTCCTCCTAATAATACCTTGTCAAAAAATCAAAAATAATGGTTTTACTTCTTAAAAAGAATATCGTCTTCTCTGAGCACCAAGTACTCAATGTCGCCTTCTTTGTACTCAGTCCCAGCATACTTTGAGTAAACAACTGTATCGCCGACTTCCAGTTCCATGGGAACTCTGTTGCCATCGTCGGTCATCCTACCCGGACCTGCCGCTACTATCGTGCCTTCCTGGGGTTTCTCTTTGGCTGTATCTGGGATATAAATTCCCCCAGCACTGACCTGCTCTTCCCCTTCTAAGGGCTCAATTACTACACGATTACCCAGTGGCTTAAAAGCTACTTTCGTAGTCATGAATCAGAACCTCCTGTTTCTTTATGTATTACGCCTTTGAAATTACCATTTAGAATCCCCATAAAACCCAACGCCACAAAGCGTCTCACAAATGGGTGCACTCATCATAGTAAGGCAGCAAAAATTTGGTTGTCAACACCGTTAGCTACAAACGGCCAAAAAAAACGCTGAATAGGTGATGGGAAACGATGAAAAAGGATTCTTAATCAGAATGTCTTCCACTTACCCTGAAAGAAGAGAAGTGGCTCCCCATCCCCGACTTCAATAGATTCTACTGCCCCAATGAACAATGTGTGATCGCCTTCAACATGGGTACTTACCACACGACAATCAATTGACGATAAAGAACCTTCTAAGAAAGGTGTGCCATTTTCGGTCAATCTAAAAAAGGCTTCTGGAGAATTTTCTCCTTCATTATTTGATTTAGCATAGAACTCACCGATAGCTCTTTGCTGATCAGTTAATATATTTATCCCAAATCTGCCAGTGTTTTTTATAATTGAATAGGAATTTGCATTGTGGGCAACCGAAACCATGGAAAGCATTGGGTCCAAAGAAATCGATGCTATGCCATTGGCTGTCATGCCATGTACTGAGCCATCCTGTTCAGTAGTGGTTACAAGAGATACCCCAGTAGCAAAATTTCCCCAAGCGCTCCGAAATAGATCCGCATTCATAACCCTCTCCCAAAAAAGAATCCTGAAATAGAAGGCCCCTCATCGAGCCAAATCTCATATCTGCATAGGATATAGAAACAGAAGGTATTATAACCGCTAGAATGAGTAGACCATAAAATCAGGAAAGAGGCTATCGTAAGAGTCCAAACCGACCTTTCATTGACACCTAATCCACGCCCAAAATAAAATGCCTAGGTGTCTTACCAAATATAAGCTAGAACCCGGGCTAACCGGGAACGGAGAAAAACTTATGTCAACGAAGGCATACATTTTGATAGAAACTGCTGTAGGTAAAACTCACGATGTGTCTGACTCTCTGACCAAATTAGAGGACGTAGTGAATGTCGACGCCGTGACAGGTCCATATGACATAATTTCGATAGTTTCCTGTACCGACTTATCTTCGGTGGGCGAATTGGTCACTAATAAAATACACACGATCCAAGGCATAGTCAGAACCGTAACCTGCCTCTCAGTGTGACAGGGTAAATAAACCTAGGCGCATCCTTCCAACCACCTAAAAATAAGGGGCCAAAATGAATTTTAAGTTCTCAGAGAGTGAAGAAACCTTCAGAGAAGAATTGAGAACCTGGCTTAATACAGAGCTTGCTAACGAACCAGGGGAGAACAGCAATCCTGACTCTGACTGGGAATTCAACCTAGTGATGAGAAGAAAGCTTGCCGACAAAGGATGGCTGACAATGGCATGGCCCGAGGAGTATGGAGGACAAAGCGCCTCTCATATGATGCAGGTTATATTTGCCGAGGAAATGTCCTACAGGAATGCTCCCGGAAGAGACGTATTTGGAACCAAAATGATGGCACCAACTTTGATGATCCATGGAACCGAGGAGCAGAAGCAACAATTTTTACCACCTGTCTCTAAGGGGGACGTTCAGTGGTGTCAAGGATATTCCGAACCTGAGTCGGGATCTGATCTGGCATCTTTACAAACGAGAGCTGTTGAAGATGGAGATGACTTCATCGTCAACGGCACAAAAGTCTGGACGTCAGGAGCTCATAGAGCCGATCACATCATGGTGCTAACAAGAACAGACCCTGACGCTCCTAAACATAGAGGTATCAGCTTTTTACTGTGTGACATGAACACTCCTGGTATCACCGTAAATCCAATCATAAACATGGCTGGGGACCATAGCTTCAATATGGTTACGTTCGAGGACGTTAGAATTCCGAAAAGAAATTTGGTTGGAGAACAAAACAGAGGTTGGTATGTAGGAGCAACTCTACTAGATTTTGAAAGATCAGGTGTTGATTACTCAGCAAGCGCAAAACGGACTCTGGAAGAACTAGTAGATTTCGCTAAGTCCAACTATAAAAATGGGGCGTTGCTTTCAAATGATCCAATCACTAGAAATAGGTTATCCGACCTGGCTATCGAGGTGGAAGTAAGCAAACTCATCTCTTATAACATAGCTTGGATGCAAGGACAGGGGCTAGTCCCAAATAAAGAAGCCTCAATGGGTAAAGTTCTTGGAACAGAACTTCAACAACATGTTAGTGAAACAGGAATGCACATGCTGGGAATGCACGGCCAGTTGGAACCGGGATCAAAGCACGTACCACTGCAAGGTAAAATCGAACACATGTATTTGACCGATGTATCACAAACGATCCAGGCAGGCACATCCGAGATACAGCGAAATATCATTGCAACAAGAGGATTAGGCCTACCAAGAGGATAACTGTAAATCACACAGGGGGGAAAAATGGATTTTAAGTTCGACACCGTCGAAGAAGAATTCAGATCAGAAGTCAGACAATTCATAGACAAAGAGCTTCCTTGGAACTGGCGCGAGGAAGATCTCGATGCAGAGGATGAAGTTGATTCCATCAAGGTGATGGAATTCAAAAAGAAACTCGGAGAACAAGGATGGCTAACCATGGCATGGCCCACCGAATATGGTGGCCAGTCAGCAACACACATGAGGCAAGTAGTTTTCAATGAAGAAATGGCATATCGGGGAATTCCAGCTGGAGATGCGGGAGTGAGAATGGTGGGCCCTATACTCATGTTGTACGGGACGGATGAGCAGAAGGAGCAATTTTTGCCCAAAATTGCCAATGCTGAAATCAACTGGTCCCAAGGCTATTCTGAACCAGATTCAGGTTCGGACTTGGCATCTTTGCAAACGAGAGCTGTCGAAGATGGAGATGACTTTGTAGTAAGCGGATCGAAAATCTGGAACTCTGCCCATGCAGGTTCTGACTGGATGTTTATGTTGGTTCGCACGGATCCCGATGCTCCCAAGCATCGAGGTATCAGTTTCGTACTTTCAGAGTTAGAAACAGACGGAGTCACGGTGGAGCGTATACCTATGATGTGGGAGGCTTATCGAGGTCTGGTCACATTTGATAATGTCAGGGTTCCTAAAAAGAACCTAGTGGGAGAGCTTAACCGAGGTTGGTATGTAGGAGCCGCCCTCCTGGACTTTGAGCGCTCGGGTGTTGATAGACCAGCTAGAGCCAAGAGAATACTTGAAGATCTAGTTGAATTCGCAAAGAAGAACCAAAAGAACGGAACTCCACTAGCTAATGATCCTGTAATACGAAGAGAGCTAGCAGACCTGGCAGTTCAAATAGAGACTGCCAGATTGATGTGCTACAACGTGGCATGGATGCAAAGTCAGGGTCAAATACCCAACATGGAAGCCTCTATAACCAAGGTATACGGAACCGAAATGATGAATCGCCTTTATGGCTTGGGAGTTAAGATGATGGGACTACATGGACAGTTAGACCCAGGCTCAAAATGGGCTCCCTTACAAGGCCGTATAGAAAATGCTTGGCTGAGATCGTTCGGGGGAATGGTTGCAGCCGGAACTTCAGAAATACAGAGAAACGTGGTGGCCCAAAGAGGCCTTGGGCTCCCAAGGGGCTAAAGTGTTTTTGACGCACATAGCGTTTGATTTTAACGAACCAAAAGGGAAGTAAATGACATGGATCTAGGACTGAATGAAGCTCAACAGATGCTAAAGAACTCCGCACAGGAATTCCTGGAAGCTGAGTGCCCTGATACTTATGTGAGAGAGATGGAAGAGGACGAGAATGGATACACAACAGAAATGTGGCAAAAACTAGCTGAACAAGGCTGGCTAGGTCTAATTATCCCTGAGAAATATGGGGGAGTCGAACTAGAATTCCAAGATCTGACCATTCTATTGGAAGAGATGGGACGCTTTATGTTGCCTGGACCCTATTTCTCTAACGTTGTTCTTGGCGGAATGTCTATTATGGACTCTGGGACAGAGGAGCAAAAACAGGAATATTTACCTCGTATAGCAGAAGGACAAATAATTGTTACCTTGGCGCTGAACGAGCCCAGCGGACGCTGGGATCCTGAGGGCATCGAGTTGACTGCTACTGAGACTGGAGGTAAATATGCCCTCAATGGAACGAAATTATTTGTGCCCAATGCCCACATTTCTGACTATATCGTTGTGGTCGCAAGGACTGGAGATGGCGAAGATGACATAAGTCTATTCATCCTTCCATCCCAATCCAATGGAGTCAACCAAACCCTTCTTAAGACGATCGCATCCGACAGACAATCAGAAGTGACTTTCGATAACGTAGAACTCCCAGCATCATCCCTTTTAGGCGAGAAAAATCGTGGTTGGCAAACCATTGAGAAAGTTCTCAAATGGGGAGCCATAGGTAAGTGCGCAGAGATGTCTGGTGGAGGCCAATCCGTTCTTGACATGACCGTGGAATATGCAAAGCAAAGGACACAATTCGGCAGACCGATTGGAACATTTCAAGCCATACAACACCACTGCGCAAACATGGCAACCGACGTAGAAGGAGCTAAGTTCATAACTTATCAGGCCGCCTGGATGCTGTCTGAAGGACTTCCAGCTGACCGAGAGGTAGCTATGGCCAAAGCCTGGGTGAGTGACGCATACAAAAGAGTATGTGCATTAGGACACCAGTCACATGGTGCTATTGGATTTACAAAAGAACACAATATGCAACTATATTCTAGAAGGGCTAAAGCAGCTGAACTTGCTTTCGGCGACTCCGACTTACACCTCGATAAAGTAGCCGAGATAATTGGATTGTAGTCCTAAAAAACTAAGATATTCTAGTAAAAGTTCTCCTTAAAGATCTGTCAGGGAGTATTTTTTTGACACATCCAACAAAAACGAAAATGTGATCAACTTGATATGCTTACCTTATGATTCTCTGCGAGGCAAAATAGCTTGGACACCTCAAAGTCTTTTCACGTCATATGTGAAGATATTTTCAAGATTTATAAGGTTGCGAATCTTGAAGTCGTTGCCTTGAGGGGTCTTGATCTTAAAGTCCGACATAGCGAAGTAGTAGCTATTGTTGGAGCCAGCGGAAGCGGAAAAAGCACGCTGCTGAATATACTCGCAGGATACGACCATCCTTCCGCAGGGAACATATTCGTTGGGACTCGAAATTTATTGCAGATGAATTCCAAAGATGTTGAAGAATACCGTCGATCGGAAATTGGGTTCATATGGCAACAAACTAACAGAAATCTTTTTCCATACCTGACGGCACTTGAAAATGTCACTTTGCCAATGATGTTGACGGATGAAACCCAAATAAACAGAGATCGTCGAGGCTCTGAACTACTAGAAATGGTTGGTTTATCTCACAGGTCCAAACATACTCCAGACAAACTTTCCGGCGGAGAGCAACAGCGAGTTGCTATTGCAGTGGCCCTGTCAAATAATCCCAACCTACTACTGGCCGACGAACCAACCGGGGAGTTGGATGACCAAACCGCCTCCGAAATCCTAGACTTATTCGGTATTGTAAACAGGGAATTAGGAACCACCATACTCATAGTGACCCATGATCCTGACATCGCCTACAAAGTGGGTCGAGTTGTACTGATACGTGATGGCAAAACATCCACTGAAATACAACGTAAAGCACAATACAACGGCATTTCTGGAATAGCAGAGACTGAGCAGGATTTGGAAGAGTTTGTATTGGTCGACGGTAGCGGAAGAATACAAATCCCTAAGGAACTATTGAATCATCTAAGCATCGAGGAAAGAGCTAAAATAAGATTATCATCTGATGGGATCATCATCACCAACGATTAAAATCATATAACAAAGCGTTGCTGCAGAGAATTTATGGATACCGACCAGACTCCACTGATTGAAGCGACCAATATTTCAAAGTCCTACCTTGTTGGGTCTCAGACTGTGAATGTCATACAGTCTGTCACAGTACAAATAGATCCAGGTGAATTTGTGGCGATCGTCGGTAGATCTGGATCAGGAAAAACAACCCTCCTCAACTTACTCGCAGGTCTAGACCAACCTAACTCAGGGAAAGTGTTGGTTAGAGGGGTAGATATCGCTGGTATGTCTGATAATCAACTCACTGACATCAGGAGAAGCGTGATTGGATTCATATTTCAATCTTTTGGTCTGCTGCCTCTTTTGTCAGCTTTTGAAAATGTAGAACTTCCCTTACGAATCAGTGGGATAAATATGGCCGATAGACAGATCAAAACTAGAAATGCTTTAGAGATGGTGGGTCTTTGGAGCCGAGCTAATCATAGACCCTACGAACTTTCTGGGGGAGAACAACAAAGAGTTTCAATAGCCAGAGCGGTAGTAAATGAACCTCCGCTTATCCTTGCCGATGAGCCAACTGGGGAGCTTGACTCCAATAATGCCAAAGATATTTTCGGACTGTTCAAAGAAATGGTCAGTGGTCAGGGAATAAGCATCATGTGTGCAACACACGATTCCACCCTGTTATCCATGGCAGATGGCGTAAAAGAACTTAAAAACGGATCACTGTTCACAGATACCTCAGATAAAAGCGCCCATCGCTTTAGAAAGTAACCAAGTATTTAGTTGTCTAAAACCCATGGTATTTCAATTTCTCCTGAGTTAAAGTTTCGCTATTCCCTGTGCAGTTTTGCGAAACGGGTGTGACTTGCTAGCTAGAAACTTAGTGGGAAGGCACGATTGCGTCAGCACAATAAACTCTCCGAATCGGTTAGTCACAAATTATCAGAATATTTAGATATGCCACTTACTGATGGTGGAGGAAAAGTTTCTCGAAGTCATCAGGAGTCTGTGGTCTGCTATTCTTATTTATGTCATTTGGCACAAAGTTGTTCGGAAAAAAAACATCGCCCAACAAAAGTTCTTGTTCGAAAGTGTCGTCGGTTTGAATCAAAAGATTCAACGGATTCTCCTGAATTATCCGACTTGGCATTAGACATTCTTGCCCAGCATAGATCTGGTGGGAAATTGTTAGGATCAAAAACTTTAGAGCTCCTCGATAGGCTAAGACCTAACGGCCCTATTAAACCGAAGGTATAATTCCAATTCGAATTACTTTTATTTATATTGGGAGCTTTTCAAATGGGTTCATCTCTATTCGATCTTTCTGGTAGAACTGCTTTAGTGACTGGTGGTAACGGGGGTATTGGTTACGGAATTGCCAAGGGTCTAGCAGACGCCGGGGCCAGCATAGTTGTTGCAGCCCGAAACCAAGCAAAAACTGAAGAGGCGGTAAAAGCTTTACAGCAAAACGGAAGCAAGGCTAAAGGCATACACGTTGATGTATCTAATGAAAAATCCATAAAGAGCATGGTTAAGAATAGTTTAGAACTCACTGGAAAGATAGATATACTCGTCAATAATGCTGGCATTGGAATACGCAAACTCCCCCATGAATATAAGTTAGACGATTGGAGTAAAGTCATCGATATTAATCTCACTGGATCCTTTCTCTGTGCTAGAGAATTACACAGCCATATGAAGGCCATTGGCGGTGGCAAAATCATAAACATTGGATCTATGACCTCTATTTTCGGCCTGGACTGGGCTGTCGCATATGCTTCAAGTAAAGGCGGCGTAGTCCAACTTACGAAAACCCTTGCTGTCTCCTGGGCACAAGACAATATCCAAGCAAACACTATACTCCCAGGCTGGATCCACACCGACCTTACAAGTGGAATAAAAAACAATTTTAAAACTCGATACGAACACATACTCTCGCGTATACCAGACGATAGATGGGGGGAGCCAGACGATCTTGCAGGTACGGCCGTGTTCCTTTCCAGCGCCGCCTCCAATTATGTAACAGGCGTATCTATACCAGTCGACGGCGGTTACACTTCTTTCTAACAGCCACTGATGAAACTTATATTTCTTTAGTATTCAGTTTGAATTATGGATTGCACAAATTCCAAAGTCCGAAAAACTCAGAATGCTAGATATCATATCTACTTACTAGCAAAACCATTGGTCGTTTCGGTGCTCCGGTAACTAATCCACAATTTCTCATGGGTACAATATATCTATCTTTCCACCATGGACAACCGACCAAAAATACCTGGATGAATATAAATTGAACCTGGGAGCTGATATGGCAGACGAAATACTTTTAGAAATTCATAACAAAGTTGCAAATATAACTTTCAACCGACCAGATCAGCATAACGCTATAGCTTATGATGGGTGGTTGCAATTGATCGATATAGTCAGCCAAATAAAATTAGATCCAGATATCAGGGTTGTTGTTTTTTCCGGTGCTGGTTCCCGCTCTTTCTCTGCAGGGGCAGACATCAAGGATTTTGACTCTCACCGTTATGATTCTGCTTCATCGAAAGTATATTCCGAAGCATTTGATGGAGCTTTGGATGAAATTGAGACCCTACCCATGCCAACGATCTCAAAAATCAGAGGAATCTGCGTCGGTGGCGGATGTGAATTATCAATGGCTACAGATATAAGAATTGCATCAGAAGACAGCAAATTCGGAATCCCCGTAGCAAAGCTTGGAATACTGGTAGGCTATCGAGAAATGAAACGTCTAATAAATCTGGTCGGGCAAGGTAACGCTTCTTACATACTTTTGTCAGGGAGGATAGTTGGAGCCAAAGAAGCCGAACGTATGGGGTTGATTACTAAGACGGTTTCCAATGACAGTCTTGATGAGGCAGTGAAGAAATTAATAGCTGAGATGGTACCACTAGCTCCTCTTTCTCAATCAAGACACAAAGAAATACTACAAAAAGTATTAAGCAACCAATCCCTTGAGGGATTTACCACTGAAGAAGCACATCTCCCATTCACAAATTTCGATAGTCAAGATTTCAATGAAGGAAAGTCAGCCTTTGTTGACAGAAGAAGTCCAATATTTAAAGGACTGTAGTCAGTCAAAATATACTATTAAAAAAGAATATAACTAAAGATTTTCTTTGAAGAATCTCGTGATTTTCCTTTCCATATAAGTTCTGTCCCCTTCGCTCCTAGGCATATGTCGTTCATTTGGAAACATAGCAAAGTCATAATCTTTGCCCTCTGAAATCAAAGCATTTATCAACCGGGCAGTGTGACGAAAATGTACATTTTCGTCCACCAACCCGTGAACCAGCAACAATTTACCCCGTATACCCGATACATATGTTATTACGCTGGAATTACGGTATCCATTCGGGTTTTTTACAGGAGTACCCATATATCTCTCCGTGTAATGAGTATCATAGCCGTCCCAGGAGACTACAGGGGCACCCACAACCGCAACTTTAAAAATCTCCGGTGCTTTAGCCAGACACATTAGTGACATATATCCGCCATAGCTCCATCCATAGACTCCAATCCTCTCAGGATCGGCAAGTTTTCTATCAATGAGATGTTTTATACCATCTGTCTGATCTGTCACCTCAACCGTTCCCATATTATTCTTTATATGTGACTCAAAGGCTAAACCCCGTCTGGCACTCCCTCTGTTATCGAGAACGGAAACAAGAAATCCTTGCTGACGAAGATATTGCGCTCTCATTGAAACCGTCATATTCCAACCGTTTGTCACAATCTGTGCATGAGGACCCCCATAGACATATAGAATCGTGGGGTAAGGTCCATCTCCAAACTTTGTTACATCCGGCCTATAAATAGCACCAGAAAGTACTTCCCCTGATTCAGCCTCTACATTAAAAAATTCAGGAGCCCTAAGATCTAGGCGTTCAACCCGAGAATCAAAATTCTGATGTATCTGAATATGTCCATCAGTTTGTTCAAGTTTGGATAGTCTCACTTTAGGAGGTTGTGTTAAGGAGTGATAAATATCAATCATTCGACCTGAATTAATTGAAAATGTTGAGGAATGAATACCTGGTTCTGATGTGAGCAACTCCGGTTGCCCATCGCTGAAAGAAACTTTATAAGTTTGACTCTCCTGATGAGACTCAATAGTAGCATTGAAATATATCAGTTGGTTTGATTCATCAACAGCCGAAATGGAGTCCACCCGCCAGTCTCCCTCTGTGACTGCAAAATGGGTTTGAAGGTTGGGATCATATATATAAATATGCTGGTAGCCAGTGCGTTCTGAAGCCCAAATCAATTTACCATCTTTCAATGTGTACAACATGTCATGAAGGTTTATCCACACATCAGATTCTTCCTTAAGAATAGTTCTACACTTGCCAGAGATTATATCAAAGGACAGAAGATCCAACTCGGTCTGATTTCTGTTTTGACACTGTACATATAGAACATGACCGTCGGCCCAGTTTACCCTTGCAATATACTCGAATCCGGATGTATCAAACCAGGTTATCTTTCCTTTGAAATCAGTCACTCCCAATTTGACTCTCGGATTTTCTGATCCTGAAAATGGGTACCTGTGTGTCTCGATTAATTCTGAGCCGGGATCAGAATTACCTGAATGAAGTATGTGAAACTCAGGAATATGTCTTTCGTCAACTTCAGTGAATGCGATATAGTCGCTTTCCTTTGACCACCAAAACCCCGATGGCCTCCTCATTTCCTCCTGAGCAATGTAATCGGCGAGGCCTCTTGTTGTCCCCTCTATTTTTCCATTAGTGACTTGGACAGGCGAACCTCCTCCAATGGGAATAATCCATATTTCACCATTAAATACAAAAGCCAATTTTTTACCATCGGGTGAAGCCTTAGGGTCCGTAGCAGGGTATTCATTACCGTCCACAAGTAACCTGAGAGGGTCACCTATTTTGTCCAGAATGTATACACTATTTGCATCCGGAATAACTATTTTCCCTTCCGAAGTCCAGAAATAACGAGTTATACCCCGATGCAGCTGCCTAAGTCTTTGTCTTCTGAGTTGTTCTTCCAAAGATTCTGATGTTGCAGTAGGAAGGTTTTCAATCAATAACTGCTCTCGACCCGTTTCCAAATCGATTGCATAGAGTGCTCTGTTAGCTTCGTTGTCGGCGGTTTTTAAAAACGATGCATATTTTCCATCAGGACTGAAAGCGAAGGATCCTGGAACATCCATACCTGGCGCAGGGAATTTCGCAATATCTTCTAGAGAAATATCCATTCTTGCTAACTAGCGAATACGCTGAATGACTCTCCTAGCAGAATCCACCAATTCGTCGACATGGTCCTCTGTGCTCAAAACGTTAAGAGCACCTGCCGCTCCAGCCATGAGTAAAACGCCTTCGTTTAACATACCTAGGAAAAAAGCCTTTTTCATTTGACTATCTGCATCTATAGCGTCTCGGTAGTTTTCCACTTTTCCATCTGTGAAATGAATACCAAAAAGTGAGGCAACTCCAGTTACTGTGACAGGAACATCCATCTCAGCAAATACAGCACGTAGCTTTTCACGAAGAACCTCACCCAGTGCATTCATGCGCTCGTATTCATCTTCTGCAAGTGCGTTCATTACCACTTCACCAGCCCTCATCGTTATAGGGTTGGCGTTGAAGGTACCTGCATGTCCCAAATCCGCACCACCATCGGTTGGGTCGAATGCGGACATTATGTCCCTTCTACCACCAAATGCTCCAACCGGGGTACCCCCACCAATTATCTTTCCCAATGTGGTCATATCCGGTATGACTCCAAACAATTCTTGTGCCCCACCTGGAGAAACACGGAAACTTTGGACTTCATCAAAAATGAGAACTATATCGAGTTCTTCAGTAAGCTCTCTCATCTTTTCAAGAAACGATATATCTGCAGGAACGTATCCTATAGAAGAAATGATAGGTTCCATTATCACGCACGCTATTTCGTCAGCATTTTCCCTTATAACTACCTCAGCGGCTGGGGAATCGTTGTAGGCAACAACAAATACTCCGTCCGCTATGGCAGAAGGCTGGGTGGAATATTCTGGTATGGGCGTAGGTCCTTCAGGATCTAAGCTATCCTTCGCTGGATAAACACTCACTGAGACATAGTCGTGAGAACCATGATATCCGCCTTCTATCTTCAGAATTTTCTCTCTGCCGGTGAATTGCCTAGCTGCGCGAACAGCCATCATAGTTCCTTCCGTACCAGAGTTAGTAAATCTTATAGTGTCTACTGAAGGTATTCGACTGGTCAGGATATTCGCTAGTCGAATCTGAGCACTAGTAGGGCCACTGAAGGCCGCTCCCTTTCCGGCTTGATCTGATATAACTTCGGCAATACTCGAATCCGCATGACCTAGTATCAGGGTAGTGGCATTAATCATAAAGTCCAAAGACTTATTCCCATCCACGTCGACTATGTATGGTCCCTCCCCCCGCTCAATAAAATGTGGGTATGGATCAAAATAGCTCGTTCCTCGGGAACTACCTCCAGGCAGATATGCTTCCGCCTGTTTCTGAAGTTTTGCGGACCTAGGAGTTCTAGCAATATAAGTATCTATTTCCGCCTGCAGCTTGTTGGGATCCAAGTCGATTCCTTCCTTAAAGCCAAGTACTGGTAACCGTGAGCCTAAACCTCGAGTTACTTTGATTTACCCAGCTTACTTAGAATTTCATTTAGACTACCAGACCTGAATCCCTCCAGATCTAGGGTTACATATGAGTAACCAATATCTTTAAACTCTTCGCTTATTTCTGACCGTAGTGGTTCGGAACTAATTGCGTTGAAATCTGAGGGGTCAATTTCAATTCTTGCTATTGTTTCGTGATGACGCACCCTTAACTGCTTAAATCCTTTAGATCTGAGAAATTGTTCTGCTTTTGCGATTTTAGTGAGTGCCTCAACAGTAACAGTAGTTCCATACGGAATCCTTGACGACAGACAAGCTTGAGCAGGTTTGTCCCAGGTTGGAAGGTTCATTTCACGTGAAAGAGTGCGTATGTCATCTTTACTTAGCTCGGCTTCAACAAGGGGACTTCGAACTCCGTATTGCTTTGCTGCTTCAATACCTGGCCTGTAATCACCTAAATCATCCATATTGGTACCGTTTGTTATCGACTGAAACGATTCATCCTCCGCAAAACGGGCCAGATGAGTATAAAGTTCATCTTTACAGAAAAAACATCTATCAGGGTTATTGGCTTGATAATCTTCCCTATCAATTTCATTGGTCTGCACTGTCATAAAATTCAGGCCAATACGATGGGCTAGCTCAGTAGCTTCTTCCAATTCAGATGGTGCCAAACTCGGAGATACAGCTGTAACGGAAAGAGCTTTTTCCCCAAGGGTCTCATTAGCCACCGCGGCTAAAAACGCACTATCTACTCCGCCGGAATAGGCAACGATAACGCTACCCATCTGTTCAAGTATATTTACTAGAACGGCTCTTTTCTCAAGTAGTGTTTTTTCAGATGTCTGTACCATCACACACTCCCTAGCATTATGGCTCCCTGAAACTTGAGAACCAATAAATACTCTTACTATTCTGCCATCATTTCTTCAACAATTGCTTTCATTTGACCAGAGTAATAACCATATGATCTATTCTGGTACCTAAGTATTCTTTGAGATTCTTCTGTATCATACCAATCGTTCCAACCAGGAGTCTCGCGATAAACAGCCATGTCTACCGGAGCACCCATAACACTGAAAAAATCTTCCACATAGTCCTTACCTGAAAGTCTCCATGAACTTCCACCAGCGATATTAAAAACCTTCCCCACAGCTTCCTCAGAATCAACAGCATTGCGCAGAGCATCAGCAACATCATCACGATGTATCATCTCTACTCTCTGATCAGCTGTAAAGGGCCAAGGCTCTGGAGGCTCCAGGAACGCAGGGACGGCAATACTCGCAATTCTAAGTATTACATAGTTCACTCCAGATGAAATGACTATTTCCTCTCCTGCGATCTTACTTTCAGCATAAACATCTATTGCCCCCTGCTGGTGATCTATCGTGACAGGTGGTTCTTCCCCAGAGGTATCCCCATAGGTGCTAATAGAGGAAGTAAAAACCAGAGATGCCTCCGGCGCGCCCGTTTTCATACCTTGGGCTATATTCCTTGTCCCATCCACATTCACCTTGAAAGTAAAGTCCCTATCTTTTTCACTATTAGGAGGGAGAATAGCCGCAAGATGCAAAACGCCCGCAACACCTGCAACTGCAGAACTTACTGAGGCCGCATCTGTTATATCACCTTTGACGACTTCGACTCCTTCTTCGCCTTCCAAACCAGTGAAGTCCATAAAGGGCAAATCAAATATCTTGACCGATTTCCCTTCTTCAAGAAACATTCCAGCAAGTTGGCGCCCTACGCTTCCAGCCCCACCTGTGATTAAAACCGGCTTATTCACGTGAGGGTTGTTCCCTTCATGCCCGCCTTTTCTATAACATCTTGAGCACTTGAAATCATGGTGCCCAGAGCTATCTCAAACGTTTTCCAGTCACCTTCATTCTTAAGTGCGAGAAGCGATTCAGCTTCGCGCATTGCGGTTCTGGTAACCGGCACACTAGGCATAGTTTTAAAAAAGAAAGTGTCGCTAATCTCTTCAAATTTTTCGATTATCTCTACAAGTGAGGTCGTCCAAGCAGCATTCTGAGGCCCAAGGCCATCTGCTATCCGACGACAACTCCCTATCGATTCTTCGAGCATTTCCTGTCCTGATTGTGGCATTTAAGCTTCACTCCTACAAAATCTATTAAACTCAAAGGGCGACCACTGTGTGGTCGCCCTTATTCTAAACGAAAACCTTAATCTTTTTCCTTGGGCATAAACCCTCGTCTGAAAAGTGTATCTCAGTTAATCGTCGCCATCCGCATGAACTGTGTCCTCAACTTTAATAACTGAGGCCTTATCATCATCCTCATAGTGATGCCTGACTTTATCAAGATCCACTACATCTAACCTGTCAAAACCTTTACCGTCATGTCTGTCGTACGGGAATGGCTGGAACTTCTCAAATCTCTCCCCAAACCGTTGCCTGCTTGCCCTCTTATCGTATGGGAACCTGAATCTTTCTGGGCTACCTGGCTCGCATTCAACCAGCTCGTAGTTCCTACTACCAAGACCGATCTCGTGTCCAGTATTGATGCTGGTAACTTCACTTTGGTTATGGAATGTTGCCGCAGCAGCTTCAAATTTCTTATCTCCGACGTGATGGGCTTCCATCAGTTCAGCCTTGGAACCCTTGATACCTTCGGCCTCTCTTGCCTTGTCGACACACGCCATGTCAATTGCTACAGCGTCTGTACTGGCGAAAACTCCCAAATGAGGGACAATTGGGACGTCTGCATGACCTGCACAGTCACAGGCCGGAGATACATCAACTGCCATATTGACATAACCAACTTTTCCTTTACCTACGGCTTTTTCAACACCAAGGCATGCGTCTGCAATAGCAGCATCGACTGCATCAAATTGAACAGGAGGTATATCCATAAGACCTCTAGGCCCCATCACTCCAAAACACCCTAGACAGTTGGCACACTTGTCACCGTCCCACTCCAACTCATCGTTTTCATTTATGTTGTAAAGACCGAAAGGACAACAATCCTCAAGTATTTCCCAATCAGGAGTGTTTTCCTTTCCCTTGAAATTCTCCGGGTGGAATACGCCTGCAGCACCCAATCCGTAAGTTGGATGGCCACCCATGTGGACGTTGAACTTACCTCTCTTGGACTGGGCTCCGATGCCCAGATTCTTTAAAGCCCCACCAATGACACCCATACTGTGACCCTTGAAGTGGGTTAGAGCTATGAGAGCATCGGCTGCAGCGATAGCCTGAGCTACATACGCCTCTTTAAGAATATAACCTTCTGGAATATCTACCCTGAAGTCGTTAGTACCTATAAAGCCGTCGGCGCAAATAAATGGACATCCTAAAGTTGCAGAACTGTACCCATTTCTTTCCGCAGTGAGAAGAATGTCTAGTTCGCTGGATCTTGAACCCCAGGGAGAATAAGTTGATGTAGTTGTGTCGCAGACAAACGGCCTGCCTCCAAGTTCTTTGATCCTATCCGCCAGAGTTCTTGCGTAAAGAGGCCTCAAATAGGCGGAGTTATTCCATTCCCCACAATGAACCTTGATAGCTACAATGTCGTTGGGCTCTACAATCTCATCAAGACCAGCTGCATCAAATACAGTGACCATTTTCGCGGCCAGAGAAGTCTCTGTTGATTCGGAATGTGCATCCATATAATAGACTGTTGAATCTGCCATTTTACCCTCCACTCTTCCTTTGACTGGCTAAATTTACTTATACTGCACCCATTTAGTAAGAAAAGGTGCATACTTCAGCAGATTAGCATTGGCCTTTATCAGTGTCAATAATTTCCAAAGCTGATCTTTCAAAGTTAAAATAGCAAATGCAATATCCTTTAGCTTATAGATCACTGGGGTTCGCCATAATTAGCATTTAAATTGTGAAAGGAGGAATTAAGTTATGCCATACAAAATGAAAGCTGAAGATCGCTGGATACATCCCGGGCCACAGCCAAACGGACTACAGGCAGACTCAGATGGCCTTTGGGCTATAGACCAGGGAAACGACCATCTATATAAATTGTCTTATGAAGATGGGTCAATCATAGAAGATTTGGAAACAGAAACCATGAAATCAAGTGGTGTCACGAAAGGCGGAGGTTTTTTATGGGTAGCTTCTACATATAATTGCCTTATTTATAAGCTCAACGAAGATGGAACCACTGCAGAGACATATGATACGCCGGGGAAAGGGGTCGTAGATTTCGCCCAAGCAGAAAACCCACCGACTACCGGAGCCCATGGAATGGAGTGGATAGACGAGGAAAATATGTGGGTTGCTGTCCCACCAGCTAAAACTGTCTTCTTGATGGACCCAAAGACTATGTCAGTTAAAAGATCTATACCAACTCCAGGAATACGTCCTCATGGTCTTTTTATGGACGACGAAGATATATGGTTGGCAGATACTCAGGAGTGCAAGATACACAAATTGGACACGGACACTGGGGAAATACTCGACGTTATTGATATTGAAGAGCCGGAAATACATGGTATGACACTTCATGACCGTCAAATATGGTTTTGCTGCGCTGAAACGAGAAAGGTTTGCACCGTAACTCTACCAGGCTAAAAAGCCCTTCCCGCAATTTTATAAATATCTATGGAGATTTCTGATAAATGACATTCGATAACGCCAGTCTTTTCCCTATAGGATCAACACTATCTGAAAATGGGCACTTGAACATTGGAGGGCGCGACGTTACAGAACTTGCTAAAGAATATGGCACCCCACTGTATATATATGACGAAGCAACTATCAGAACAATGGCAAGAACTTTCGTTAAAGAATTTGGGACGCGTTACGCAAACACTGTGGTCGCCTACGCCTCCAAGGCATTTCTAACTAAGGCTATGGCCAGGATAGCAAACGAGGAAGGACTTTCACTAGATGTCGTATCAGGCGGAGAAATCGCTGCTGCAATTTCTGCTGGGTTCCCGGCAGCTAGAATGGACTTTCATGGAAACAACAAAACTCCTGACGAATTGATTTATGCCGTTGAGTCTGGGGTGGGAACAATTGTTGTGGATGGTTTTCATGAGCTAGACCTTCTCAATAACTTGGCCGAAGAGAGAGGGATCGAGCAGGGAATAATGCTAAGACTGTCCCCCTCTGTGGATGCCCATACTCACGGTCATACAACCACCGGAATATTAGATGTGAAGTTTGGTTTCTCAATTGAATCTGGAGAAAGCACGATTGCAATCCGACAAGCCCTGGATTCTTCAAACCTGGATCTCAAAGGCATTCATTTCCACCTCGGATCTCCCATATTTGAGCTAGAACCTTATTCCCAGGCAATTGACACTGTCCTAGATTATCTAGCCCAGTTCAAATCGGAAGGATTAAATTTAAGAGAATTTAGTCCCGGTGGAGGATTTGCTATTGGATATACGCGCAATCAGCCGCCTCCTCCAATTAGCGCGTATGCGGATGTCATCACTTCGATGCTAACGCGAAAATGTAATCAGTTAGGGTTCGATTTGCCCAAGTTGATTATCGAACCAGGTAGATCAATAGTTGGCAGGGCCGGTGTGGCAGTCTATACGGTGGGAGTAATTAAGGACATCCCTACTGTCCGCACTTATGTATCACTCGACGGGGGAATGGGGGATAACATCCGACCAGCATTATATGGATCAGAATATGAAGCAGTGGTTGCAAACAAAATGACGGTAGACACCGACCATGAAGTGGTCACGCTTGCTGGAAAATACTGTGAATCAGGAGATATTTTAGTAAAAGACATATCCCTTCCTACCATAGAAGCCGGTGACATAATAGCGATCCCTTCCTCGGGGGCTTATTGTCTAGCCATGTCAAGTAACTACAATATGAATCCCAGGCCTGCAGTCTTGATGGTCAAGGAGGGGACATCAAAGATAATAAGGCGCCGCGAAACTTATCAGGATCTGATCGCATTAGATACTTAAATACTGAAAATCATTGTCTCTGGCCCCACCAAGCCCTTATCAGATATGGCCTCTAAACGCCCCTTAACTGTTTATACAGTCCTGGCAATCAATCTACTATTGTGGATTTGTCTTGAGTTAACTGGGGGTTCTCAAAATACTCAAAATTTGATGCGATTTGGAGGAATTTCATATCTGGAAATAAGCTCAGGCCAGTACTGGCGCTTACTGGCCGCTATGTTTTTACACATAGGAGCTGCTCATCTCGCAGTTAACGGTTTAAGTTTGCTAATAATGGGTGGAATGGTTGAGAGAACTTTTGGACATATCAGATTTATAGCAATATATCTAATTTCAGGTCTTGGAGGAAGTGCATTCAGTTTCTGGATGATCCATCCTTTTGCCATAGGCGCCGGGGCTAGTGGAGCGGTGTTTGGATGTGTTGGCGCACTGGGGGCTTTTTTCCTAATACGAAGACGTGAGCTAGGACGGTTAGGAAAACAAAACTTAAACGCAATATTAATTTTGGCAGGTATAAACTTCGCTTTCGGATTTATCATGCCGGGTATCGATAACTGGGCTCATCTGGGAGGATTTTTAGTTGGGATTTTGACTGGCTCTAGTCTTACTCCAGCTACCCTAACATCAACCCACTTTGGCATTCGGCAAATGACACATGGCGAAGACAGGAACCAGACAAGGAATAAGCTAGTGAAATCTACGATGTTGGGGTTATCGGTTTTGCTGATTGCACTAGTGTTAATACTCGCCAATAACAAGAGTATAATCGACAGGATTTAGGCGAAAGCTTAAGTCAACCTTGAAGGGTTCTCTACCAATTGCTGTAAACGCCTGCAGAAATTTCCAGCCACAGCACCATCAATCGCCTGATGATCTCCAGTCAAACTTAGAGTCATCATCTCCCTAATTACAATTTCCCCCTTCTGCACAACAGGTTTTTGATTACTCCTACCAACACCTAATAGACCAACTTGACCTTGATTTAATATCGGAGTGAAACCATCGACTGAACCAAGAACAGAAATTGTAAATGTGCCTCCCACTAGCTGATCCGGTCTTATTTTCCCTTCTCTTGCTTGGGTCGAGAGATTTTTGACATCTTCAGCAATTTGCTTTAGCGACTTATTGCCAACATCCTCTATCACGGGAACGACTAAACCGTTTTCAAGGGCAACGGCCATCGCAACGTTGACCTGATCAAATCGATATATGGTGTCTCCTGCTATTACACTGTTCATGGCCGGAACTCGCTTTATTGCTTCTCCAGAGGCCTTGATCAAAAACTCTGTTAAACCAACACCTGCCTCGCGACGGTACGCTTGCGCATCAGTCACATCTACCTCAAAGAAGAATGAATACTGGGCAGTTTCTGTTAGGCTTTTTTTCATGTTGCTGGCAATAGCCCTTCTCATCCCTCTGAGTTGGATCTCCTCAACAGGATCCGGATGCCCCGCTGGAAGTCCTGATCGAAGATTTTCTCCTTCGGCCTTACTTGAATCAACGGATACGGCAAAATTCCTCACGTCTGCCTCTACTATTCGACCCCGAGGGCCACTAGGAGTAATTTTCTCCAAATCAACACCTAGATTTGCAGCAAGTTTTCTGGCACCCGGAGTAGAAGGAACCGGGGCCCCTTCCTTTCTACTAGGTCGGTTACGAGGGCTGGAAGAAGTTTTATCCCGTCGAGTGCGATTTCCTGTTGAGGGGTCGGGAGATTCTTTAGCCGGGGCTTCTTCACCTTCCTCAAGGAGATATCCCATAACGTCATCAACGGCGACCGTCGCACCAGCATCCACAGACGGATGAAAAACACCTGAAACAGTTGCTTCTAGGTCATAGTTAACCTTTTCTGTCTCGATCTCAGCTATTACCTCACCCTGGGTGACATTATCACCCTGAGTTTTAGTAAATTTTGTAACAACACCTTCGGTCATGAAGTCACCGAGTCTGGGCATAACTATTGGGGTTGCCATATACAGATTCTCCTAATCAATTATTTCAAGAGCAGCTTTCACGACCTTCTCTTTGTTAGGAACATACAAGGCCTCTAAAGGTTTGGAATAGGGTACTGAGGCGTGTGGAGGATTTACCCTTCGAGGGGGTGCATCAAGGTAGTCAAAAGCTTGTTCTGCTACGAGGGCTGATATATCAGATGCAATGCTGCAGCGAGGATAATCTTCATCAACTATCACGACCTTCCGCGTCTTCTTTACTGAGGATAGAATCGCATCGTCATCCATGGGAGAAAGTGAAAGAAGATCTAACACTTCCACAGAATAACCTTGCTCCTCCAATTCCTCAGCAGCCTCCATGCAGACCCGTGTGGTAAACCCGATACCGATTAAAGTTATATCATCTCCTTCCTGCTTGATCTCCGATTTACCAATCTCTACTGTGTATTGGTCCTCTGGAACATGATCATCAAATCTCAACCCCATCAGTTGCCTGTTGTTAAAAACAATAACTGGATCATCATCCCGAATTGCAGCCGTCATAAGACCCTTTGCGTTATACGGATTAGAAGGAACAACGCACTTCAACCCAGGAAAATGCGTAAATATGGAATAGAGCGTTTCAGAATGCTGAGCCGCAGAGTTCGTTCCAGCACCAATTCCTGTCATGATAGTGAGAGGTACAGTGACTTTCCCTCCAAACATATAGTGCATTTTGGCGGCGTTGTTGGTTATTTGGTCTGCACAAACACCATAAAAACTGACATACATGAGATCTACTACCGGCCGTAGGCCCGAAGCCGCAGCTCCAACTCCTGCGCCCACAAATCCAGCTTCTGAAATAGGTGTGTCCCTTATACGATTTCTCCCAAATTCATTGACCAGCCCCTTTGTGAGCCTCATAGGCCCACCCCAAGCATCTTGAAAGTCTTCTCTCTCTCCCCCACCCGCAATATCTTCCCCCATCACAATCACAGACGGATCTCTTTCAAGTTCCTGTCTAAGAGCCTCGTTAATAGCCTGTATAAAAGATATCTGTCTAGTAGCTTCCGCTTGCGTCATTTTCTATATCCCCACCATATGTATTATTAATTTATCTTTTGGTTTATTTTTTATGAGTATGAAACATATACATCCTGCAAGAGTTCTTCAGGATCAGGAAATGGACTCTGATTAGCAAATTCTGCAGCTTCGTTCACTGCAGCTAAACAACTGGCGTCAATTTCCTTTAACTCGGATTCCTCAGCAAAGGATCCTTCTAGTATATGTGCCCTGCAATTTGCAATACAGTCCCGATCGATATAGTACTTTTCTTCTTCTTCCGACCGGTAACCTAGGGGATCATCTGCCCCGAAATGGCCCATATATCTATAAGTTTGAGCCTCTATTAAAGTGGGGCCTTCTCCAGCCCGTGCCCTAGCAACAGCCTCTCTACCAACTTCAAACATATCCAAAACCGATTGGCCATCTACGGAAACTCCCGGAATCCCATAGCCATCTGCTCTGTTGGATATCGAACCTCCGGCCACCGAATATTCAAAAGGAGTTGACTCCGCATACCGATTGTTTTCACAGATGAAAATCACTGGCAATTTCCAAATTCCTGCCAAGTTCATTGATTCATGCAGAACACCTTGACTGGACGCACCATCACCAAAAAAAACAACGCTTACTTGATTTGTTCCCTTAACTTTGGCTGTTAGTGCTACTCCTGTTGCAACTGGAATATTGGAACCTACGACTCCGTTTGCTCCGAGCATACCTCGATCGATATCCGCGATATGCATTGTTCCACCCTTACCCTTACCGGTTCCGGTAGATTTTCCTAGCAGTTCCGCCATCATCTGGTTCAAATCGAGACCTTTAGCTATACAGTGATGATGACTTCTGTGAGTCCCCAAAACATAGTCTTTATCGTCGAGATGCGCGCAAATACCCGTGGGAACCGCCTCTTGTCCAATCGACGAATGCATCCCCCTCAACTTGCCAGCATCCGCCTCGCGTCGTGACTGCTCCTCAAATCTCCTTATCGTGACCATCGTCTCATACATCCACAAAAGTGAATCTCTGTTAATCTCGGTATGTGGCATACTACTAAACTCCCAATGTAACAAAACACCCGACAAGTGAGCGAACCCTAATTCTTTTGAAATAAATATCACGTGGAAATGGCCGGATTATAACACTTAAACATGGGTAACAATGAACTTAGAAAAAGTCTTTCAAAATCATGGAAATTAGAATCCAACATATGCCGTTATGCATTAGTTAAATGACCTGAATATGAAGTATCTAAGTTTCGTTGACACTCCTAACTTTAGATTGCTAGGATTCCAAAGGTGCACCCAACAAAGGGGGATATAGCTCAACTGGGAGAGCGCGGCGTTCGCAATGCCGAGGTTGGGGGTTCGAGTCCCCCTATCTCCACCACACCTCGTGGCGAGCGTGAAGGATTTCGCTAGAATCCCAGTAATTTAATGTACCCACATGAAGTAGTTATTTATGACACTCAGGGAAATAATGCCATCACAACATACTTGAATCTAGAAACTTTTATTTAATGCCTCTCTTGCCCCATTTAGCCGCATTTGAAAGTCGGGATTTCAGGTATATCTGGGGAGCGAATGCGCTTGGTGGAGCAAGTACGTGGACATTCCTAATTGCCAGCCAATGGTATGTCCTTTCTGAATCGGACAAATCCCTATTAGTAGGCCTATTCACCTTTGCATCCATGCTCCCATATTTATTAGTTTCTCCTATAGGGGGGATTCTTGCAGACAGAACCGAAAGAAAAAAGTTAACTGCTATAACACAAGCAGGAATAACGATATCAATTGTGACTAGTGTCATTTTGTCTCTTTTTGGTGTTTTGAACCTGTGGAATTTGTGTATTCTCGCATTCGCTGCGGGTTGCTTCAGATCTACTCAAGAGTCAGCGCTAGTATCACTTGTAACCAACGTAGTACCTAAAAAAACGCTGCTTAATGCAATAACTTTAAACTCTGCGACAAGGCATGGTTCTAGGGTAATTGGTATGGGGCTATTGCTTATGACTAGAGTACCTCTTGGGGAAGGACTTGATATTACTCAATTCCTACTTGCAAGTAGTCTACTTGGAGCAATTTCTCTGATTTTAATAATCAGAGTTCGGAAAAGATCAACCGGTGAATCTCTTCCCGAGACGGGACTGATCCGCGGAATGCTAGAGGGTGTGAAATTTATTTACACCAAACATGAGGTCGGAATTTTCATAATTTTGGTTGCCTTCCACTGCGCATTAGTTATGTCCTTTGATTCAATTCTCCCTGTTTTAACCAGGGATAGTCTGGGTTCAGGGGACGAATTCTTGCTAGCTCTGCTCGTATTATCTTTTGGTGGCGGAGCCGCAATCGGAACATTTTTATTGGCCGGGGTACGTAATGAAGCTGGTAAAGGTCGCTTACTACTGCTAACGGGAATTGTTAGTTCCGTATCACCAATTGCCCTCGGGCTTTCATCAGATATATCAATATCTTTTATTGCTAGTTTTTTAATGGGCGCGTCACAGTCAACATTCATGGCCCTCACAATTACATATGTTCAACTGGCCACTCCAGACCAATATAGAGGTAGAGTTTCGAGCCTCTACATACTTCATGCCGGAGGAATAATGGCATTCGCCAACCTGGGATACGGGGAACTTGCCGACACTTTCACAGCGCCAATCGTTCTAGTGATAACTGGTGGACTATTTTTGATAGTGTTCTCCTCAATTGGGATATGGGACAAGGTCCTTAGAAAAACCATGGCAGGTAAATATCAAATACTCAATCCAGACCCGAATTGAGGTTTGTGGAAGATAAATCATGCGAATCAGCCAAGCTGTAATACCCGTGGCGGGATTAGGAACTAGGTTTCTTCCAGGTTCCCTATCAATTCCCAAGTCAATGATCCCTGTATTCGATAAACCTCCCATCCACTTCTGTGTTGAAGAAGCCTCAAAAGCCGGCATTGATCACATAGTAATAGTTGCCTCTGAAGGTCAAGATGCTGTTCTCAAATACTTTGAAAAAAGACTCGATTTGGAAAAAGCCGCATCCGACAAAAAAGATTTTGAAATGCTCAGCATTTTGCAAGAGATACCAGACCTGGCTGACATAAGTGTAGTAATTCAAAAAAAGCAGCTCGGTCTCGGGCACGCTATATTGCAAGCCCGTAATAGTCTAGGAAATCAGCCTTTCGCAGTACTACTCCCCGATGATCTAATCTTGAGCGATGAGCCAACAATTGGAGCGATGTGTTCGGTATCAGAACAAACTGAAGGCATGGTCGTAGCAATAAGGCAAGTTGGAGAAGAATCGATACCAAATCTAGGAATAGTAGATCTGGGAAAAGATTATGGAAGCACTGTTGAGATCCTTGGAATGACTGAGAAACCTTCCCTGGAATCAGCTCCTTCCGATATGGCCATTATCGGACGCTACATACTCCCTGCTCAAATATTCGAAAATATTCAGAACACTCCGCCCGGGTCACTTGGTGAAATACAACTTACTGATAGTATGACCTCACTCTTAAAAACCACAGATTGCACTGGGTACCGGTTCCCAGGTACACATTTTGACGTGGGTACTCCATTAGGTATGTTGGAGGCCTCCCTCCACATAGGTATAGCCCGTCACGGTTTTGATTTCAAGCCATCAAATTTTGAGAAGAATGAGGATCACCTATAAAGAGACAAAATTCCTACAACTGCCAACAACCAGAGGATAACGGATGTAATCATGTGGGGATCACGAATTATCGTCTCCTCAGGACGTTCAGCTGCCCCAGGAAATTTTGACAGATAGAGATACCGGAACAAACCGTAGGCGACAAATGGAATTGTAAGCATCATCGCATTATTTTCGGGGAGATTTTCCGCCCAAAACGTATACAGGCAGTAAGATATCAGTGTGGCAGCCAATGTCATAGACAGCAGACTGTCAATAAATCCGAGGTCATATTTTTCTAATGTGCCCCTAAGTTTTGACTCTCCGTAAGGCATACTACTTACACCTAATAACTCTCCTTTACGTTTGGAGAACCCTATAAAAAGGGCACCAAATCCCATACATACGAATAACCATGGAGATATTGGCACTCCTATCACGACACCTCCCGCAATAACTCTGAGCATAAACCCAAGGGCAATACAGAAAACGTCCAAGATGATGAACCGCCGAAACAGAAAAGTGTAACAAAGCATTAAACCAAGGTATATTGCCAGTATTGGAGTCAATTCCCAAACAAATATCCAAGAAGTAAGCAAACTAATGGAAGCAGCGAAAATAGATGAGAATATCGCGAATCGGATACTCAGGGCGCCTGCAGCTACAGGTCGTTTTTTCTTTATCGGGTGTGATCTATCTTCCTGTGCATCAATAACATCATTAACGAGATAGACAGAGGAACTCGCCAAAGTAAAAATCACAAATGAAATAGTGACCTTTATTAGAAAATCAAATGCCTCGGTGTCGCTTCCTAAAGACCAATATTCGTTGAATGAAAATAACAGTGGGAGAAAAATTACAAAATTTTTAATCCACTGTTTAGGTCGGCTCGTAATAAGCAGTTGGAACACCGGCCTTTTTCACCTCTTTGCAAATCAATGGTATTTTACCCACACAAACAGTTTACAAAAAATCTTAGATTATTCGGAGATTAATATGGAAGTGATAGCAAATTACAAATGCGTAACGGGCGAAGGTCCAATCTGGCATTCGCAAGAAAAAAAGCTTTACTGGCTAGATATCCCATCGGGTTTCATTTTCAGATACGACCCCTTTACCAACAAACATGAACAAATCTACAAAGGGCCTCAAATTGGAGGAATAACGATACAGAGTGACGGGAACCTCCTACTATTTATGGAAAAAGGAGCTATTGGCATCTGGGACGGAAATGAGCTTAATTATGTAATAGAAACTCTGGAAGGTGAAGAAACCTCGCGATTCAATGACGTGATCGCTGCTCCCAATGGGAGCGTTTTTTGTGGAACTATGTCCACCACGGAAAACCTTGGAACTCTCTACCGACTGGACCCTGATGGTTCCATCCAACCGGTCATAACCGGAATCGGAATATCAAATGGTCTGGGATTTACAACAGACTGTGAATGGATGTATTACACAGACTCCACTGCTCACACGATATATAAATACCGAATTAATCCAATAAATGGAGAACTATCGGAACGATCAGTTTTTATAACAACTCCAATTAATGAGGGGATACCTGACGGCATGACAGTTGACTCAGAAAACCACGTTTGGTCAGCCCGTTGGGACGGCTGGGCCTTGTACAGATACAGTCCAGACGGGGAGCAGGTGAACAAAATAGATTTCAACACTAAAAAGGTCTCCTGTCCTACGTTCGCTGAGAATCCTTTGAATAAAGAGAGACCTGAAAATTCTTACACTGACATGTACGTGACTACTGCAGGTGGTGACAACCCTTCAGAAAACGGATTGCAAGCTGGAGCTTTGTTCCGATTAAACCCGGGAATCTCCGGAAAACCAGAGTTTAGGTCACAAATTTTTCTATAGCGGATCATTAATTCAATTTGAGATGGTAGAATCCGCAAGAGTTAAGATCTGAGCCTATTAGAATCTCGGGTCGACCAAATAAGTCTATAGTGAGGTGGTCAGATAACATGTCGGGACATTCCAAATGGTCCACCATAAAGCATAAAAAGGCTGCCACAGATGCGAAGAGAGGCAAGCTTTTCACTAAATTATCTAAGGAAATAATAGTCGCCGCTAAAGTGGGTGGAAGTGACGCCGACATGAATTTCCGGCTTCGCATGGCAATCCAAATTGCTAAAGACGCAAATATGCCTGCGGATAATATCGACCGAGCTGTTAAAAAGGGAAGCGGAGAAGGCTCTGACGGGGCAGCAATGTCCGAGATTACTTACGAAGGGTATGGGCCAGGAGGCGTGGGCATAATGCTTGAGACTTTGACAGACAATAAGAATCGGACTGTTTCCGATATACGCTCCACCTTTTCCAAAGCGGGGGGTAATATGGCGGAATCAGGAGCCGTTGCCTGGCAATTTGAACAAAAAGGGGTAATAGTTGTTGATGTTGAGGAGGACAAGGCAGAAGATTTAGCCCTTATCGCAATAGAGGCAGGAGCGGATGATTTTGAAACTTATGATGGAACATTGCACGTATATTCGATACCCACATCCTTGATGGAAATTCGATCCTCATTAGCAGATAACAACGCTGCCATAGCGTCCACTGAACTCTCTATGATCCCCAGTAATACAATAATGCTAGAAAGCCGTAAGGCAGTACAAACCTTAAGATTACTAGACACATTAGAAGATCTTGACGACGTTCAGAAAGTGTATTCTAACGCCGACTTCCCCGAAGATGCGCTGGTAAGCTTTCAGTCAGGCTAAAGGATAAAAAATCTTTGAGGGTACTTGGCGTCGATCCAGGGACGATTAGGATGGGATTCGGGGCCGTCGACTCAATCTCTGGTGAATTATCCAATGTAACTCATGGTTGCCTTACACCTCCCCGTTCGTTATCAATAGAGGAAAGGCTACGTGAACTCTACAATGAAATCGAAGTTGTTATTAGCGAAATCAACCCAGACGCAATAGCGGTCGAAGAACCCTTTGTCTCTAAAAATCCCAGAACGGCAATCGCTATTGGTCAAGCTCAGGCAGTGGTTCTCATAGCTGCGGCACAAAAAGAAATCTCAGTTTTCAGATATGCACCCAGAGAGATAAAAAAGGCCGTGACCGATTATGGTGGGAGTTCCAAAGAACAGGTGGAGGGTATGGTGAAAGTATTGCTGGGTAATATAGAAATAAATGGCCCCGATGATGTGACCGATGCTCTAGCAGTGGCCATTTGTCACCATAACGCAACAATGTTGGACAACCTCTTAATGGAGTAGCAATGGTCACAACGCTCATATCTGCAATCACTGGAAAAATAGCATCAAAGGGTCTTGAATCCGTAGACATAAACGTCTCAGGGGTAACTTTTAGGATAAGTACCCCCACCTCCACCATCGATCGAATTGGCGAGTCGGGGGATTCAGTCAAACTTCTAACTTCTTTACAGCTAAGACAAGACAGTATCACTATGTACGGCTTTGCAACCGAAGAAGATAGGATTGCATTTGAGGCACTAATCAATATCAACGGAGTAGGGCCCAGATTAGCTATTGCAGTTCTGTCAACTTTTGACGCGGGCACGATGGCCGCAGCAGTCCAAGCAGAAGACACAGATTCATTTAAAAGAGTTCCTGGTATAGGGGCTAGAACTGCTAGCCGAATTGTTTTAGAACTCAAAGGAAAATTAGATCAGTCGTGGTCTATCCCTGGAGGAGCGGAAATTGTAGACGATGTTTTCGACTCACTTACATCCTTGGGATATTCAGTCCAAGAAACCCGTCGTGCTATCACATCCATAAATACAAAGGAACATGACAAATTAACTACTGAGGAAAAGCTTAGGCTTGCTTTACAATTTTTAACATCCCATTGAAGGTACTTTTTTGTGGCACTCAACTATGACGTCTGGGCAAACTTATATGACACGATTTACGGAGACGTGGTTGATGATATTCCATATTATGTTAATCAAATTAGGAAAAGTGACGATAAAGTACTGGAACTCGGTTGTGGAACTGGTCGGGTTAGTATACCCATTGCGGAAAACACCTCTAACCTAACTGCGCTAGACCTATCAAGCCAGATGATCACTGTACTCAATAAAAAGGCCGTGAAGAAAGGCCTCATTTTGGATTGCGTAATAGGTGACATGAGATCGTTTGACATTCAATCCAAATTTGACCTCATTATTATCCCTTTTAGGGGTTTTCAATCTTTGCTTTCAGTCAGCGATCAAGAACAATGCTTGGCGGCAATCCACAGACATCTGAAACACGATGGCAAGGTGATAATAGATATGTTCTGTCCAGATTTGGAAATGTTTGATCAGGATAATAGGATCTACTACGTCACCAAGGAAATGTACGACGCGTCTTCCAAAACGTCGACCTTAGTGAAACACAGGTCAAACTTCGACATGCACTCACAAGTAATTCAAACAACTCTAATAGTGGAAATTTCTATAGCTGGTAACGTTACGGAAACCAGATACACCGATTTCTCACTAAGATATATCCATCCTAAAGAGGCTGAATATCTGTTTTTAAATAATGGATTTACAACCAAAAATCTAGTCAATAATTTCACAAACTTAGAAGAGGGAAAAGAAATCAATGAAATGGTATTTGAACTGGAAAAGATAGCGTGATCAGTGACTAAATTCAAGATAGTTTCAGATTTTCGACCTACCGGTGACCAACCTACGGCTATCGATGAGATGTCTTCAGCGATAAAGGGTGGAGCTGGTCACCAGACTCTCAAGGGTGTTACGGGTAGCGGTAAGACCTTTACGATGGCATGCGTGGTGGAAAAGGTTCAAAAACCAACTTTGGTAATAGCCCATAACAAAACTCTCGCTGCACAACTCGCCACAGAATTCAAAGAGTTTTTTCCGCAAAATGCTGTCGAATATTTCGTTAGTTATTACGATTACTATCAACCCGAGGCTTATGTCCCGAGGACTGACACGTATATAGAGAAAGATGCCGATGTTAACGAAGAGTTAGATAAACTGCGACATTCAGCAACTCGGGCACTTTTGACTCGCAGGGACGTTTTAATAGTGGCTTCTGTCTCATGCATTTTTGGACTTGGGTCTCCTGATGAGTATGAAGGATTTGTTGCTTCTGTTCGCAAAGGAGAAATTAGAAACAGAAACAAGTTGATTCGTCAGTTAGTAGACATGCAATATGAGCGTAACGATTACGACCTAGCTAGGGGAAGATTCCGGGTGAGAGGAGATACCCTGGAAATTATGCCGGCATACGAAGAACTTGGAGTCAGGATAGAATTCTGGGGTGACGATGTAGAAAGAATCATCCAGCTAGACCCGTTAACTGGAGAGATCCTGTCGGAGAGAGAGACTATAGAAATATTTCCCGCTAAACATTTTGTCACCTCACAAGAAAAGCTCAAAAACGCAATCGCAGATATCCAAGATGAACTCTCTCTGCATCTAAAACTCCTTAAAACCCAAGGGAAGTTATTAGAAGCACAACGATTAGAATCAAGAACAAATTATGATCTTGAGATGCTGGAAATTGCGGGATATTGCGGTGGAGTGGAAAACTATTCTAGACACCTCGCACGAAGAGCGGCGGGAAGTACTCCTTATACCCTAATGGATTATCTACCGGATGATTTTCTCCTTTTTGTAGACGAAAGCCATATGACAATCCCCCAGATAAGGGGGATGTATAAGGGTGACCGTTCAAGAAAGGAGACCTTAGTGGAACATGGCTTTCGCCTGCCTTCTGCTCTGGATAATCGCCCTTTGAATTTTGAAGAATTTGAAGAAAGAGTCAGTCAAGCCGTTTATGTCTCAGCCACCCCGGGCCCATATGAAATGGAACACAGCGAAAAAATAGTTGAGCAAGTTATACGTCCTACCGGTCTTACAGATCCTGTTATAGAAGTAAAGCCAGTCGATGGTCAAATCGACGACCTTTTGTACCAAGTAAATCAGAGGGTTAACAAAGGCGAACGTTGCCTAATCACAACTTTGACAAAAAGAATGTCAGAAGAGCTGTCCGATTACCTGAAAGAGACCGGCATCCGAACACACTATTTGCACTCTGAAATAGACACTTTAGAAAGAAGCGAAATACTTAGGGATTTACGTCTGGGAGTTTACGACGTTCTTGTTGGCATTAACCTGTTGAGAGAAGGTCTGGATCTCCCCGAAGTCAGTTTAGTAGCAATTTTAGACGCTGATAAAGAAGGATACCTTCGATCAACAACCTCTCTCGTCCAAACCATAGGGAGGGCGTCGCGAC
This sequence comes from uncultured Chloroflexota bacterium, assembly GCA_913048525.1. Lineage (GTDB taxonomy): Bacteria > Chloroflexota > Dehalococcoidia > Lucifugimonadales > UBA826. The sequence continues at coordinate 39,953 of CAJWWP010000006.1, forward strand.
ATATCGACGGTAAGGTAATTATGTACGCAGATATTGTCACTGATTCCATGAAACGGGCAATAGATGAAACAGAAAGAAGGAGGCAGCTTCAAGAATCACACAATCGTGAAAACGGAATTACTCCTCAAGGCATACGAAAAACAATACGGGATATCACCGAAAGAGTCAGAGCGATTTCAGAGCCCCAATTTGATCATTCAATATCTGGAGATGATCTTCCAAAGGAAGACATTACACGTCTAATAAAAGACTTGGAATCCCAGATGAAATCGGCTTCAAAAGATCTTGAGTTTGAAAAGGCAGCTCTTATAAGGGATCAAATAATTGACTTGCGTAAAGTACTTATTGATTAATACAAAAGGCTATCTGAACTGCGATAGAACAAGATTGACACCCTAAAGATTGGGTAGATACAATCTATTCATGACCAGATCAGTCAACAAGGTTGAATCTATCTTTAAATTGCGAGTAAAAGTATTCTAAAGTCAGGTAGTGAATAATGGCAGAATCCTCCACGTTAACCAAAGACGAAGTGTTAGAAGCCCTCAGGGATGTTTATGACCCTGAAATTCCAGTGAACATAGTCGATTTGGGACTCGTTTACGGAGTTGAAGTTGACGACGGTGATGTAGACGTCAGAATGACTTTAACTTTCGCAGGGTGTGGCATGGGACCGTATATCGCACAACAAGCGGAATGGCGGCTCGCAGAGGTTGAGGGCATAGAAGATATCAACGTGGACCTCGTATTTGACCCTCCATGGACCCCAGACATGATCACAGAAGAGGGTAAAAGACTCTTGGGCTTAGATTAGTTTTTTAGCCATTAAATAAGTTTCTTTGTAATTCCCACCGGGAGTATCCAATGACCCAACCAAACCCCGCGCAGGCACGCGCCCGCATAGAGGCGATGAAACGCCAGTTTGAACAGAAACGCCAGATCGATGAAGCATTGGCCGGCATAAAAAACAAGATTGGTGTTTACAGTGGCAAGGGTGGAGTTGGTAAAACGACTATCGCTGTAAACCTAGCCGCAACATTGGCAAATGATGGTGCACGTGTCGGCATACTAGACGTTGACGTAGATTGTCCGAATGTGGTTCGTGCAATTAACTCTTTTGATCAACCAATGGTCGGTGAAGATAAAAAAATGATCCCACCTGAGAAATTTGGTGTTAAATTGATGTCAATGGCTTTTTTCCAAGAAAATGAAGATGAGGCAATCATCTGGCGGGGACCGATGATTCACAATGCAATCAATCAAATGCTTCAATCCACAGATTGGGGTGATTTAGATTATCTGATCGTTGATTTGCCGCCCGGTACGTCCGATGCTCCGCTGACAATAATGCAGGTACTAACCATGGATGGTTTCATAGTGGTTACCACCCCACAGGAGCTGGCAAAGATAGATGCGAAAAGAAGTATTAACATGGTTCGAAAACTACAGGTTAATGTCCTTGGAGTGGTAGAGAATATGTCAGGTGGCGTCTTTGGGGAAGGGGCAGGAAAAGAAATAGCAGATGAGCTTGATCTTGACTTCTTGGGCGCCATCGGGCTGCGTTCTGAATACCAAGATACATCCAAACCCACTTCGCTTTTGAGTAACGATGTTCTTAATGAATATAGGACCGTTTCAGAAAAAGCGCTGGCAGTTCTTGCATCGAACTAGACTTCACTTAAAAGTTCAGACGTCTACTTACTTAAGGTATATCAAGCACTATCAAGATGTAATTCTTTAAACATTCTAAAAAATCCATTTTCTATACCATCCATAAAACAGACACGAGTAACTCTCTTCTTAAATGACCTAAGAGCCAGGAAGTCTCCGTTAAATTGAGCTTCAAGTATTCTCGTAAAACCATAGGTTTCTCCAGGTAAAGCCAGCGATTCGTCAGAAAAGTTTTCACCTATCATTAAAAAATTCCCGTTTTCTGGTCCACCCTTATGTAACTGGCCGACCGAATGCAAATAGCCTGGCCCCAAATGAAAAGTACAAACCAGTCCAGTTTCTTTCTCAATTCGGTCAACCAAAAGCTTGCTTAATCTCAAAACTTCAGCTGATCTTGGTAGATAACAAAGAATACCTATGTAGTCTCCATAATTTGCAGAACTTATGAGATTTCTCGCGGATATCATTTGTTCGTCCCAAACAATCTCAGTTTCATCAACTTCAGATTTTAATATCCCGGCCATAGCTTTTTTGGAAGATTCCACATGGGGCTGATCGAATGGATTAACTCCCATGAGTTTCCCCAAAGCGGCAGTAATTAAAGACCATACGAAGAGTTGAAACCCAAGAGAAAATGGCGAGTCTATAACTAGTGAATATTCATGAGGAACCAATTTTATATTCGATTCTTCATTAACATGGATATTTACTACCATCGAGTCGTGTCTCTCAATAGCTGAACGCTCATTGTGTGACCTGACCACTGGGATAATGCCAAGGCCAGATTTGCCTAAACTTTCAGCTAGCATCTGTTCTATCCATAACCCCATTCCTTCCAAACCTTCGTCGGTATAAATAAATAATTTATCTCTATTCCGCTTCAACCCATTTAGTAGGAAGCGTAGGAGATCTTCTATAAATACAAATTCACCATTTTGGGCTGTTGATTTTGAAGCATTTAGCGCTCCTTCAAGGACCGACTGTACAGGTACACCCGCTAAAAGACCTGGAAAAACACCGAAGGGAGTAAATACCGAATATCTGCCACCTACCCCAGGATAACCATGTAGTACCATCCGGAATTCATGCTCGTTGGCAACAATATCTAAAGGGGACCCCTTGTCCGTAATAGCAAGAAATTGATCCCCTATATTAGACCTGTCAGACAATGCAGATACTTTTTGAAAAAAATACTTAAAGAGACACATTGTCTCGAATGTGGAACCAGATTTCGAAGAAACTAAGAAAAGTGTCCTACTTAAATTGATGGATCTTTCTAAAGTTTCTATCTGAGACGATATAGTGGAGTCTAAGTAACTGAATTCCAGTCCTGAAATATCCCCATACATATCGGTCAAGGTTCGAGCAGACAAACTACTTCCGCCAAAACCCAATAACACAACTGACTCAAATTCTTTTTGAAGGTCACTCACAGATAATGCAAAATTTGAAAGCCGATTTAGACTTTCCTGTGGGGCATCCACCCACCCCAGAAAATCTGAAGGGTCCTCAAATTCGGAACCCCAAAAAAGCGGGTCTTTACTGAGAATACTTTTAATGGCTCTACGAATTGATTTATCGGTGCTATCTATAAAGGAATAATCCGGCATCAATATAGAGGCTTCAATTGGAGCTCTGTTGCTCTACTAAGAGTGTCGCCCTCTTTTCAGAAATGTTCTCTATCAATTTATCATAAGAGTCAGAAAATGCCTTCAGACCGTCGACAAGTAATTTCTCCGTAAGTTCATCCATATTAACTCCGGCCTTTTCGATCATGTTCAAGTGAGACAAGGCATCATCAAGGTCGCTTACTAATGTAAGATTTGGATTGCCATGATCTTTATAGGCATCTAAGGTCACATCCGGCATCGTATTTACAGTGTCCAAACCTATCAAAGAATCCACATACATAACATCACTAAAGTCCGGGTTTTTTACGCTCGTACTCGCCCAGAGGGGCCTTTGGACTCTTGCTCCATCATTCTGTAGCGTCTGATACCGACCCGAAGAAAATGTACGCTGAAAGTCTGCGTAGGCAGCTTTTGCGTTAGCTATAGCTGATTTTCCAATCAAATGCTGGTCTGATTCTTCCAGAGAACCGTCTATAGCGGTATCAACCCTACTCACGAAAAAAGAAGCCACAGAGGAAACTTTACTTAAATTTCCACCTCTATTTGATAAATTTTCTAAACCAGAGATGTAAGCCTCTCTAACATTTTCATACACTGCCCTAGAAAATATAAGGGTTACATTGACGTTTATACCCTCAGAAATTAGGGTCTTTATAGCTGGAATACCTGCAGGAGTGGCTGGAACCTTTATCATAAGATTTGGCCTGTCGACGGCGCCAAATAACTTCCGCGCCTCCTCTATAGTTCCATTTGTGTCCGTTGCAAGGTGAGGATTAACCTCCAGAGAAACAAAGCCATCCATACCACCGGCTGCATGATATACATCACCCAGCAAGTCGGCGGCAGCCTTAATATCAGATATAGCTAAGGCCTCAAAAATCTCCTCCTCCGTGAAATCGTCTCGAGCAAGAGCTTCTATATCGTTGTCATATATAGAACTGGCCGAAATAGCCTTTTCAAAAATAGAAGGATTAGAGGTTAAGCCAGTAACACCACTTTCAACAATTTCCCTTAACCCTCCGTTTTGTATAAGTTCTCGACTAATATTGTCGTACCAGACTGACTGACCCAAATCACTGAGTTTTTTAAGTACTAAAGATTGGGTCATTTCAATAACTCCACAATTATCACAATTTATACATATAAACCATTCGTCTACCTAAATAGACTAGCTTCAAAGCATTCTCATATTAGCATTTCATACAATGCTTTGTGTTGGTCAATCGCATCTAAGTAAATCTTGTTTCTCTGCATATCTGGCTCGACTCTATGCCCGATTACAGGTAAATCCTCATCAAAATTTTTCCATGAACCTGAATGCTTAAGTGCAAGAATAGCAGTGCCTCTAGAGGTAAGTTGTTTAGATTCGGGCACTAGAATCTCGGAACCCAACACATCGGCCATAACCTTAGCTAGATACATCGAATTCTCTAGCGCACCTCCACTCACTACAATCGCCGCGGGTTCAGCTACATCCTGACATAGAATATCGTAGACCAGCCTAAACCTAAAAGACATAGATTCTATCAACGCCTGAAGTATATCTATTCCTGTTGTATCGATCCTTATTCCAGAAATAGTGGCACGTGCATTTACAGCCCATCCTGGGCTTCGTTCTCCAGTAAGGAACGGAAGAGATGTTAATCCATGACTGTTAGGCCTTGATTCAAATAACTTTTTATCCAATGTTTGGTAGTCAGAAGGGATTTTGAGATTAGTCATCCCCCAAGAAAGAAGAGTGCCTCCATCACTTAGTGAACCACCTATAAGTGAATTGTCAGCTAGTCTGTAGGACCAAAGTCCGTCAGGAATGTATACATCCTGACCTTCAACAAACATTCGGAGAGAACCCGTCGTCCCAATAGTCAGCGCAGCTCGTCTATTTGATGCACACCCACTCCCGATTGTTGCAGCGGCCCCATCTCCCACTGGTAATAGAAATGGCACTTCCTTCAAAATAGGCCATCTTTTAGCAAATATTTCTGAAAGTCCTACGAGAGCTTGGTCATAAGATTTCGGCTCTGGAAACCTATCTGGGCTCAGATCAAGAACTTCGAGCAAGGCCTTGTTAATGGTCCCCGTGGAACGATCCATCAAGCCCATCCAAGAAGCTATTGAAAAACTAAGGAAAGGAGATTGAGCAAACCATCTTTTAAACAAAAACCCGCCTATATCTGTCCATAACACAGGATTGCTACGCAAATAATTGGTGTCTTTCAACCATTTATATATGGACGGGAAATAAGCGGAATGTACCGGCACTCCTGTCTTCTGGATATCAAGGCTAGGTATAGAATCTTCTCTTAGCACCGTAGCTTGCTCAAAAGACCTTGTTTCAGCGTATGTAAACAGGTCCGTGATAGGTTCATCATTAGCATTCAAACCGACGTAGGTCCCAGCAATTACATCCATCCCGACTGCTAAGATCCTGAGGTCTTGATCATGGCACAAGCCCAAAAGCTGATCAACGCAGATTTCTACGCTGTTCGCAATGTCAGTAGGATTACCAAATGCACCACCATCTGTTGTATAACTAAACGATAGTGAAACTGTAGCCGAACAATTTGGAATAGCATTCGCACTGACATCATAGGCGGAAGCCCTCACGGAAGAGGTTCCCAAGTCAATTGCCACAACGCAGTCCACCGTTCCTACCTAAGCCATCAATGATGGAAAACTACATTGTCAGACGTCTATATAGAACCAACAGACGTTCCGGTAAATCATTAATATCCTCAAGGATTTCATATCCCATATCAGAACACATCGTTTTGAGATAATCATGACCATTTTTATCCACAGTCAGACAAAACGAGTTAATTCCTTTCTTTTTGGCTTCGTCAAAAGCCATCTTGGTGTCGTGAACAGCATATTCCTTTTCGACACCTTCCCTGCTGTAACCTCTATCTTGCGGCCTTCCATCACTTATCATAAAAAGGATCTTAGTTCGAGCATCAATTTGCTCCAATTTATGAGCCGTGTGACGTATTGCCGGACCCATTCTTGTTGCGTGGAGAGGAGCTATACGGTCTATTCTCTTTTTTACTCGGTCAGAAAAATTCTCTTGCAAATCTTTAATTGTGTAATACTCCACGTTCTCCCGACCGTATCCTGAAAACCCATATATCCCATAGGTATCCCCTATGGCTTCAAGCGCATTAGTGAGCAAGACCATAGATTCCTTTTCCATATCTATGATGCGCTTATAGGACCGTCTCATTTGCTCTCCACGACGAGTCCTGAGCCACACCATATATTCCACTGGATCGTCTGGAGCATCCCAATCGTCCTGATTTTTCTTACCCTCATCAATCGCCTCTGCGGTTGACGCGCTAGTATCAAGCAAAAAGGCAACAGCTACATCTCTCTGAACCTTATTCCGTCTCCAGTAAAATTTCTCGTCTGGGCTGCCCCCAGCTTTAATATCAACCATATTTTCGATAACGTCGTCTATGTCGATATCTTCGCCATCCACCAACTTCCGTTCTTTTCTCATCATCTCAGGAACCATCATCTCAAACTGCCGTCGAATTCTGGTCACTAGAGTCCCATATTCACTAAGGGTAGCGCCAAAATAGGTTGAATCCCCTTCTTGCATCATCTTTTGTTTTACTACGCACCATCTAGGTTTGTAATCATCAGCTCTAAAGTCCCACTCGTCATAAACAAATGTTTCCGGTTCTGCCGACTCTAACTCTCCCCCTTCCTCATCCACATGAACAAAAGGGCCTTGAGAGTTCTCTGGAGACTGTGGCATGTCAGCCCCAGCCTCTTTCATTATGTTGTCAGCAAACATTCCGCTTGACTCTTGTATTTCTCCTTGTACAGCCTGGAGATCAAGTTCTGCGCTGTTCTCCAAAAGTTCTTGAAGCTGTTCTTGTGTCAGAGGTTCTCCCTCTGCATCACTCATCTGATCTTGCTGCTGCATGCGGAGCTCAGTCATAAGTTGTGCTAGTTCAGGCTTAAAATCCCCTCTATAGTCAACGTCCTCCATGGATTCGTAGTCTTCCTCACCTTCTGGGCGAAGTTCCATTTCCATTCCCATCCCTATCTGTTGGAGCAATTGCTCCATATCATCCGGATCTTCATATTCATCCTCGTTTTCATCTTCGAAGTCCATATCATCCCAATCTTCTGGAGGTATTTCCTCGTTCGGTATTCCAGCGATAATGGCGTAAATCCTCAATGAAGCTTCTGACACATCTTCCACAGTTGCTTCACGCACAAGGACCCTTTTTGCGAGGGTGGCAATCTTCCTTGCCTCATCCGCGTAACGTATTGGAGCCTCAACACCTTCATATTCTTGAAGACTAAGTCGAACCATAAACTCAACCAAAGCTTCTCGCGCAGGTAGTTCCTTTATGTCCACCCGATTCTCATGGGAATCTGTCTGCACTTTCTGATAGGAAGACTTTATGCCTGGGTATTCAATCTTCACTCGAGAGTCGAGCCGTCCATCCTCAACTACTGTAAAAATATCCAATGCCAGCTTACGATCCTCGAATAGATCAAAAAACCGCTGCATATCTGTCAACCAGGCCCTTTCAAGGCCTGGAGCAGTCTCTTCAGAGCCGGACAGCTCTGTTTCTTCAGAATCGGTCTTGTTGGGCTCTACCGGTTCAGATTCTTCAGTTTTATGAAGCGCAGCTTCTACTTGTTCTTCCAGTTTTTGGGAAGCCGATTCAATACGTATTTCCTCAAGCTTAGATCTCAAGTCATCAAATAGTGCCGATTGCGTTTCAAATTCAAATCCAAAACTTCCGAATTCTAAATGAGCAACTTGATGGGTAGAAACAACCTTGAACCACGAGAAGTTTTCCTCTTTAGAAGTGTACCTATCCACAGCTGTTGGAACGTATACTGTGGAGCCCTCCGTAGTGGGAGATTCATTCGAAACCCATCCTATGTTCTTCTCAACAAGATCCTCGGTCTGGGCAAGCTTTATCTCCGCTCCTGCCAAACCTCGGCAGTACATCTCCATAACGGGTTTAATGCGATCAAACTCTATTCCACTCGATAAAGCCTCAATGACCTCTTCTGAATGGGAGGATTCTATGCGAAAGTAAGCCAAGCCGCCGTCTTTATTCTGTTTGAGAGTATTGACCCCCTCTTCATACCAACGTCCTAACTGGGAGATGGTTAATTTTTCTAACGCATCTGGAGCTGATTTTATGAATTCGGGCATTGCCAAAGCTTCTTCGCTAAGAAGATTCTCGGCAAGTCCCAACACAATGCTGTGGTTCTCTTCCTCCAGTTCCGACAATGCCTGAGAGATCTCAAGCATCGTCCCTGGGATATTTGTTCCCCCATTCTGCACCAAATTCTCAGCTAATTTCATAAATCTGAGTCTCTGGTCTGAGTCTATACGTGGAAGTGCTTTTGAGCCCGCTTCAAAAAAGCTTTTAACTTCTCTCCAGCCGGTATCAACCAAGGTGGAAGCAAGGGATAAAAAAGCATCCTTATCTTCACCAACAAGCGGGAATATCTGTTCCCCAAGTGCCAAGCATTCAGATGCTAAATCATATGAGCGGTGGGAAAGAGCGTCGAGAAATCCTGCGAATCTTTCAAGTTCCTGAAAAGATAGCGTGTCCAGTAAAGCAGGACTGTGAGCAAAGAATTTACATGCTAAGGTGGATGACTTCCAAGTCCCTTTGTACAGGCTATCCCCTAAACCTGCCCAGCTCTCGATGTGACGAGACCTAAGTTTCCCCATAGCTCCCGGGCTCGCTTCAAAATAGGCTGAGGCGAGAGTCGGGGATTCTTCGCATAATTTAGAACCACACTCCATCCATTTTTCGAAATAGCTGTACGGCATCGAAGCGAGAACAGCGGGGCTAACTTGATAAAAATGCGATGCTGCTTCCCATGATCGGACAGTTTGATCAGCTATAGTAATGCCCATTTTTGCCCAGAACAGAAGCTGCTCATCAGACAGTGCAGAAGGCATTCTTTTTGCTGATCGTTCAAAGCGTTCCAGAACTGGTTCTGGATACTTCTCAAAATCTGATTTCAGCGACGCTAGTACTGAGGGGACTTTAGATGCCACGACCGCTCCTATCTGTTTTTCAAGCTTACTTAAATAATCAGGCGGCGGTGATTAGGTCTGCGAGGTTCTCAAGAATTCTTGCAGTCGCGCCAAAAACAACATTTCCATCAAAGACATATACGGGTGACTTCACCTCTTCGTCTTCAGATAAGTGGATTTCGTCTCTCTGGTATTCCGAACTAAAAAGCCCGACAAGAGGCATTTCTAAGACCTCTTCAACTTCATACTTGCTCAAAGTATAACTGTATGGATAGTCAATTATCCCAACGAAGGGCCGTATCATATACCCGGTTTTGGTCTGGGCATCATCTATCCTACCCAGAACATTTATCTCTTCCCTTTTGATACCCATCTCTTCAAAAGTTTCCCTGAGAGCAGTGTCCAGCAGCCCCTCATCATCGGATTCCATCCCACCACCAGGAAAAGATATCTCTCCTTTATGATGATCCAGTATTTTTGTCCTGCGGTTCAGAATAATTGTGTATTCTCCCCTTTTTTCAAATAAAAGAACCATCACTCCGGCGGGCTTTAGATTCGTACTTCCTACCCCTTTAGGTGAGCATTCCCTAACCGATTTTGCAATTAAATCAAAGTCTGTACTCAAAGAAACATCCGAAAAGTCTTTATTCGAATATTGAGGCAATTATTTCGGTAATACTCTGCTGAATCGCGTGATCATCGGTTACTGCCCAGTTCACAGAAACTTGGCAGGCCCTACGTGCTGGAATTCCTTGGGCCATCAACTTACCCGCATAAATTAGCAACCGAGTACTAGCTCCCTCTCCTAGTCCATGCTCTTTCAAGTTTCTTATCTTCTCCCCAAGTTTTGCCAGCTGGTCTGCTGTGTCCTTGTCTATACCAGCCTCGTGCTGAACTATTTCAGCTTCTAGATCCCTTGGAGGATAATCAAATTCGATCGAGACGAATCTCTGTCGCGTGCTATGTTTCAAATCCTTCAAGGCACTTTGATACCCTGGATTGTAAGATAGCACCAGTAAAAACCCGTCAGCGGCCTCCAATAACTCTCCTTTTTTCTCTACCGGAAGTATTCTTCTGTGGTCCGTCAAAGGATGTATCAATACCGTCGTGTCTTTGCGAGCTTCAACGATCTCATCCAGGTAGCAAATACCACCTACTTTCACAGCTCTAGTTAGAGGACCATCAATCCAAACGGTCTGATCCCCTTCAAGCAAGTACCTTCCAACCAAGTCACTAGCCGTCAAATCTTCATGACAGGCAATAGTCACTAGCGGCATGTTAACGCCGTTTTTAGGCTCCTCTATTCCCTCCTCTTTTGATACCCGAGTAAGTTCCAGGCCGAGACGGTATGACATATATTCCACGAATCGTGTCTTACCGCATCCTGTGGGTCCTTTAAATATCAGAGGCAGCTTCTGTTTGTAAGCAGCTTCAAAGAGCTCAATCTCATCCGCTACGGGAACATAGAATGGCTCCTCTTGGAGCTGGTATTCTTCAATGATGTAACTCTTATAAAGGGTCTGGGTTGTCATAATTAACCTTTCAACTCCTCAATTTATGCGGAAATCCTCCGGGACCATAGCGAATGCACTCTGGTCTGAAGGTCTTCCATATTTCCAGTATTTTCCACCACTACATCCCCATGCTTGATCCTCTCATTATCGCTCATTTGAGAATCGATTCTTCTTAACGCATCATCTCTGCTTAATCCATTTCTGATTTTTAGGCGGTTTATGACCTCTTCGCGATCTGCAATAACCACCCATATTTCATCAAATACCGACTTCCATCCAGCCTCTATTAAAATTGCTGCCTCGACAACAGCAACCTTGGTCTGATTGGACTCTAAGGTCGCAAGGCGTTTCTCAATCAAGTCTCTAATCAACGGATGCATGATTTGGTTAAGTCTGTCCATCTTCGAGGTGTCGGAGAAAACAATAGGACCTAGCTTTTTCCTGTCAATTTCCCCATCAGAGCTTACAATTTCCTGTCCAAATTCAGTCACGACTTTTTCAAAGCCTGTTGTTCCTGGAAGATAAGCATCATGTCCTAGTAAATCTGCATTAAGAACAGCAGCACCAAAGCTCTGGAAAGCTTCCGTCACAGAAGATTTGCCTGTTCCTATACCACCTGTCAATCCGATTTTGAGCATTGAACCCCTACGCCACAAAAATCATTCGGCCATTGTACAGCAAGCCCAAAAAATGGGTCAAACATATCTGATCGGCCCAATAATTCAAAAATTCTGATAATTATTCATATTTCGTTTTGCACTTTCTCTTTGTACGAATACACCGCTGGACGTCAAAGATATAATTGGAGGTGGTTACTATAAAAATTGTCATCTACAGATGTTGCCAAAAATGAATAATTTTCGAAAAATACCCAGTGTTGATGTAATTCTCCAGCAGGACGATATCAAACAGATTGGTGAAGAATTCAATCTTGATATGGTCACTTTGCTGATTAGGGAAGTTCTAACTGAGACACGGAAAGAAGTTTCTGAGGGCCAAACACCTCCGGGTATAGAATCCATTGTTAAATCAATCGTGGAAATTGCTTCAACAAGATGGAAAACTTCACCACAGGCTGTAATAAATGCAACAGGAGTCATACTGCATACAAACCTTGGCCGAGCTCCCTTAAGCAAAGAGTCAATCTTGTCCGCTAGGCGTGCATCCGAAGGGTATAGCGATTTGGAACTTGATTTAGCGACGGGGAAACGAGGCTCTCGACAAGCACAAGTCTCTCAACTTATATGTGACCTTGTGGGTTCTGAAGCTGCCATTGTCGTCAATAATAATGCAGCAGCATTAATTTTAGGTCTTGCCGCGATAGCCAATGGCAAAGGTGTCATAGTATCGAGGTCAGAAGCAGTAGAAATAGGTGGAGGATTCAGGATTCCTGACGTCCTCGCCCAAAGCGGTTCAAGACTAGTAGAAGTAGGAACAACCAATAGGACATATTCTAGAGACTTTGAAAGTGCCATTGATGAAGACACTGGGGCACTACTTTCTGTCCACGCTAGCAACTTTAAGATTGTCGGATTTACGCACTCCCCGAAAATTAGTGAACTAGTTGCAGTGGGAAACAAATCCAATGTACCGGTTTTACATGATGTTGGCAGTGGATGCATAGTTGACGCAACCAAATACGGTCTTGCAAAAGAGCCAATGCCCCAGGAAAGTGTTGATTCTAACGTGGATCTATGTTTTTTCTCTGCCGACAAGCTACTCGGAGGTCCTCAAGCAGGTATTGTGGTCGGGAAAAAACACTATATCCAAAAATTGTCCAGCCATCCTTTAGCTAGAGCCTTTCGAATAGATAAGATGAGCCTAGCTGCTCTTAATGAGACACTTCTACACTATTTGCGTGGAGAGATCGAAACTAAAATTCCGGTTTGGCAAATGATTTCGGCCACCGTAGAGGATTTGTCAGTTCGTTCGAAATACATATGTGAATCTCTGGAACGGAAAGCTGAAACGGTTAAAACTTCTGCCACCGTTGGAGGGGGCAGCCTTCCAGGCGAACATTTGGACTCCGTAGCAATATCAATTAAGGCTAAATCCCCCAACGATGTTGGCAGAAAACTAAGAGAGGCGAATTACCCAGTGGTTGGCCGTATAGAAGACGATCGATTTATTTTGGACTTGAGGACGGTACTTCCAGAACAGGATCCTTTCCTCGTCAAGTCATTAAAGCAAATCTTGGTTTAATTTCATGCCCTACCAAAGACCTGATCAATCAAATTTATATAAGCTAATGTCACTGTCAACTGAAATAAACCTTAGGCATTTGAGTGTTAGGCTGGGCAAAGAGGAACTCGAATCTTATATTGACAGAGCTGCAGCTGCAGGAATAGTAATTATAAAAATAATACATGGGAGAAGTGGTGGGGACATGAGAAGAGCAACCCATGAACTGCTCGAAAGGCATCCACTAGTTACAGATTTTGAGTATCCTGCCGCACCATCAGAGGGTGGGCCGGGCGTTACAATAGCCAAGCTAGTAAACATACAAAATTAAAAATTATTAATTCTCTTCGCGTTAGTTATTGAACCCCAGCTCGAGACACAGAATGGAACCAGATACGTAAGTGGAATTTTCCATATCATTGCCTTATAAAGTTCTCCACCTAGAATAAAGTCCCCTTGATTTAAAGCCAGCAACAAGGTGCCGACAACTACCGAAGCCTTAAGAGACCTTTTAACCAAGGTGGAAGATATTAGTATGCAACCCAGATGATAAAAATCCTCTACTCCAGAACGTTTCGCATTCATTGAAACATAATAGGAGGACCCTAGGACCTTATGACATTGGCAGCATGTCTTTTCGTTGTCAGTATTTGTATCGGGCACATTCATTTCTCGTTAACCTTCCATTAGTGATGTAATATGTTCTTAACTCTTTCGCGGGGGAGCCGTAATAGCTATCTAACAAAGTGGACTTATTTGATCACAAAATAGCAAATAGCTTAAATAAATCCGCACCTTTAGCGGCTAGAATGCGACCACGAGGTTTTTCTGACTTCGTTGGTCAAGATCACGTTATAGGGAAAAACACCCCACTACGACAAAGCCTAGAAGCGGGAAGGGTTCCATCTTTCATACTCTGGGGGCCACCTGGAACTGGGAAAACGAGCCTTGCCAACATTGTGGCTAAATCTACCGGCTACTATTTTCAAATGCTCAGCGCAGTAACCGTGGGAGTTGCCGAACTCAGAAGTTCCATTAACGAAGCACGTGAAAGACTCGGAATGGAATCCCAACGCACAATTTTATTCATCGACGAAATTCATCGATTTAACAAATCTCAACAGGACGTGATACTGCCGCATGTTGAAGACGGAACAATCGTATTAATTGGAGCAACCACTGAAAATCCGTCATTTGAAGTGATCTCCCCTTTACTATCAAGATGTCGAGTGTACACATTAAAGGAACTCGAACAAGCAGACATCCTCAAAATACTTAACCGATCCATCACTGATGGTGAGAGGGGATTAGGACATTACAAGTCTCTCATTGATAACTCAGCCCTGGAATCAATTAGCAAAATTGCATCTGGGGATGCCAGATGGGCGCTGAATACACTGGAACTAGCGGTTGATTCTATATCTGGCCAGAAAACTTCCGAACAAATAACTAGAGAGACCGTTCAAAAAATAGTTCAGGATAAGTCTCTGCGATACGACAAAAGTGGTGACAACCACTACGACACTATTTCTGCGTTCATAAAATCAATAAGGGCTTCTGACCCCGATTCCGCTGTTTACTGGCTTGCTCGTATGCTGCAAGCAGGTGAAGATCCTATGTTTATAGCTCGAAGATTAGTGATATCAGCCTCAGAAGATATAGGACTAGCCGACCCAAGGGCCTTAACAATCGCGGTATCAGCTCAGCAAGCAGTTCATTTTATAGGAATGCCAGAGGGACGCATCCCTTTAGCACAGGCCTCTCTCTATCTGGCTTGTGCGCCAAAAAGTAATTCAGCATACAAAGCCATTAACAAGGCTACCAGCGAGGTCGCAAATTCAGGAGACAGACAAGTCCCTCTCCATTTAAGAAACGCAGTAACCGAACTCATGAAAGAATCCGGATATGGAGAGGATTACGTCTATCCACATGACTATAAGGGTCACTTTAAAGCTTCGGACAACCTACCAGACGAACTATCAGATTCAAGGTTCTATGAACCTAGCGATCTCGGATATGAAAAATTCATTTTAGACCGGCTAGAAGGATGGTGGGGAGGAAAATATGGCCAGCAGCGCTAGTCTAATTACTGTCAACAGCAATACTTAGGTTGGAAGGGGAGCTTTATTCGCTCTGGTTATTTTCCATCAGCTTCCTTGAGAGCAGCAGGAGACTTCGAGCTATCCTAAATCCATTGAGTGCCACTACTCCTCCCCCGACTGCCACTGCAATTGGTGCACCTAATAAAGCCGCAATCGGTCCCGCGTGAAATCCTGCCATTCCACTGAATCCCCAACAAAATGTCTGAAAACTTAGCACTCTTCCCCTCATTCTATCTGGAATCACTTCTTGAATGAGGGTTGATAATCCACTCTCATATGCAACACCACATCCAAATGTGAAAGCCAGACAGAAAAGGGACAAAATCAAAAGTTTTGAAAAAGCGAAAACAATTAGACCAATCCCAAATCCAATAATTCCAAGTAAAACCAGTTTCCCTTTATTTTCAATGTTCGGCACAACCGAAATTGTCACGGTGGTCACGGCAGCACCTAAAGCTCCCGCAGACATGAGATAGCTAAAGCCCTCGGGACCCAAACTTAACTCATCTCTGGCTATAACCGGCAGCATAGACTCCACGGCCCACCCAAACGTTTCCGAGACCATAACTGCCAATATTAACAACCGTACTGAAGGTGATCGAAACATATATCTAACACCTTCTAAAAAATCATCGACATGGCTGGAGCCGCGATATTGCGGTGACTCTATGCCCTTCAATAATGAAACAACCATTAAGGACACTAAAAGGAGTGCACCAACAAGGAGAAAGGCTTGGCCCATTCCTGATTCCGCAAGAATTAACCCTCCAGCCAAAGGGGCTATGACACCCATAATTGTCATTGAAAAGAAATTTGCTGCTATCCCTTTCAACAGGTTATTCCTACCCGCCAAGTCCAAAGTGAGTGCCATCTTGCAGGAAAATTTGACTGATCCGGTTAGTCCACTTACGAAGGAAAAAAGGAGAGCATGATATAGCTGAAGGAAGTCCATCAACAATAAAATACCTAAGATTATCGCCGCCAAAGATTGGACCAGTAAGGACAATATCAACAAGTGCTTCCGATTGTACCTATCAGCTAAAACACCAGCTACTGGGCTAAACAACGTCATTCCGACCCCAGCTACACCAGCGGAAATACCGACCCATAAAGGAGAATTTGTGATATCGAGAACCAACCATCCAAGAGCTAATGGTTCTATTGCGAGGGCAGCATCGTTGAACAGAAGCCCCAACCAAAATTTCCTAAATCGCTGGTTTGATAGGAGAAGGAACAACTAAATATATAACCTATCGATGTTTTTTAAAATTCAGATTATCCCGCCAAGGCCTGGCCGAGCACATCCAGAGTGTAATCAACATCAGCAGCAGTTATCCCATAGTGCGTTACAAATCTCCAACGTTTTGCGGAAGAGCCACCTTTTACCCCTTGTGCCTCAAGTTTTCTGGTGAGTTCGGCTCTGTCAGGATAGTTAACTTCAAAAAAGACCAGGTTTGTCTCTACAGATCCAGGATCAATCGATATTCCTGGCAAATTAGATAGTCCGTGAGCTAACTTGGCAGCATTGGTGTGATCCTCAGCAAGCCTTTCCACCATTGTGTCTAAAGCCACTATGCCCGCAGCAGCCATAAATCCAGCCTGGCGCATTCCGCCACCAACCATTTTCCTCATGCGCCTTGCTTCCTCAATAAATTCATTTGTTCCACAAACGACTGAACCAACAGGGCAACTGAGACCCTTAGAAAGACAAAAGCTGACGGAATCTGCGTCCTTCACCAACTCTATTACTGGAGTCTCCAACTTAACAGCCGCATTGAATATCCTTGCTCCATCTACATGCAAGGGAATTTCGTTTGCCTTGGCAACATTTGATATGCCCTCCATATCTTGAGGGGTTAAAACCCTTCCCCCGCAGTTATTTTGTGTATTTTCCATCGCAATCAAGGCTGTTTTAGGATTGTGATGATTCGCAGAATCCCTTATTGCTTCGGCAACAGAATCAGGGTTTATCATCCCCCTGTCATCATTAGGCACTAGATGGTACGAGATGCCTCCTAGAGCAGCTGCTCCACCACCTTCAGATCGAAAAATATGAGCTTTATCCCCAAGAATAACCTCTTGCCCTCTGCCCGCGTGTGCCAATAGAGAAACCAAATTACCCATAGTTCCACTGGCAACATACACCGCGGCTTCCTTGCCCATTGCGTAAGCAGCCATTTCCTCCAATCTATTAACTGATGGATCATCGCTGAAAACATCATCACCAATTTTTGCATTAGCAATGGCTTCCCTCATTTCTGGGGATGGGTGTGTAACTGTATCGCTTCTTAAATCTACTTCTTGCATAAGTTTTATTTCTCCAACATTTCTCAATTGAACTATGTGAAAGTTAATTAGCGCCTATCGTTATTATTTTTGTAAGGGTATTGTCAAATCATATACGGCTTTTTAGTATGGGAACAGATGCGGATAATTAAAAAGGACCTAGCATGCAGACTGTTAACAAAATTTTTACCAAAATAGATGGAGGCGAAGTCTACTTGGAAGGGCTCCTTGAAATACCCCTTACAGACGGAATACTTCCCTGCGTTGTGATTTGCCACCCCAACCCAAGGGGTGGTGGAAATATGTTCAATAACGTTGTCGAAGGTGTATCACAGAGTTTGAATTCAAATGGAATAGCAACATTGAGATTCAATTTTAGAGGGGTCGGAAGTAGTACAGGGGAGTTCGGAGACGGAACTTCAGAGGTTTCCGATGCTATTCGCGTCCTTGAACACACCTCCTCATTAAACACCGTGGATGGTAGCCGAATAGGTGTGATGGGTTACTCTTTCGGTGCCGGAGTCGCACTAGAATCGACCATAGAAAGTGACATTGTCAAAGCAGTGGTTTCCATTGCTTGTCCACAAAGACATTTTTCGACATTCGGAACAGTGGAGATTCTGCAACCAAAGCTTCTGATATGTGGAGATCGTGACCACGATTTCCCAGCCAGTCAATTTAATTTCCTCTCCGGTCGCTTCACAAAGCCATGCCAATCAGAAATAATTACAGGGGCTGACCATTTCTTCAGAGGACATGAATCCATTTTAGGTGATCTAACTTCTGACTTTTTTTCAGGAATCTTGTGAATGTCTACTACATCTATCGCGTTCAAAAGCAAGGGAAGTTTGCTGGAGGGAGTGATAACCACACCACATAACATATCTGGACCATATCCAGCTATCATTGCATGCCATTCACATCCGTCATTTAAAGGCCACATGGGTGAAGATGTAATTTCAGCAATTTGCCGAGTCGCAGGTGATGCAGGCTTTGCCACTATGAGATTCAACTTCAGGGGCACTGGTGGAAGTGCCGGAATCCATGACAAGGGCAAATCGGAAAAAAATGACGTCAAGTCAGCACTAGATGTTATTAGAAGATGGCCAGGAATCGACAAAAACCGAATTGCGATCGCAGGATATTCTTTTGGTGCGTCGGTGATCATGGATGGAGCGAGAATGCTAAGGAAAGCTAACAAATTTGCCCTGATTGCGCCACCCCCCAAAGCTGCAACAGAATCTCATCTATCCAAAGACAATAGACCTCTACTTATAATAGCGGGGGAAAAGGATAGCTTATCTCCACCTGATAGGCTCAGAAAAATATTTTCAGGTTACAAAACCCCTCCCTCTTTAAAAATTATTGAGGGGGCCAATTTCAGTCTTCTAGGGGATGAAGCAGAAGTGGGAAATACTATTGTTAATTTTTTACAGGATTGAAAAACATAGCAGGAAACCACATGGTTTTTTAGAGATTAGTTTCTATTGTTAATGTTTTGTAATTTAAGATTGATCCAATGCAAAATAAACATCGGAGAGGATATTGACAACGAACGATTTTAGAAAAGAGCGAGATTCGATGGGTGAGTTCAACGTGCCAGCTGCCGTGTATTATGGTGCAAACACAATGCGGGCTGTCTTAAATTTTCCTTTGAGCGAGCTACGATTTTCCAGATCCTTCATTGAAGCAATATCCAATATCAAGCTTGCTGCCGCTCAAACCAACATGGAGCTCGGGCTCCTAGAAGAAAAATTGGGAAACGCTATAGTTGAAGCAGCCACAGAAGTCGCGGGTGGAAAATTTGATGACCAATTCGTCGTAGATATATTCCAAACTGGTTCTGGAACATCGACGAACATGAACGCAAACGAGGTTATCTCCAACAGATCCATTGAGCTTCTTGGAGGAGAACTCGGTTCCAGGACTCCAGTCCATCCAAATGACCACGTAAACACTGGTCAATCATCCAATGATGTAATCCCAACTGCAATACACGTGGCCGCTGCAAAGTCAATTAAAGAAAACTTGATTCCCTCATTGGTCCAGTTGAAAAATTCTTTAGAAACAAAATCTGAGGAATTCATGCCGATCATAAAAACAGGTAGGACACACCTTCAGGACGCAACTCCCGTAAGACTGGGACAGGAATTCGAGGGCCATGCGGGCCAAATAGAAAGAGGAATACAGCGTTGCGAACAGGCGCTAATCGAACTATCTGAGGTTGCCTTAGGAGGAACAGCAGTAGGAACAGGCGTTAACACACATCCTGAGTTTGCCAAAAAGGTTTGCCAAAAACTTTCTAGTTCCTTAAATATAGATATTCATGAAACTAATAATCATTTTCAAGCCCAAAGTACTCTCGACAACATTGTTCAAGCCAGTGGATCAATGAAAACAATTGCAGTAAGCCTTATGAAAATAGCTAATGACATAAGATGGATGGGATCAGGACCCAGAGGGGGATTCGGGGAAATAGAACTCCCTGAAGTCCAGCCGGGAAGCTCAATAATGCCAGGCAAAGTGAACCCGGTTATACCTGAGTCTGTCTGTCAGGTGGCCGCTCAAGTTATAGGAAATGACACCACAGTTTCGATAGCAGGACAATCTGGAAATTTCGAGATCAACGTAATGATGCCTGTAGCCGCACATAATCTACTTCAATCAATTGATATTTTAAGCACGGCTTCTTCAAACTTTGCCAATCAATGCATCGACGGATTGAAGTCGACAAACAAAGGTCCGGAAATGGTCGAGAGAGGGCTCGCGATCGTAACAACTTTGGTTCCACACATAGGGTATGATGCCTCAGCAGATATCGCCCATAAAGCTCAAGAAGCAGGGAAAACTGTTTTGGAAGTTGCTTTATCTGAAACTGACTTCGACGAGAAACGGCTGCGGGAAATACTGGATCCTGAAGGAATGACAGAGCCTACAGTGTAGACAGTTTCTATGGGTCAACCACCTAGAAAAATCTTTCTGGCTAATTTGACCTGTTCTTCCCTAGATGTTACTTGTCCATCTAGCAACTCTTTATGAATAGAAGAAAGTATCCTGCCCATCTCCGCACCCTCAGGAATTCCCATATCAAGCAAATCGTTCCCAGTAACTGACATTGATATTTGTGAAAGGTCATTCAAGTATAAATCTATCTGAGCTGACAATCCCGAATTAGCTGACGAAGACATA
>CAJWWP010000007.1:0-52192 GCA_913048525.1 uncultured Chloroflexota bacterium
GGAGCCAACGGGCGGATTTGAACCGCCGACCTGCTGTTTACGAAACAGCTGCTCTGCCACTGAGCTACGTTGGCTCAAAGAGGGAATATTAGCCTGAGAATGTTAGCACAGCTAAACGGGGTGGTATCGATTGGATTTATATATATGACAGAGAAGGAAAAGAAATTTATACTTCTTGAAGTCTACACAATAATAAGTAAGGGACTAGCGAAAAGATTATCAATGGAAATGGATAAAAAAGCGCCAATCGTCATAGCTCATCGAGGGTTCTCTTCTGAGTATCCTGAAAACACCGAGACGAGTTTCAATGCAGCCGTGAACGCTGGATTCAACTACATAGAACTGGATATACATCTTACAGCGGATTCAGTTATTGTCGTAATGCATGATGAGACGGTGGACAGGACCACCAATGGTAAGGGGAATATCAGGGACCTCTATTTAGATCAGATCAAGAGTCTGGATGCAGGTTCGTGGTTCGATTCTAATTCACCCTCGGAGGAAGTCCCAACGTTTCGGGAAATCTTAGCAAAATTTGAAAATCGAGTTCACATTTTTGTAGAGATTAAATCCGAGGAGGAAAAATTACTTACAGAGCTTCGGCATTTGTTAGAGTCGATGGGATGGCTTCCTGATAGCAATTACGACAGGTCACAGGGGTCATTAACAGTGCCAGGGATATCGATAATATCATTTTTACAGAGTCAACTAGTGCTGTCAGCAAAAATATTTCCTGAATTAGCACATGGTCTTCTGACTATTGAGGCATCTGATGAGCTAATAGAGTGGTGTGTGAGCAAGGGTATGGTGGGAGTATTTCCTTACGTTGGATATATAGACAAGAATTTCGTATCAAATGCACATAGCTCCGGTTTGTATGTAGGAGCCTGGGGTTTTGAACATCCGGAGCAACTATCAAGAGTTCTTGGCCTGGGACTAGATGGTGTTACTGTTGACTGGCCAGTTAAAGCGGGCGCACTTATAAACAAAGAAATTAGAGTTAATGAGTAGTTAATTTTCTAATTTCCTAACACGGATATCTTCTGCAATTGCTGTTTTTATTCCAGATTCTACATTCACCCAGCGCAGCACCAGCGTCCCGGCGATTATGATCACCAGGATTGAGAGTATAGCTGACCTGGTGTCAAGAACTCCTGTTACAAAAACGTAAAGAAGGGGACCGAAGACGGAAGATGCTCTACTCATAAAACCAAAGAATGAGAAAAATTCCCCACTTCTTGTTTCAGGAGATATCTTAGTAAAAAGACTTCGTGCTAGTGCCTGACTCCCACCCATCACCATACCAACGAATAGTCCAAGCAGCAGCCATTGATATCCGATGCCAAGACTGAGTGGAGCCCAAACCTTGGACCTTATCAGAGAAGGCCACCAGTCAATTGGCCCTTCGCCCAATAATGAGGGGTGTGAAATACCTATCGACTGTCGGCCCCCAATAGGGCCGTTTATAGCCACGGCACTGTATCGAGATTCTTGTTCGTATTCTAAGGTTGTTAATAGGCGGGCACTATCCTTCTTAGACAATATGCTTCCCTTCTCTATATTGTCTGTTTTAGCTGACCAAGCTTGATCTGTCTGTGAGTCAGTTAAATCTGGGGCAGATGTGACAAGATAGTTACCTCTTGCCTCAACGTATTCCAGCCTATAGTCGTAATTTCGTGTGTCAGCAGGAGAAAGTGGGACTAATGCTATTCCGAACAAAACAATGAATACCCAACCTATTAGTGATACGTACAATGCATTTTTCGTTGTTGTGTGCCTGGCCAACACACTGAACAGCATGGCCCCTCCGGCGGCAACGAATTGAATGATGAGTATGGTTGCCATATTAAAAGCTAACGGTATGTGTAAAGTATCAGCTGCGAATGCTCCCGCCAGTCCCATCACAGTTTGCAGGCCATCGTTGAAAAGAAGATAGGCGACAAGGTATATCAATATTTCTCTGAATCTAGTTATATCGCGTAGCGTATTGGCGATTCCTGTAAAACCAAATTTAGTAACCTGAGCAGCGGTTAGTTTGAGAGTTTGGGGATATCGGTTAATAGTGGGGGGTTCGGGTAATACCTTGAATGTCCATAAAGCCCACCCAAACCACCATACACCTATAGATGCGAGGGAAAACCTTGTAATAAGGTCAACATAAGAGCTTTCACTTAACAACAAATTCAAGACCAGGTGAATTAATAGAAGAAGTCCTCCTCCCACGTACCCGTAGGCGAAGCCTCTAGAGCTAACCTCATCTGACAGATTTCGAGGGGCAATGTGCGGCAGAAATGAATTGTAGAAAACCAGACTACCTGCAAATCCTATATTCCCTATACCAAAAGTGATTAGTAACCATATCCAGGCGAACGGGGTATATGCGGAGAAAAAAGTAAGAATAGTACAACTGGCCCCGACAATCGTATAAGTCCAGAGTAGAATCTTTTTCACCGCTATTCGGTCTGCGATTATTCCTAGTATGGGAGTAGTGATTGCAACGATAGCGGTTGATGAAGCGGCGGCTAGGCTCCAGACTGAACTACCGGTGAAAGTGAATCCCCACAAAATAGCCTCGTCTCCCAGCGCATCTTTAAAAAGAAAAACAAAGTAAACTGGAAATATAGCAACTATACCGCTTGTCGCGAAGGCCGAATTGGCCCAGTCATACATACACCAGGCACGAATGATTTTTCTATCCGATGCTGGAAGATCACTTAGTTTTGCTGTTGCCATAGTTGATTAAAGGTGTTCCTATCCATTCTTCTGTCTGAGTTGATGTGAGGAACTCGTTAAACTGAAATTTATATGTATAGTCCAATTAGGGAGCCATATGGAAGATGGTAGACGGGTGAATGTAGAATCTCTAGGTAGTTTATAAACTAATCTGCGAGGAAGTGAACACAAATGCTTGACTATTACAGTGTGGCTGAATTATTTGATTCAGAAGATCTTCAGATACAGAGATCGGCAAGAGATTATTTGGATCGTGAATTAATGCCAAATGTTGCGATGTGGTGGGAATCGGGGAAATTTCCAACCAGGATCATTCCTGACTTTGGGAAAATGGGATTTCTTGGTGCTAATTTGTCGCAAGAATACGGATGTCCCGGGGTTGGTAATCTTGCCTATGGATTAATAATGTATGAATTAGAAAGAATAGATTCTGGTCTCAGAAGCTTTGCTAGCGTCCAAGGGGCTTTAGTTATGTACCCCATAAGTAGGTATGGATCTGAAGAGCAGAAGCACGAATTGTTACCTCAGATGGCTGATGGAAAGATTGTTGGCTGCTTTGGACTAACGGAGCATGAAGGAGGTTCAGACCCTGGGGCAATGAAAACCACAGCGGTGAGAGATGGTGAGACTTATATTTTGAATGGCACTAAAATGTGGATAACCAATGGTAATATCGCAGATATTGCCTTGGTTTGGGCCAAAGATGATGAAGGCACTGTGAGGGGATTCTTAGTTCCCACCAGTACCAATGGATTTAAAGCCAACGAAATAGAAAAGAAAATGAGTATGAGAGCCTCTGTTACAAGTGAACTTGTACTAGAAGATGTGGAAGTGCCTGCGACTGCTATGCTTCCGGATGCCAAGGGTTTATCCGCTCCACTTTCCTGCCTTACTCAAGCTCGATATGGGATTGCTTGGGGAGCCTTGGGCGCGCTGGAGAGTGTTTACAATGACGCGCTCAGATTCTCCAAGTCACGAAGTACTTTTGGTCGCCCGATTGCCAGTAGACAGCTTGTGCAAGACAAGTTGGTGAATATGGTTACCGATCATACGAAAGGTCTTCTCTTGGCCTGGAAATTGGCGAAAATGAAAGATGCCGGAACGATGGCTTACAACCATGTATCGTTGGCCAAACGTGAAAATGTTAGAGCTTCTTTAAAGGCTGCGCGATCAGCTAGAGAGGTGTTGGGGGGAAGTGGCATAACCTTGGACTATTCTGTGATTCGCCACATGCTGAACCTGGAAACAGTCGATACTTACGAAGGCACGAGAGACATTCATACACTAATCATTGGACGAGACATTACAGATGAGAATGCCCTAATGTAATAATTCTTCTGCGAACCTTATCTAAACGCAGGAATTACTTCTGACGAAAATAAGCTCAAGCTTTCTTCATTATGTTCTTGTGACAATGATCCTACCCTAAAGTGAAGAATCAATCCTCCCACACCAGTGTGACTCAGTTGAGATATTCTTTTGGATACGGTTGAGGGAGATCCATATATTATATTGTGACGGGAAGTAAACCTAGGATTCTCTAAATTTTCTCTAACGCTTCCCAATTCTTCAGGGGTATTCAAGGTTTCGCGAGCATTTCTTATGTGACGTGTGTATTCTTCAAATGCTGGAAGTGCTCTGTCAGCGGCCTCTTTATCTGATTTAGCGACGACTATGTTTCTCCAAATTCTGGTTTGCGATAGGTTCTTTTTTATTAGACTTTCTTCATAACCGGAAATCCGCATGACTTCCTCGTATTTATGGAAAAGCCGAATTGTTTCTTTGTCGGACTGCACAACCATCATAAATGGACGTCCTTGCTTGGCCATTTCTACCAGAGTTCCTTCAGTTGCTAAAGCTCTTATAAGTGGCGGGTGAGGCTTTGTATAAACAGAAGGTCTAAGTTGAGGAATTTCTAGACGGAAGTATTTTCCCTTGTATGCATAAACGGTTTTATTGGCCCATGAGGATGTCAATATTTCTTCGGATTCAAGTAGCCTGTCTTGTGCTTCATTGAAAGGAATCCCGTAGGCCCTATATTCATAGAAATTAAAAGCTGTTCCTCTTCCTATGCCAAGGGTCACACGTCCTCTACTAAGGTTATCCAACAGGGATATCTGTTCAGCAAGTCTGGTTGGGTGATGCAGTGCCATTTGGATCGCAGAGAATCCAATACCAATTTTTGAGGTGCGTCCTATCACCGTTCCAGCAAATGCAATTGGATCAACGTAAGCACATGCGCCATCAAGATGGTGTTCTCCAATCCAAACTTCGTCGTATCCAAGTTGCTCACTGAGAATAGACTCATTGAGAGCTTCCGTAACCGCTCTGTAATCATCTGAAGGGCCGTTAGATTGTGGAAAAAGAAAGTTTCCGAATTTCATGGCAGCCTGTTAGTTAATATCGATTACGAAAAGCATTTATGTCAGGGAAACCCCAATAACTCCACCTACGGTAAGTACTATACCCGTAGCCCTAGTCACCATGGCCTTTCCCTTGAAAGATTCGCTGAACAATCCGATCACAGGGATGCTAAGTATTAATGTTAGGCCAAAAACAAATAATGGTCTCGTTGCCATCACAGTGGCAGTTAAGTAGATCTCTCCCGAATAAACGGAAAGGAAGAAGAAAAGTATCGCAAAGAACACTAAGATAACTTCGGTTATAGAGAATACCAGCATAGTTTTAACATTGGTAAATAAAGTTATAAGTCCCTGTCTTACTCCTGGCAAAAAGATTAACGAAACGCAGGTAATTCCTCCTCCAAGTGCCCTTAATGAAAATTGAGTCCACATCGTCATTTCCTCGGCAATAGTTTTAGATAAAAACTGGCTTAGTCCGAAGGACATACTCGCTAATAAAAGGAATACTAATGCCAGTATGCCTACTCCTTCTGTTGAGTTAGTTGACTTGGGAGCAAGAGAGACCATTGCAGCACCTGCGACTGTTACGATCACAAATACCCATGCAAAAAGACTGACTTGCTCATCCAGGAATAGAAAAGCGAGGAATGCCACAAAAATAGGATAAGTGGAGACTACTGGAACTACACGCGATACGTCTTGGGACTCCATAATTATGAACATTCCAATTAGGTATGTCCCAGAGAATACACCCGATAGCAGGGCCACTATTACGGTAGAGGTATCAAACCCTGAAAAGGTGGCCAACGGTACGGTTGCTATTCCAAGGAGAATTTGGGCTACACCTACTGCTGCCACAAAGATTTTTCCGCTGCCGATGTGATCGCTGATAAGTATTTTATCGAGTACCGACACTAAGGCAAAAGTAAATGCACTGGCCGCAGCAAACACCATCCATTCCATTTTCGAGTACTTCCTTATTTACCTAGCTGGATATGGGATACTTTTAAGACGGCTCAAAAGTTTTCTGCCAGATACCTGGAGAGTCTGCTTCATGTTCCATTGCATTACGCATACTGGCATTGGATGGGTGGGCTGTTTGTTGTTCAAACCATTCTTTCGTCTGGGAGGTCTTAACTGACTCCATTTCATAGAAAGTCATATAGGCAGGAGTGCCCTCAACAGTTTTGTATCTTCGGCCACGTACCACACCGGGAACAGTTTCATAGTTAGGTACATATACGGTGTTGTACCACTCATTCCATTCGTCTTCTAGTTTCGCAGGTATCCCCATTCGTCCTATCTGTAATGCAGGTGCTAACCCACTGGAGGCTGTAAGTGCGTCCACAGCCTCTGGGAATATTTGCTGGTAAACATTCCGTATATATCTGCTTGCTATTACATCGGGTGACATTTTCTTTGACCATTCGCTTGGATTAGTTTTTAGCTCCAGGTACTTAGGAGATTGTAAAACTTCTATCGATTCCAATTCGTATACGGCCAGATGTTTTGGTCCATTAACAACCGCTTCATATCTTGCAGCGCTTAAAATGCCAGGCACAGACAACCTTTCATAGATATGTTCTTCGTTGTACCACTTGTTGAATTCTTGCTCTACTGCTGCTGGTACGTCGCACCAGACGGCTAGCATTCCGCTTCCTTTCAGTTTTCTCAAGTGATTTCTCCAATGGATTCTTAATTAGTGGGCAATGTATCACAGGTCGTGAAAATGGCTTCTATTTCCTACTGCAGGTTTTAGAAACTATGTCGCTGATGAAGGTCTTCATTAGCGATTCAACTTTGTGCTGAGCAAAGTTCCATGAGGCTGCATGAGGAGCACCCTCCAGTCGGAGGTATTCGTACAGATGGGGAATAATGTTGGCGAATTGATCACTTTGAGCGACTGGTACGGTTTGGTCTTTCGTACTATGGATGAGCAAAATTGGGGTCTCTATTTCACTGGCTTTAGATATGTAGTCGAGTTCTGACCAGTCGAGGTTTACAAGTTTAGAAACCATTTTTTTTATCGGGGGTAAAAGAGTTGTTATTGGAAATGGAAGGGCTTTAGCTTTCGCAGTTATGATCCCATTCAGGTCCAAAGCGGGTGACTCAAGTACTATCCCATTTACATGTGAGCGAAGATTTGATTTCAGAATGAACTGCAAGGCTATGGAACCACCCATACTGTGACCGAGAATGAATATGTTTTTAGCACCTTGATTTATCACGTATGCTACTGCAGCCTCCAAGTCTCTCCACTCTGTTAGGCCGAACATGTGATATCCACCTCTATCGACGGGAGAGTCAACGTCATTTCGATATTTTATTAACATTTGATTCAAACCCATGGATTCAAATAATGGGGAAAATCTAAGGCTCTCCCTTCTATTCGACCGGTGCCCATGCACGCATACCATCCAAGTTTCACCTTCCCCAGATATTACCCAGGCCCCTAGGTCACCAAGTTCTGATCTGAATCTGACCTCGGAGTAATCTAAACCAATACTGTACTTTGGATTTTTTTGGTGAATGAACACATCTGCCCTGACCCTGTTGCCTAGTTGAATATTGCCACTAGTGTTTACAACTGACCTCGTAATTGTGTTCTGATGATGTATTACTGGGCCATTAGCTATCAGACTTCCTTCTCTGGAGACCAATCCAACTAACGGAAGCTCGAGGGCCCGGGTATCTTCAACACTAGGTTCTATAGTTACATTATTACTATCTAAGTAAGTTATCTGGGAGAAATATTCTAGATTTTCCCTCATAACGGAGAATCCTTGGCGTCTAGCCTCTAGGGAGTAATAGATAAGGATGGAGACTACTAATATAACTAAGCTTCCACATAAGGCGGTAGCGGCTATCAAAATAATCATCTTATACTTCGTGGAGGTATGAGTAATTCATCAGTGACGTTCAATAACCTGTGCTAGTCTCTGTCCATTCAATAACTAACGAGAGGACTTTATTGTCTCCTTCTCACCAAATTTTACAACCCGAACTTAGAGATTCTGATTCTCCAGCTGTAACGTGTATAGGAGCTCTTAGTCCCGCTGAGGTATATACCGTTGATAGCCCCCTGTTGTGGGATAAGGGAACTGAATGGAATAGCAGAGCTGATTTTTTGTCAGATGACGCGGTAATAGTGGCGGCATCATTGAATTCTTTGGGCTGGAAAGTTGGGCTCGTAACTAATCGACTTGGGGATGACGTAATGGGAGAGAATGTTGTCAGGGAACTTTGCAGGCTCGGCATAGAAGGGACGGTTGTTCTGGATCCCAGTATTGAAACTCCTTATGAGATAGTAATTTCTGACAAAACTGGAGGTCGAACATATATCTGGAAAAGACAAGAGAATGTTTTGTTGACCATGAAGGAATCTGATCTTTCCGTTATTACGGATTCGAAATTTGTCTATGCCGATATATATGACTGGCCATACAATGCTCCCGCACTTGAACAAGCACGTATCCTCGGAATACCTGTTTTTTTTAACCTAGAAGACTTAGCCCTTGTCGATAAAGTGGGGCTAGACGTTTATTCATTGGCCACTGTGGCTCAAATATCAGTGACTGAAAATTTACCGATAGATTTTGCTTCGAACTGGGCTAAGGAGGCTCTAAGTCGTGGGGTTGGAGTCGTAATGATCACAGGAGGTCCAATGGGTGTCCACTACTATTCTAGCGATTTATGTTTTGGTGTCAGTGCTCCGGATATAACACTTATTGACTCCAATGGAGCGGGAGCGATTTTCGCATCGGGGTTTCTGTCAGGTTTTCTAAGGAATATGAGTCCAGTAGAAAGTGTTAAGTTTGGAGTAGCAATATCCTCTCTTAGTTGTGAGAAAATTGGCACTGCGCTTCCTGATGTTAATAAAATTAATAAGCTTTTCAGGGGTTTAAAAAGCTCAACTATTTAAATTGAAACGCATTTGAGAATTAGACAATTTTAACTGGAATAGTTAAGGGTCCTATATTGAGTCTACTGAAGGAGAAATTTAGTCCGCTTCTGCGACTCTGGCAATTGGAATGCCTGTTTGATAAATGGTTCTCAAAGTTTGGAACGACCAACTTGCAAATACTGCAAACACGAATAAAAGACCACCAACGGTCAACATAGTGTCTGCTGGCATGACATTCCTTAACCCGTTCCAAAAACTAAATTCCAGGAAAGAGATTTCTGCCAAAGCACCGTTGGCTAAGTTCATTGATGCCATGATTCCACCAATATGAACTGAATAAACGGCACCCACTCTTCCTCGCACATTGTCCTCTGTTACCAATTGGATCATCGTGTGGGTAAGGGTCATAAAGCCTGCTTGGGCAGCACCCATTAGGATCGCAGCGCCAATGGCCATAGGCATATTTATTGAAAGGGCGAGGATGATTGGGGCCACACCACTAAGGAGACCTAAATACAGGAACATTCTCCCCTTGGTTGATTCTTGCCTTACGCCTGAAAGAGCTATGACGCTTATCAATGCACCAGCTCCTATAGACATCATCATTAAACTGAAATCACTCCCCTCCACAGCACCGAACTTCTTTACAGAAAGAACGGGCAGTATCGATTCGAAAGACATAGTGAATCCACAATGAAGGAACGCCATTAAAACTATGAGCCTTAGTCTTGCGTCTTTATAAACATATGGAACTCCTTCGACTAGGTTTGAAAAGAAGCCCCTTTCTCTGTCCATATTCCCGGTCGAGGCACTTCGTATTCTTAATGATTGAATCAGGCTGATGAGATAGAAGCCTGAACATAGTAGAAAAGCCCATTCGATTCCAAGGATGAGTAAGGGAAGAATTGCTAGGGGTCCTATTAGTCGAGACCCATGCATGGTTGCCTGATTCAGTGCAACGGCGTTCAGCAGACGATCCCGAGGGACTAGATTGGGGACCAAGGCTTGACCCACAGGCATTTGTGCAGACCTAGCGGACCCGTCAATAAATGCCATCGCCATCAAGTGCCACATCTGGATGTCACCTGCAAAAATAAGCACTGCAAGAATTAGGTTGTGGCCTAGGTTTAAGCTGAATAATCCAGCCATTACCTTCCGTCTTTCAAATCTATCAGCCAAGTAGCCACTGAAAGGTGGAATAATAACCCTGGGAATCATGGCAAGAAAGGTCACAATAGCGACATCAAGTGACGAGTGGGACATATCCCATACAAGCCATCCTCTTGCCACTATAAGTGCCCAAGCGGCCGCACCTGCGGCTATGCTTCCAATCCACAAAATACGAAAATCTCTAAATTGAAGTGCCGACAAAAATCGGTTATTAGTAGCATTCAGTAACAAATGTACCGCCGTAACATATTAAAAGTTACAAGCTATTATAGGCCCTAGGAGAGCATATGCATCTTCGTTCTTTTAGGGGGGATAATTCAGTTAATTATCAGGAGTGAATTATATGACTACTAGTTCGTTACCAGAAGAAGAAGAGATTCTTAGTTATTTTCAAAAATTGAGTAATTGGGGACGATGGGGAGATGAGGATCAGTTGGGAACTTTGAATTTTTTGACCCCAAAGAAAGTTCAACAATCCGTTTCTCTTGTGGCCGATGGAACGACCGTATCTTGTGCCCGTCCGGTTGTATTTGATCCGACACCGGACGCCACTGCCCCTGCTGTACATTACATGGTTGAAAGTGGAGAGGGCTGGGAGACCGGACAGAAAGTCACCAGTAGACTATCTCAAGCTGCCACAGACTATATCGGCATGGTATTTCATGGATACACAGTTACACATATTGACAGCTTGGCTCATTTTTTTTGGAAAGGCAAAATGTACAACGGACGCCCATCACATCTTGTATCAACGAACTTGGGAGCAACTGTCGAATCTATTGAGGTTGCGGCTGAAGGAATTGTTACAAGGGGGGTTTTGGTAGATGTGCCCAGGATTAGAGGAGTTAATTGGCTGGAGAGGGGAGAGGGGGTCCTTCCGTCCGACATAGAGGCCGCTGAAAATCAGATGGGCTTCCAAATTGAAGAGGGAGACGTACTTTTGGTAAGGACAGGGCAACTGTATCGGAGAGAAATAGAAGGTCCTGTCGACTTTAGGGTAAAAGGCTCCACAGCGTGTCACGCAAGTTGTTTGCCACTGCTGCATCAGCGAGGTATCGCAGTATTGGGGACCGATACTGGGAATGACATTATTCCACCACCATATCCAAACGTAATTCAGCCGATTCACCAGGTGGGCATTGTGGCTATGGGACTTTGGATTCTTGATAACGCTAATTTAGAAGATTTGGCTGTGGAATGCGCTCGGCGAAATCGTTGGGAGTTCATGCTGTCTATGGGACCCCTAAAGCTGACTAACACTACTGGATCCCCTGTAAATCCAATTGCTATATTCTAGTCTAGATTGATCTACAGTTAGGTTGGATATTTGCCAGTTGACGCGTGTTGCCTTATTCTTGTCCACCGCGAAACTTAGTAGGGTCGTTGGTTTTGATCGATAGTAAATTGACAATAACCTTTACGGCTGTGAGGAGGATTTAAATTGGCTGAATTCAAAGTTGTTACACAGAAGCCCGCCGGGGTCACTTTCGACCTGGCAGACGGTTCCTATAGTTTGGAGAGATTGGCTCTTGATCCCATTGGAGCTGAAATTGTTGAGATAGATGCCCAAAGCGAGGATGAGTTTATAGCGGAAGCAAAAAACGCAGATGCCTTAATTGCTAGAGGGAGACCAATTACAAGAAAGATTATTGAGTCGCTTGAAAATTGTAAGGTTATATCGCTAGGGAGTGTGGGTGCTGATACGGTTGATGTGGTTGCTGCTACTGAGCACGGCATACCTGTAACGAATGTTCCTGATACATTTATTGAAGAGGTGGCTGACCACACCATGATGCTATTGTTAGCATCTTTTCGACGTCTCAATGTGATGGACGCTATGGTTAAAGATGGGAGATGGTCTGAAGGAAGGCCGTTGTTGTCAGAATTTCCTAGGTTATGGGGTCAAACTCTTGGATTTATATCCTTTGGACATGTTGCGAAGGCAACATCTGTAAGGGCCAAGGCGTTTGGAGTCCATATGATCTCATTTGATCCATATATTGAGGAACTTTCAATGACCGAGTATGGGGTGGAACCTATAAGTACACTTGAGGAACTCCTACAACGTTCAGACATTGTGTCCATGCATGCACCTTCTACTCAAGAAGTTCATCATTTAATGTCGGAGGACCAGTTCAGGGCTATGAAGCCTACTGCGCTTTTTATTAATAATGGTCGAGGCCCTACTGTTGACGAAAAGGCACTTATTAAGGCACTGGAAGAGGGTTGGATTGCAGGTGCTGGTCTGGATGTTTTTGAACAGGAACCTCCTGATCCAGAAAATCCTCTCCTGCACATGGAGAATGTCATAAGCACTCCCCATGTAGCCTCTGCTTCCCAGAGAATGGCCCCAGAGACTCGGAGACGAGTAGGTCAGGAAGTTTCCCTCGTACTCACTGGCAGATGGCCTAGAACCTGTGTAAATCCTGCGGTGTTAGCAAATGCTGGCCTAAAGCGATGGCAGCCTTATTCAATGGGTCGTGGTCCAGGTTCTGGATAAAAATAACGGCGCTTAAAAACTTAGCAATTACGTGTAAAAGGGGTCTTCAATAGGTCTCGATTCGGGGTGTGCCCACGGTCTATGACTAGTTACTTTTTAGGCACAATTGCTGAGATGGTCATGAATATAGCCAGCAAAGCAACCACAAACATTGTGTAGAACGCCAATTCGTAGCTTTCCGTTCCATCTCTGATGACTCCGGAAAGTAGTGCTCCGATTGCCTGCCCAAAGGCGTTAAATGGTTCAGTTATTCCTCTAATAGCCCCAAGAGAATCTCGTCCGAAGTAGTTAGCGAATGCTACTGGTGGAATCACTAACGCTCCACCCAAAGAGATTCCAAACAGTGAGGCTACAATTAGGGCTGTTAGGGGACTATTGACGGATATAAACAGAAGTGCAGCTGCCGCCATTAGGGCGGCAACAAGAGCGTAGCAAAATCTGGCAGCAACTTTTTCGATTATCAAACCCCACCCAAGCCCACCCAGCCCTGTGAATACTGCAGTTAGACTCACTGCCGAAGCTGCAACTTTTGAACCCAAATTTATGTCTTGCAAATAAGCAGCCATATGTATATTTGTACCTGACTGGATAACATAGAGGAACCCTGTGCCTACAGCCAGCTGCCATAGGGCTGGTGTCTTCATTGCCTCCCTAAGTGTCCAAGATATTTCTTCCGCTGTATCTTGCTTTGAGGCCTCTCCTTCGTTATCCGGTGGAGTTTCTCCATCTGGTAATACACCCACTGACTCGGGAGTCTCTGCCAGAAATAAAAATGCAGGGAGTAAGGCAACTATCCAGACGGCTACACCCAGAATTTGCCAAGTAACCTGCCATCCGTATATTCCTATCAGTATTGAGGCCATTAGAGGGAATCCGGTCATTCCTATTGAATGACAAAATGAAAGTATTCCGTTTGCTCTACCCCTGCTTTTTATAAACCATCTTGAGACCACAACAGAGGATCCAATTTGCACAGGGCTGCTAAATATAACTCTGCCGATTCCGTAAGTGATGTAAAAAAATACGGGTACTGTTGCCCAACCAGTTAAAAAAGTTGTTATTCCAAGGACTAGTACGCTCACGCTGAGAACGGTCCGGGCTCCATATTTATCGACCGCCCAGCCTGTCGCAGGTGACAAAAATGTAGATGCCAATCCGCCCGCACTTGCCGCTCCAGCAAGAACAGTACGGCTCCATCCAAGGTCATCGGCCATGGGGTACATAAACACGGCCAAGGTTAGGCTCGCTGCTGCGTTGCGAACGACTTGCGTTGAACCGGATGTTGCCAGAATTACCCAGCCGTAGAAAAACGGAGTTCTCTTAGCGAGAATATTTGCGAGATTCAATAATTCCTCCAACGGCTATTGTAGCGACGAAAGATGCTAGCACCACATTATCCAGTGGTCAAAATTTAGGAATTCATCTCTAATATCATGTGAGAACTACTTTCTAGTGTTATCGTTAAAAGCTAAGTGCTAGACTGGCATGTGGTTTAATAGTTTGTGAGCAGTGTCAATCAGCTCATGTAATAGTGACTAAAGTGAAATACCTAGTTTTCTAGAGGAGTGTGGGAAGTCTTGGCTGATATTAAAGTTGCAATAATTGGGGTGGGAAACTGCGCCTCCTCATTTCTACAGGGGATTACGAAATATGCGGATGCTGGTCCAGATGAGACCATTCCAGGGCTCATGCATCCGGTTATGGGAGAGTATGGGATTGGTGACATCAATGTGGTCGCAGCCTTCGATGTTGATGCCAACAAAGTTGGCAAAGATCTGTCTGAGGCGATTTTTTCTGAACCCAATAACACCATGAAATTTCAAGATGTACCGGACCAGGGTATTGTTGTGCAAAGGGGTATGACTCATGATGGGGTTGGGAGATACACATCTGAACTCATAACCAGGGCACCTGGTGGGACGGATGATGTGGCACAGATACTTAAAGATAGAGAGGTAGATGTTGTTATAAATTACCTACCTGTTGGCTCAGAGGAAGCTACTAAATGGTATACAGAGCAGGTATTGCAGGCGGGGTGCGGATTTATTAATTGCATACCTGTTTTTATTGCGAGTGGAGAAAATGATTACTGGCAGAATCGCTTCCGAGAAGCAGGAGCCCCTATCATTGGCGATGACATTAAGTCCCAAGTTGGGGCTACCATTACCCACAGGGTACTGACGCGCCTGTTCATGGACAGAGGGGTAGAGTTACTGAGGACTTACCAGCTTAATTTTGGTGGTAATACTGACTTTATGAATATGTTAGATCGAGATCGGCTGGTTTCGAAAAAGATTTCGAAAACACAGGCTGTAACTTCCCAGGTTGATGAATTCATACCTGACAGAGATGTCCACGTAGGACCTAGTGATTATGTGCCCTGGCTGACAGATAGAAAATGGTGTTACATCAGAATGGAAGGTAAGAGTTTTGGTGACGTGCCGCTCAATATTGAGCTAAAAATGGAGGTCTGGGACAGCCCTAACTCAGCAGGAGTCGTAATCGACGCGGTCAGATGTGCCAAAATTGCCAAAGATAGAGGACTGAGTGGTCCTATCACCGCCCCGTCCTCTTATTTTATGAAATCTCCACTTATTCAATATACAGATGATGAGGCTCGCCAATTAGTGGAAGACTTTATTGCAGGGGAGGAGTCCGCTCAGGGATAAGAGTGTGATGCGCGAAAATTTTAAAGAGTAGATAGGTTGTTAAGGCAGTAGTTCCTACTATGAAGATCGGTCAATTTTCGCCATATGATTTCGCTGTACCTGGGGGTGTGAATGAGCATATATCAAATCTTCACAGGAAGTTTGTAGAAAGGGGATTTGATTCCAAGGTAATCGCCCCATATTCTGATGCGGATTCCTCTCTCAAGTACTCAAACAGATTGGATGCATCGTTCATTCCGATGGGAAAACCGATTGCCGTTCCCTCCGGTGGCTCTATCGCGAGAGTCAATCTATCACCTTGGATCTATCGCCAAGTCGCTCATTTAATAAAGAAAGAATCCTTTGATGTCGTTCATATACACGAACCTTTCGCTAGTCTTATTACGCTAGGTGCTCTCGCAGCGGATATTCCAAGCTTCGTGACAAGAGTTGCCACATTTCATACCTACAAGGGGAGCCACTTTTATAGAGTAATGGCCAATAAAATACTTCGTCGTTATGCCTCTAAGTTAAAGGGAAGTATAGCGGTATCGGAAAGCTCAAAACATTTTGTAAAGGAGTTTATTCCCAGCGACTACAAAATTATCCCAAATGGTATTTTTGTTGACGAATTTAAGGAAGCGAAACCATTTTCAGAGTTTACAGACGGGAAAATTAATATTCTTTTTCTGGGGAGGCTGGAAAAGCGGAAAGGACTTCGATATTTGTTGTCTGCGTACAGTGATTTGAAGTGGGATTTTCCTAATATAAGACTTATTATCGCTGGTGGTGGGAATATTGATGCTGAATCTCACAGGATTATTGGATCTCGTAATCCTTCCGATATCGTGTTCACTGGAGAGGTATCTGAGCGTGATAAGGCGCGTTACTATAGAACTGCTGATATCTTTTGCGCTCCTGCGACTGGTCAAGAAAGTTTTGGAATTGTCCTTTTGGAGGCTATGGCTGCAGGGGCAACCATTGCTGCAAGCAGGATTGATGGGTTTTCCAATGTAATACAGGATCACAAGAACTCTATGATGTTTACCCCCAAAAATGTCGGGAGTTTAAGGGGAGTGCTCAGTCAGTTGATCACTAACCCAAAGTTAAGAGATCATCTGTCTGGAGCCGCCTGGAAAGACGTAGAGCGATACAACTGGGACACAGTAGCCTCAGAAGTCATCAGCTATTACCGACAATTAGGTGCCATGACCCGTTCGTCTCGGGAATTCAATGGAGTTACGGCTTGATAACATGAAATACCTTACTTACATGGGTTATTAGCAGAATGTGGAATAGAGACTCAATGAGAATGTTGCTGGAACGATATTATGAAGTTCCAGTTTCCGCCGGTTTTGACAAGTTGGGATTTTCGCCTAACGGTGTGACAATATTGGGTCTGATAGTCACTCTTATTTCCGCAATATTCATTTCTCTAGGTATGTTCCTTGTTGGCGGTATTGTGATGCTTATTGGGAGCGCTCTAGACTTGATTGATGGAGGTTTGGCGAGGCGATTGGGAAAAGTTAGTAATTTTGGTGCCCTACTAGACTCTGTTATTGATCGGTTTCAAGAGGCGTTGGTGTTTTTTGGGGTACTGATATATTTTCTGACTGGGCCATGTGATTCCTTAATGACGGGGTTTGATACTTGCTCAATCGGTCCAGTTCTTGCTTATTCTGCTTTTATAGGTTCGGTTATGGTTAGCTACTTGAGGGCCCGGGCTGAAGGTCTGGGAATAGATTGTAAAGTTGGGATTATGACTAGGCCTGAAAGAGTTATTGCTGTGGGGATAGGTCTTATACTTTCACAGTGGATATCGATAGTAATACTGTTCGTATTGGTGATTATTACAGTTCTGGGCTTGTATACCACAATCCAAAGGCTCGTTCATTCATCGGTGATGTTGAAAAAATCAGAATAATGTGTCAGTCATAATGGTTTGATACGTAAGGAGGTAGTCTTGGCCCAGTTTCTTAATCAATCTGATAGCGATTTTGTCAAAGCCCGGTTTGAAGAAGAGATGATAGATGACGTTAAGCTAACTCTTTTTACCGAGCCTGATTTAAAGGGTCTTGTAGTCCCTGGCATGGATTGTGAGACCTGTGCTCCAACTCAGCAGTTGCTAGAAGAAGTGTCCCAATTATCGGAGAAAATACAACTCTTTGTTGTCAATCATAGGGAAAACAGAGAGCTGACAGAATCCTACGGCGTGGGAATGGTTCCCACTATTGTTTTTTCAAGAGATGATGAGTCAAACATTAAATACCTGGGCATCCCTGCGGGTACAGAATTCCCGGTTCTACTAGAAGCAATTATAAATGTATCTTCGGGTTCACCGAGTCTTTCTGAAGAAACGATTTCTTTTCTAGGTTCCCTGGAAGAAGAAATTTCTATCAAAGTTTTTGTGACCCCAAATTGACCATATTGTCCTGGTGTTGCCAGTTTGGCACATGCAATGGCGATTACAAGTGACAAAATAGATGCTCAGGTAATAGAGGTACAAGAATTTCCTGAGTTGGGAAGGACCTTTGGTGTGAGAGGAGTACCCCTGACGGTTATAAATGAATCTATATCATTCACTGGAGCTGCTAACGAGCAAATGTTATTAGAACATCTTAAGTCTGCGGTTGAGTGAGATTTAAACCTTTCCAAATTCACTAAGAAATACCGTGCAGTTATTACATTGAAAATAATTACAGTTCCTATAATTTTACTAATGCTTACTTGTGTTTTTGGCGCCGAGAAACTTGCTTTGGCTTCTTCTGGTGACATTGAAATTTCATCCCATAAGGCGGTTAGTGAATTTCCAGGTGGAATAAGATTTTCAATTGAAGCTTATTCGGAAGATGTTATTGAAGAAATTGCTTTGCGTATGCGGATAGGGGAACAAAAGTCAGGAGTGTACGAGTATTTTGAGATTGAATCTGCACAAAAAGTAGTGTCTGAGCTTTTTTGGGAGACGAATACTTCTAGTAAATATATTCCTCCTGGCACCATACTGGAATATAGTTATGAAGTAACTGATTTAGCCGGGAACAAGAAAGAGACTGAATTGCTGGAGCTTGTTCTCTATGATTCTAGATTTCAATGGGAAGAAGTTGAAAAAGATGGAATTAATGTTGCTTACCATGGTCCAGTCGAGAGCAGAGCGATAGAAATACTAGATGCCATTATTAAAACAATGGACTTCATGGAACCGGTATTGGGTCAGACAGATAGAAAACCAATAAGAGTGACTATGTACAACAATGTTAGTGAGATGCTTGGTGGTTTGCCTCCGGGAAGTTCTACAATTCGAAGGGAGTTGATTACAGAAGGGCAGGCGTTTACAAAAATTGGAACATTGCTTGTGCTTGGAGGCGGTAGACTTTCTGAAGGAACGGCTTCCCATGAAGTTACCCACATACTTGTTCAGCGTGCGGCTGGCAGCGTATATAGCAATATTCCCTCTTGGCTGAACGAAGGATTGGCAGAGTTCGGAAACCTATCACCCAGTTTTTCTTATGACGTTGCTGTGGACTTCGCTGTTCATTCAGGTCGATTGCTTCCAATAACATCAATGCCGACAATGCCTGGTGATCCTGAAGACGTCATTATGTACTACGGTCAGTCTATGTCCTTGGTAGAGTACATGGTTATCCGACTAGGTCCTAACAATATGGTTCATCTCCTTGCCAGATTAAAATCGGGAGAAGATATAGATGCCGCAATATTGTCTGCCTATGGAGTGTCTAAGCTGGAGTTGGAGAATTCGTGGAGAAAGTACATAGGGGCTCCGCTATACGAACCTCCTGCTGAGACATCCTCCTTACCAACTCCGGTGCCTCGTTCGGAAGTCAAGGTATTTTCTCTTACTCCACAGCCGGGGTCGACGTCTGTTGAATCCTTGACGGGAAACGTTCCACGGGATGAAGTCGAATCAGAAGAATCTGACATAGTGCCTGTTGGGGGCAATGGAGAGTTAGACGGACGTAGTTGTGGCAGATTAGACCAATCGACTCCTGACGGTTCGATTTTGTTACTGGCTGGCTTATTGTTTTTTGTAGGTTTAAAAAAGCCTTACGCGCAGGCACGCAACAAATTTGATAGTCGGAACCATTAGGAATTTAAAGCCTGAGGTACAATTTATTGTGCTTAAAAAATCACTAGACAGAGCTAAACAAAATGAATATTTCTCCTGACTGGATGAGGTCTGTAGAGCAGACTTATGTAATTAAATTTCCGACTCAGCATCTTGCTACCTTCGGAATTACTTCGGTGGAATATTTTGTTGTTACAGAGCCTATATACACTGCAATGGATGCTTCAAAAAAAGAATTAGAGTCGGTAGTTAGGAAGGGCAAGGTAATTGCCGACCAGCCCTCTCTTATAACACCGACATATGCATTGAATTTAGATGGATTTAGTGAAAGCGCTTACGAATATATGAGATTTGCCGCACAATCCTACGGGGCCAACAGTCCAGGAATTCTTTACCAATATAGGAATGAAAGCGAAAATCTAGAAATAGTTGGAGGGATACCCACAGAGGTTGCAACTAGGATATCTAAAGATTTGAAGAGTAGGAAGAACGACCTTTCAGTCGTTATAGTTGGGATAGATGAGTTTTGGGATGTTGCTTTGATGAAATTCATTTACGAATTTACAGCCTCTTCAGCCTCTTTTAATGCTAGAGAAATGAAGTCTGGAGGACTTATGGACCCTCAGTCCTCTGCCGGAGGCCTTCCAAGGGCAGCGGTTAATCAGATCGAAGGGATGTTTAAGTCTGTTCAGATGGGCGGTAGCCCAGATATGCTGAAGACCGAGTTAGACAAATGGGGTGTATATAAATATTACGAGGACAGGTTCCTAAGTTTGTTTCGGTGACACCTAGTGAGTTCACATCTAAGTGAATTTTACGGGCGTAACCTCCGATCCAGTATTGGCAGATTCGTAGGCAGACATCACTATGGATAGATCGTCTAAGCCCATCTCTCCAGACATTTTGTTCGGACTTTCATGTAGGATCAGGTCCCTGAAAGACGATATCATCTCCTGACTTCCTCTTTTCGACTTTTTCAACTTAATGGTTCTTGTTAGGTTTCCTTTTACGATCTTCATGTCATTGGAAAACGGGTTGAATTGAATTCTTCCAGCGGATCCGTCAATTTGTATCTCTTGCACCGGTTTTCCTATGTCGGTTGATCTAGAGAAAAATATTGTTCCAGACACCCCATTGGAATAGGTAGCAAATAAATTGAGGGCGTCCTCGCCCTCCGACTCATGAAAAACCGATGGGGGAATCACAGCTGAGATTTTTTCAGGGAAACCGGCTAGGCTTACCAAGAGGTTTACCAAGTGTATTCCAGCGTCTATAAATACCCCTCCACCGCTAATTTTCAATTCTCTCCGCCAACCCTCTGGTTCACGGTAGGTTTCAGATATTATTTTTATTGTTCGCAGGTGGCCTATACCAGACTCATCACTAACTCTAATGATCTCCGCAGATTTCTCTACTGTGGGCAAAAACTTATAATTCTCTGCGACCATTAAATGAATGCCTGAATTATTGGCGAGAGCAATCATTTTTTTACCCTCTTCTAGCGTTTTTGCTATCGGTTTTTCTACAAGAACGTGTTTTTTGCTGGAAAGAGCCATTGTGGTGTGGTGCAAATGTAGATTGTGAGGGCTAAATATGTACATTGCGTCAATTTCTGGGTGGCTTGCAGCCTCTTCATAACTACCGAAGGAGTGGGCTCCGTCAAATTGACCTTGGTAGGATTTGGCCTTGGAGATGTCCCTACTTGCGAAGGAAAATTTTATTCCTGGAACACCTTTTATCTCATTCATGACCTCGTATGCGTACCCACCGCATCCGACGATGCATATATTTAAGTTTTGCATGGAATTCGGACCTCCATTGCTGGCATTAATGATTGGTGCAATCTATATATTCCGGGTTAGATGCCTACGGTTTTGCATGCGAGCTATGTTAGTATTGATGTGGTCATTAAGTCCCTATAAATATACGCTTAGTTTGGAAATATACATATGTATAGACAGCAAGAACCCGATGTAAATCTCGAAAAAATCCTTAGTAGGTTTAAATCTATATTCGGCGGAGTGGGGAAAGGTGGTGGTAAGGCGCCATTTGTGATACTTGCAGTGCTTGTTATCGGAGTGGTAATTTGGTTCGCCACAGGTTTCTTCACGGTTCAACCTGGGGAAAAAGCCGCCCTAAGGTTTTTTGGAGGTTTTTCTTCGACCAAGGACCCTGGCCTTCAATGGTGGTGGCCTGGGCCAATTGGCGCACGGGACATAATACGGGTTGATGAGGTTCGTAAGTTAGAACTTGGAATAAGAGGTGATACGCCCGTTCTTAGCGAATCCTTGATGATTACGGGTGACCCTGATGAAAACGATCGACCAGGTGAGGCTCCAAACATTGTAGATGCCCAACTACTAGTTCAATATGACATAAAAAACATCAGAGAGTATTTGTATGAGGTTGTTTCTCCTGACAGTGTTACGCTGAAGGATGCGACTGAAACCTCGTTGCGTCAGGTTATAGGTAGCAGGCCTATTGATGACGCTTTGACCGATAAGAAAGAGGAAGTCCAAGTAGAAACCAAGCAAAAACTTCAAGAAATATTGGATCATTATCAAACAGGGATTCGTATACGTGAAGTAAAACTGTTAAACGTATTTGCTCCTGAGCAGGTTAAAGATGCTTTTGACGATGTGGTAAGGGCTAAGGAAGACAAAGCTAAAATTATTAACTTGGCGGATGCCTACAAAGAGTCTATTTTGCCGCAAGCCCGTGGGCAGGCTTCTAAGATGTTGCAGGGAGCGGAAGGTTTTAGGCAGCAGAAAATTGCGGTTGCTACTGGTGAGGCTGAAAGCTTCCTGGCAATACAAAGAGAATATGAGAAATCAAAAGAGGTTACGAGAAAACGGTTATACCTCGAGGCTATGGAAGAAATACTTCCTGGTATAAATAAAATTCTAGGTAACCCGGACGAAGTAATTTTAGTGAATCCTGACAATTCCGGAATAATGCCGGTACCGTTGGAGTGAACTAGGGGCTTGAACCAAAAATGAGATCATTGATAATAATTTTAATAGCAGCGATAGTCGTAGCGGCGATCATATTACCTCAAATATTTTTTGTTGTTGATGAGAAAAAAGTTGCGATTGTGACAAGATTTGGTGAGATACAACGTGAAGTTAAATCTCCTGGTCTGAACGTAAAAGCTCCGTTCCTGGATAATGTTACCTATTTTGAAAAACGTCTGTTGAACTTCGACGCTCCTCCTGACTCGTTACTTACCAAAGATAAGAAAAGACTTATTATTGATGTTTTTGCTAGGGGTAGGATAGTGAATCCAAGTCTATTTAGGGAGAGACTGGGAGACGAAGTTACTGCAGCTGCTAGGGCAGCTGAAATCGTTACTTCAGAGCTTAGGCGAGAAATAGCGAGTCATGATCAGTCAGAAATTATTACCACGCAACGTGATCTGATGTTGGCTAATGTACTTGCCTCTGTGAAACCAAAATTAGCAGAATTCGGGATCGATGTTATTGATGTGAGAATAAAAAGGGCGGATTTCCCCGGCGAAATAGCAGAAAGTGTCTATTCCCGTATGCAAGCTGAGAGGAAGAGGAAGGCAGATAAGGAGCGTGCGGAGGGTGCTGAGATTGATGCTCAAGTGAGGGCAGATGCTGACAGAAAAGCTACTATAATCCTCGCTAATGCCGAGCGGGACAGCAGCATAATAAGAGGATGTGGAGAAGCTCAGGCGACGGCTGTGTTTGCTCAGGCCCTTGAGCAAGACCCAGACTTCTATACTTTTCAGAGATCCCTCGAATCTTTTAAAGCGATACTAGCCCAAGGGACTACAGTTGTTTTGCCGCTATCAGGATTCGGACAGCTTTTCGAGGAGATGAGGGGAGGGGTAGATACTGCTACGATGGTAGAAGCTAGTGGTGACGTTGGTCTCCGAGACGAACTATTGGGACAAAAATGTGCCGAAGTTTCTGCGGCTTGGACTCTGGCAGCGGAACTAAAAATAGATCAACCCGACTTGGAGTTC
Source organism: uncultured Chloroflexota bacterium (assembly GCA_913048525.1). Taxonomy (GTDB): domain Bacteria; phylum Chloroflexota; class Dehalococcoidia; order Lucifugimonadales; family UBA826. The sequence goes on from CAJWWP010000007.1 coordinate 23,394, forward strand.
GTTTCGATAGTGGATAAAGTATGGCCTGATAATTCCTTAGGGTGTTCGGCCATAGGTTCTGGTAGTGTTCAGGAAATTCCTGGATTTGAAGTAGTGTTCAGCTACTCAAATGAAGCCCACGTTGTTCGCACTAATCAATATGGGTCACTCGTGAAAACTGAAAAATTTTGCTAACAGTATCCCAATAGCTGTCTATTTGATATAGACTCTTTTCGAATGGAAGAAGAAAGTGTTATCCATATTTTTTCGGATGGGATCACAGTTGAAGCTCGGGATCTTCAGTACATAAAATCCGTTGCATTATCGGCATTGGATGTCTGTGATATCAGAGACACTGAAGGCAGCATAGTCATAACAGATGATGATACTGTCAAGGCACTAAACCGTGACTATCGAGGGATCAATGAAACTACGGATGTGCTTTCTTTTTCCAATGATCATGAGGGGAAGTACTATGGAGATCCCAGTTCCCTTCAAGATCGATTTACTGGAGAACAATTTGTCCTGCCGGACACGATTACGAGCCAATTAGGTGAAGTTGTAATATCTCTTGCACAGATAAAGAGACAGTCAGTTGGGCCTGTTATTGATGAACTGGGGCGTATTGTTGCTCATGGCTTCTTGCACCTGCTAGGCTACGACCATGAAAAAGAGGCTGACAAAATTGTAATGCAACAATTAGAGAGCCGTATCATGAAGAGGGCGAAGCAAATTGTCTGAGGTTCTGTATAGGAAGTGGAGACCGGGCTCTTTATCCGATCTAGTCGGACAGAGTCACATTGCCCAAACCCTGCGTCAGGCACTGAAAAGTGAGCGTGTGTCTCATGCTTATTTGTTCTGCGGGCCGCGTGGAACAGGAAAAACTAGCACCGCCAGAATATTGGCCAAAGCTTTAAACTGCTTGAATCCCTCTGAAGGAGATCCGGACAATAGCTGTGCTATTTGTACGTCTGTTAACGAGGGTAGATCGTTAGATCTTATTGAAATAGACGGAGCAAGTAACAGGCGAATTGCCGATATAAGGGATCTAACTGAAAAGATTCATTACAGTCCCACAGAATCCAAGTTTAAAGTTTATATTATCGACGAAGTGCATATGCTGACACAGGAGGCCTTTAACGCTCTTCTTAAAACCTTGGAAGAACCTCCGCCCCATGCCGTATTAATACTTGCTACAACGGATGTCCAGAAAGTGCCGCTAACTATCATATCTCGATGTCAGAGATTCGACTTTAGGAGAATCTCCGTACTGGATATATTTCAAAAATTACAGGTAGTCTGCGAATCAGAGGAGGTTGAAATCGAGTCGGAGGCATTAATGCTCATTGCCCGTAAGTCCACTGGTAGCTTGAGAGACGCAGAGAACCTTCTGGAACAGGCTATTGTTTCTTTCGAGGCTCCTATTACGAAGGAACACTTATCCGGCCTATTGAATCTTTCTGATAATACTCAACCGGTTGAATTACTCGAACGAGTGGGGCAACGAGATTTGAAGGGAGCTTTTTCTGTACTAAACCAAATAATTTCGGATGGAAACGATGCGAGATATGTCCATTCTAGCTTGTTGGAATTAATCCGATATGTATTGCAAAAAAAATCAGGGGCATCGCCTGATGAAGAATATGGGGAAGCTTTGTCTGCAAGACTTGAGAAAGTCACGGAAAGCATCAGTATTGCGGAGTTAATCAGGGTTGCTGTGATACTGGGCAAGGTGAATTTTCAGAACTCTATAAATCAATATCTTCCATTAGAGCTTGCTATAGCAGAAGCCATAGAAGTTAGGTCGGGAGATGCCCCCATAACTGTCAAGTCGCATCCGGTCCCTCAAGCAAAATCGAAAAATGAAGTGAAATCAGTTGATAGCAGTAATTCAGTTAAAACTGCTGATAAACCACCAGAAGGCCCTGCCAAGAAGTCTACAGAATTGGAGAGGAAAAATGCCCCGTTAAAACCTAGGGCGGCGGAAATAACAAATGTCCCGGTATCTAACTCTGAAAATGAAATTGATGAAAAATGGAATGAGCTACTACGTGAGCTAAGACAGGTGGGGAACAGATTCAATATAGCAGCTTTGTTGAGAGGAAGCTATGAACGTAAAATCGTTGGTAATTCCCTAACATTTATTTTTCAACATTCCTCTCATGCTGAAAGACTCCAAGGTGAAATAGCAGATCCGTTGGTTCGTAACCAGATAATGGATGCAACGCTTAAAATATTGGGCACAAGATATGATATAGATATTACGCAGCCAGAGAATGGTACCTCTGCCTCTGGGCGTCCAGCTTCGCAAAGAAGTCATTTGGTTAGGGCGGCCCAGTCTTTGGGGGCGACCATAATTGAGGAGAGAAATAAACAAACATGATGAACAAGAATATGATGCGACAGGCCCAACAACTCCAAAAACAAATGGCTAAGGTGCAGGAGGAAATAGAGAACTCCAAAGTAGAGAATTCTGTGGGTGGTGGTGTTGTCAAGGTAGTTATTACGGGAAAAATGATTGTTGAATCAATTGAGATAGATCCGGAAGTGCTTGACTCGGAGGATGTGGAAATGCTCCAGGATCTAGTGCAAACGGCAATTAATGGAGCGATTGAGAAGGCCCAAGAATTAGCATCCACTAAAATGGGTGCTTTGACGGGTGGGTTGAACATTCCTGGGTTAACCTAATATTGCAGTTAACTTCCAAATATAGGATTTGACAGATGATTGGTGATTCTCCAGGAGGTACCCCTCCTGTACAACGCTTGATAGACGAATTCAACCGGTTGCCTGGTATCGGGCCAAAGTCTGCCCAGAGACTAACTTATCATTTAGTTCGTATGCCTGAAGAACAGGCCGAGTCCCTTGCAGCTGCGATAATTTCAATGAAAAGTCAAATTATCTTGTGTTCGGAATGTTTCAACATAACAGAGAGGGATCCCTGTGATATTTGCTCAAATGCCTCACGCGATCGATCAAAACTCTGTGTCGTAGAGCAACCTCTAGATGTCGTCGCTTTAGAACGTACCGCTACTTTCAGTGGGCTATACCACGTGCTCCACGGTTCCATATCACCGATTAATGGTATAGGTCCAGAAGATCTAAAGATAAGGCCATTACTTGAAAGAATGCGAATAGAAAATTTTGTTGAGATTATCCTTGCCATGAATCCAAATCTTGAAGGCGAGGCAACTTCAATGTACATCCATCGCCTTATAGGTGATCTTGGGATCAAGATAACTAGGCCGGCGAGGGGTTTACCTGTAGGAGGGGATTTAGAATATGCTGATGAAGCTACCCTTGGAAGAGCCTTGGAGGGGAGACAAGATTTTTAGAAATAATCCAGACTATATTAGCGAATATCTAGATTTTATTCCCTTTTCATTTGGGACCTACTTAAATCTGGCTTGGTGATGACAAGAGGCAGAAATTATCAGACACAAGCCATTGTCTTGAAATATAGGCCTATGGGTGAGTCTGACCGTCTCATAACTTTTTTTAGCTCTTCTTTTGGAAGAATTACAGGTATTGCTCGAGGAGTCAGACGACCAGGTAGCCGTCTTGGAGGGTCGCTGGAACCCCTTAATTTTGTGCAAATATCTCTATCTAGAGGCCGCCTGTTTGAAACGGTTTCAGAAAGCGTGACCATAAAAGGCTTTAACAGGATTAAATCGGATCTGAACAGGGTTGCATTGGCCCTTTATTTGGCGGAATTGACGGATTCTTTCGCCGATGATTGGTCCCCAAATCAAAAATTGTATGACTTGGTTGAAGATACTCTTTCAGCCTTGGATAAAGAAGAACATTCGGAATATTTGATTCATTTTTTTGAGTTGAGACTTCTTAAATTTATTGGATACGAACCTGAATTTGGAGAATGTGTTGAATGTAGGGGAAAATTGCTTCCTGCTAGATATCCTTTTGCCCCACATATGGGGGGAGTAGTATGTTCAAATTGTCAAACAGACTTTGAAGATTTCCCAACGCAGATTTCATTGGAGACTATGAAGATTCTCAGATATCTACAACGTTTGAAAGATAATGAGTCGCTCTTATCGGGAGTGTTGTTACCTCATCAACCTCTGCAAGAGGTTTCTGACATGCTAAGAAACTATTTAAGATTCATTGCTGAACGGCAATTAAAGTCGACTTCGTTTCTGGATCTGGTTACTCAAATGCCCTTAGAAGGCCCAAGTACACTGCCGTAGGTTCCTCGACTATATAAATCTTGGCTGATATAAGTCAGCCTAGGAGCTTATTAATGGAAAGAATTACAAAGGATCATCTTACATCCATGTTTTTAGCCGGCGATAATTTGTGTGGGATCAACTTGAGGGGATCTGATTTGAGAGGTATTGACTTATCTTCGGGAACCGAAAGGGTTGCCGCTCGGCTCTCCTGTGCAAACTTGACGAGATCAGATCTTAGGGGTTCTCGCCTGAAAGAGGTGGAATTGGTTAGTGCCGATCTTAGACTAGCAAATTTGGAAGACTCAAATTTATTTGGAGCCAAACTCTCACAAGCGGACCTAAGTGAAGCTAATCTTAGAGGGTGTAACTTAATTGGGAGTGTCTGTGAAGGGGTTAATATGACTGGAACCAATCTAAGTGGGACAAATATGCGGAGATCCGATCTAAAAAATTCCTCTATGGTGGGGGCCATTCTCGCATACTCCAGACTTATGGGGGCCAACATCAATAACGCAGACTTGACTGGCGCAAATTTGAGATATGCCAACCTGCAGTATGCCTCTCTAGTAGGTTGCACGCTTAAAAATGTTGATCTGGGTCAGGCTGATCTAAGTTTCGCAGATTTATCGAATGCCGATTTATCCGGAACTTCTTTAAGAGGCGCGATTATGGTGAGTGCAAACTTTCAACACTCTAACCTGAGTGAGGTGGATTTTGAAGGTGCAGATATGACAGACGCTAAATTTACTCCTGATGCACCTGAATAAATCTGGCCCGGCGCCACCTATAGAAATAACTAGGTGGATCGTTAATAAATAAACATTGCTGCAAAATGGGCATTCTTTATTTAATCATTACTCATGGCATTTCAAATAGTTTTTCTGGGGAAATGTACTCAGGGATAATACTCTGATCTACGTTGAACTTTATGAAAGCTTCTAGGCCGCTTCGGTCTCCTTCAAATCCATAACGTATGGGGTCTCCATTGACTATTTTTGACATATTCAGCTGTAGTTCATTCCGGGTGTCGGGCTTTTGTGTTGATCTCATCTCTTTCAGATAAACATCTTTTGCAGCTGCGAAAATGTTAAATATCTTGTTTTCTAACCATGGATTTTCCCTTAAAACCTGATCCTTAACCACCAGCAAATGGCTTATTGGGTATATGCTGGTTTTAGCAAACCAGTGAGTGTCCAATTCATTGGCATTGGTGAAAAGTGGAACAACCTCATCAGAATCGATCTCTCCCGCCCCTATCACAGCATCCACTTCTCCAGAGGCCAACATTTCCGCTAAATCATTTCTATCTGATGAAATAACATTGTCTGGTGCCGTGTATTCTTCTACGTGTTCATCTCCAGATAGCACCCACGTTACTGTATCCAAGTCTAGGCCATATTCTGTTTGGAGCAGTGCCCTGGTCCAAACACCTGGAGTAAGCGTGTAACTTCTTACTCCCACCCTTTTTCCTGAAAGGTCGGTCGGTTTTGAAATATTTGCTGACTTATTGCAGACTATTGCCCCGTGATAAAAACTTCGAGTTAGAAAAATCGGCAATGCAGTAAATTGCTTTTCATAGTACTTGGCACATATGTAGGTCGATAAGGCCATTTCGGCCACATCGAATTCGAGATTTCTGACCATGCGACGAAAAATCATAGGGACGGGCGAGATTTCTACGTGGTCAAAAGAAAAATGTTCTGGCTTAATGGTCTCGTCTTTGAGGGTTTCAGTATATCCGTAATTCCCGATCGCCGTTGTTAGAGTCAAGTTACTCAATGTAAATCCTTTCCGATTTCTTAAGTTATTGAATTCGGTGTAAATAATTAACTCATGATCATTCCACCATCTACGTTAAAGGCTTGGCCTGTTATATTTCGTGAGCCAGGTCCAGCGAGGAATACAGCCAAAGCCGACACATCGTCTGCCTCGTTAGCCCTACCTATTGGAATTTCCTCTATCATTGCATCTCTTAATTCATTGCTTGTACTTCCTGAATCGTCTGATCTGCCTGTAAGTATGCTAGAGAGCATATTCGTTTGGACAATGCCGGGACAGACCGCGTTGACGTTGATGTTGTGGGGTGCGAGAACGCTTGAGGCTATATATGTCATGGCTATAACCGCTCCCTTACTGGCTGCATAAGCTGCGTTGGAAGTCCTCCGATAACCACGGCCTGCTATTGATGCTGTGTTTACTATCCGGCCACCTCGCCCTCTGTTGACCATCGTTCGGGCTGTTTTCTGCATACAGAAAAAAGCCCCCTTCGAATTAACCCTATGTATCTGGTCCCAGTGTTCTTCCTCTATGTCGAGAAAACTTATGTGACGGGTTAGTCCGGCGTTATTGAATAAAACATCTATACCGTTGAATTCGGACACCGCTTTTTCAACCATCAGGTCTATTTCATCCAGATTACCGACATCTAGTTTGACAGAGATGACATTTCTTCCTGAAGCGCCTATTTCTTCACATGTTTCTTCCAAAGATTGTTTATTTATGTCAGCTAAAACAAGGTTTGCCCCACCATTGGCGAAGCGATTGGCTGCCGATTTACCTATACCGCTACCAGCTCCCGTTATTAGTACCGTTTTCCCCTCAAAATCCATGCTCATGAACTCCCTTCGTGTTACTTAACAATTTCTATGCCGATACATTCAAATTTAAAGAACTATAAAAAAGACTTAATGGCTTCAATGAATGCTTCCGGTTGATCAACCATTACAACATGGCCAGCTCTCTCCACGTCTGTTGAGGATACGTCTTTTCCAATCTTTTCCATTTTGGTCAAAACTTCGTCACTCACAAGACCACTTTCGGCGCCTCGTATTTCATAGATGGGACATTCTATCGACTTGATCGCATTCCAGTATCCCTTAATTAAGGATTCACTGGTCATATCTGGGAGCGGGTTGTCGAAACCCTCTAGATCGGCTTTCCAAGTCCACTGTCCTGATTCAGTCTGTTTGATCCGTGACTTGGTTTCTTCTAGAAGTCTTGCGTCTGAAGCAAAAGGGTTCCCTGATCTAAGCCAATTAAACACATCATCTTCTTCGTTGAAATACATAGGTGTGGGAGGAGATGGAGGGGCATTAAGCCTCTCTTGAGAGGGCTCGGGTGCTATATCGACCATTACTATTTTGTTCACTATCTTAGGATTTAAATGCGTGTAAAGGATTGAGTGCCAACCTCCCATTGAACAGCCTACTAACGATACATCGGCTAATTTTTTTTGCTCAATGAATTCACTTAGATCTTGAACGAATTTTTCGCGGGCGTAGCCATCCGAAGCCCACTCACTGTTTCCATGACCTCGTTGATCTATAGCGTAAACGTGATACTTACTGGATGCATATTCAGCGAATTCTCTCCAGGAAGCGGCACTGTTCGTATGGCTATGGAGGCAAATCAGACTGGGAGTGCCAGGGTTTCCCCACTCGTAATATGCCAAATTCAATCCATTTATGAAGGCCGATTGCTGCGAGGGCATTTGTGACATTTGAAGCTCCTTTTACTTAATTCGTATTTTCCATACTTATCTCCTATCATACAAACATTAGCCATGGGTTGGATGTTCGTAACCGGAAGATTAATTCTTGATAAACCTATTTGATAGATCTTCACTGACTGTGTGCAATAATCTTCTCGAAATGATGAAATAGATTCTAGAATAACAATCTTGGTGATGTGTGTATAAGAACCTAAAGCCGTTTCAACAGTTATCAAATGAGATAGAAGGATATTTCATATAGGCAGTTTTATGATTCAAGTACTTGATGGTATTAGAGTTTTGGACCTTACGCAGGGTATGGCAGGTTCAATTGCAACAATGACTCTCTCAGACTTTGGTGCTGATGTCATAAAAATTGAACCACCCGGTGGAGATCCATATAGATCTTTTTCGCCTTCATTGTTATGGAATCGAGGCAAAAGTAGTGTTGTTATTGACTTAAAAAATGAAAATGGAGCGAGCGAATTCTTAAAGTTGGTCGCTAGCGCAGATGTTGTTGTGGAATCATTTAGACCTGGTTATTTGGAGTCGTTAGGCCTTGGATATGATGGTTTAAAAGTGAAACATCCTAGGTTGATTTTTTGTTCAATCACAGGGTTTGGCCAAAAGGGCCCTTACTCTCAATATAAGGACTACGAAGGGCTTGTGGAGGCCAAGAGTGGTAGGTTAATGATATTCGCCGGCCTGTCGGGTAGGGAAGGTCCGAACTTTGCTTCTGTCAAGGTTGCCAGTCATTCAGCGGCGATGGCTGCTGTAAGAGGAATTGTATCTTCTCTGATGGTGAGGGACAGGGAGGGTATTGGTCAGAGGGTGAACACAAGTTTGCTGCAGGCCGTAACTTATTACGATCTCACTCAGTTTGTACTGTGGCAGATGATGATCAAGTATCCTGAAACATTTGATTTTGATTCCTCCACAATAGCAACCAGACCATCACCGATACAGTATTTACCGGCAAGAACAAAAGATGGTAAATGGATACAACTGGCTAATTTAATTGAACGCTTATTCAGATCTGAAATCCACGCTATTGGTCTCGGCAAAATATTTGAGAATCCTCGTTTTAAGGATGCTCCTAATTTGGTGGAAGAGGAAGACCGAGAAGCCCTGCGACGAATGATTTTAGAAAGGATGAAGGAACGCACATTCGAGGAATGGATGAACCTTTTTGTTAATGAAGAGAGTGATGTTGCAGCGGAGCCTTTCATGTCAGCTACCGAAGCGTTAAATCACCCTCAGATGATTCATAATGGACATGTTCAAGTAGTTGAAGATTCCCACGTAGGAGAAATGAGGCAGTTAGGCCCCGCATTTATGATGGAGCCCTGTGTACCTAAAATACAGGGCCCTGCCCCACGTGTTGGGCAGCATACGGATGAATTGCTGGCAGCCGAAGCTTTGGGTAGGGTAAAGTCCTTCACGAGTTCAACAGATTTTTCCGAACAAAGAGCTAAACATCCGTTAGAAGGAATTATTGTTCTAGATTTATCAACAGTAATTGCTGGACCACTTGCCGGGTCCCTTCTAGCTGAGCTAGGAGCCAGAGTAATCCGTATTGAGACACTTACGGGAGACTGGATGAGAGGGCCCTATAACGGTTTAGCCTCCAATAGAACTATGGCGGGAACAGAAGGGCTTTCTATAAATCTAAAAACTGAAAAGGGACAAGAAATTTTATCTCGCTTAATACCTAAAGCTGATGTGCTTATGCATAACATGAGACCCGGTGCTCCGGGGCGAGTAGGTATAGATTTTGATAGGGTGAGGCAACTTAATCCAGATATTAATTACGTTTATATCGCGGGGTACGGTTCGAGTGGCCCATACAGTCATCGTCCTGCAATGCACCCAATAGGCGGCGCAGTTTCTGGTGGTGCTCTAACGCAGGCAGGGGAAGACGCTATACCTCCCGAAGACGTCGATATGTCCATAGATGAAATCGTGACTGTATCCAATAGATTGGGGAGAGCTCAGGATGTTAATCCTGACCCGAATACTTCAATGGTAGCCGCGACTAGTGTAGTTATGGGTTTATATGCGCGGCTGCGTACTAAACTGCCACAGTATGTTGAGACTACCATGATCGGAGCAAATGCTACAGCTAATGCTGACGATTTCTTCGATTTCGACGGCAAACCGGATAGAGAAATTCCTGATATCGACGGTTACGGTACAAACGCCCTTAATCGCCTCTACAGGGCGAAATCTGGATGGGTCTTTTTAGCCTGCCCGATGGAGTCGGAATGGGTATCTTTATGTGACGCTCTAGGATCTAAATATTTGCTGAGGGATAAGAGGTTCGCAACCGTCCAAAACAGACGTTTACACGATGGCGCCCTAATTGAGGAATTAGGATCCATTTTTTCGGGTAAAAACGCTGATCAATGGGAATTAGAACTTACTTCCCAAGATATAGGATGTGTGCGGGTCGAAGATACGAACATGTATAACTTTTTTGCCAATGATCCTCATATTGCCCAGAATGGATTTACTACAGAGGTATCCCACAAAAAATTTGGCACCTTCTGGAGATACTCGCCAGTGCTCGACTTTTCGGAGACTCCTTGCAAAGCAGGAGGGGGCATACTTAAGGGTGAACATACATTCCCTATTCTCCAAGAGCTTGGGTATACAGTTGACGAGATTAATTCGTTCAAGAATAAGGGAATACTCGACTGGGAATCGCCTGATTCCCCATTGTAAATGTAGCCTAACCCCGGGGAAAATGAAGTAGTAGGGAAGCCGCGGTAATATGCTGATTAGTCGGAAAGGGAACGGATATTTTCTGAGTTGGTCTCGCGCTACTATTTAGATATTGAAGAAAATTTTGAAGCCTTGACGCTATTGTTCCTTTGATTGCAGATAATTGACATATGATGATATAAGCTGCCTAAAACATATTTGGAGGTAATTTTAGATGCTTTTTCATGTAACAGCGAAACATAATTACAAGACCTGCCCAGGTGTTCAACATGGTGTCGATAGCGATGCGGTTCGAGATATGACAAGTTGGATGGAAGGGAATTCAGACGTAAAGGTTATAGGGGTGTGGGGTTACAACGTTTCCCACACTATATTCGCGGTTATAGAAGCCGACGATATGCAGTTAATAACCAATATTTTGCGACCACAAATGGCCGCTGGTGACGTTCAAGTTTTGCCAGTAATGGATAGTATTGCCATTAGGAAAGAAAGAGGTCATTGGGCCAACTAAATATGCTGGATTTTGGTTACTACTTTCTGTACTTACCCCGCCTGGGAGTGTTCGGTGGGCCCTGGTACTTTGAATTAATGAGGAAAACTTATGACTAAAGGGAAGGTCTCAAGCCTTTTTGATACACCGGTGAGAATGCCAAATGGACTGCAGTGGTTTGGGGATGAACTATTTGTAATGGACCAACTGACCGATGATGTTTTTGTACTTGATAAAAATGGAAGGATGCAAAGAATAATTTCAACCGAGACTGAAAACGGATCTGGTATTACGTATGGTGGCGGGTTCTTATGGACCGCATGTAATGGCACGGCAAGTGCCCGTCCTTTCAGACCCCACGATGACCACGTATCGAAGGTACGTAAAATCGATCCTGCAACAGGTGAGACTGTCGATTATTTTCGAACACCTGATGGAGGAGGTATTCACGGTTTAGAGTGGGACGAAGGAAACATATGGTTGACCGCGTTCAACCCTAAAGCTTTAATTTTGGTAGATGGGAATACCTATGAGGTAATTCATAAGTTCGGTTGTGACCTGAACGTGTTACATGGCCTGGCCCTAGATGGTGATGGCATATGGTGTTCTGATAGGGCGGACAAAGTGATAGTTAAATATGAAAAAATTACGGGATTGGAAATGGATCGAATACATCTTCCACCTGACGGACCAGACCCTCATGGACTGACTATAAAGGATGGTGTTTTATGGTATTCGGACGCAGACTTTCCTGTCGCAGAGGGAATGAGAGGATATCCTGAGATAGGTGTCATAGTGGCTAATGGTTGATTAAGGATTTGCCTGCTGTTTCAGGGTTATATAGATCTTAAAATTACTTTTCTGGGAACAGTTCAATTTTCCAGTTTTCCTGGACTGGCGATACCTTACACTTAACATTAATCTCTAGGGCCTTTGGCAAAACATACGTTGCTAACATCTGGTGCTCTGTCATGAGTCGTATTGTTGAACCCTGTGAAGCCTCTTTTAGAGACTTATTAACATGTTTCATTTGAGTTGGTAGATCCATGCCACATAAATCTACAAGTGATGAGTTCTCGGTCATGGTATTCTTTTTATTATCTTAACGCCGATGAATGCCCCTATAGTCAGTCCCAACGCATACACCCAACCATTTACAGCCAATGATGGGACTGCGGAGAAAAAGGCCCCCAAAGTACATCCCAATCCAAGACCAGCCCCATATCCCATTACACCACCACCAATTAGAGATTGAGCGTAGCGGACCGGTGAGCGAGGTATCCTGATCTTAAATTCTCCCGAAAAAACTGCCGAAGCTAAGGCACCAATTATGATTCCCACGTTAAGAAATAAGCCGTGCGTTAACCAAGTTCCCTCCGTAAAAACAAGGGCACAGGCGCCAAGTCCTTCCATTCCTCTAAGTACAAATTCCGGCAACCCTACGTTGCTCGTTAAAGTTGTTGACCACCTTGAGATTTCACCAACTACGCCTAAAGGATGAAATCTTATGAAAAGCAGCAGGTTCAAAAGCCCCAGAGCGATTCCTCCCGCTATTGGGCTCCACTCTCTCTTAAATGGGAATTTCAGGTAAGTAAAAATCTCATCAAGAGATCCCGTTGGTGCTGGATCGGGCTTTCTTTTTATTTCCGGCATTACAAAACCCATATTCTTGTGTCTTTCCCAAAGAACCGCAAGATACAAAATGAACGCTAATACCACTAACGTTAATGTTACTGACCCCGTATATGAAATCTCCCCAGGAAGCCAAATTGAGGGCTCAAAAGAAATTACGTTGTCCCACCACCAATTCCAAGTGCTGTTTAGAAAGAACAGTCCTATCATCACCCCACCTATTGCAACCCAAGAAGCCAAGTAGCCTTCCCCCATTCTTGATAGAGATCCCGAAACACATCCACCGGCAAGAACCATACCCACACCAAACAAAGTTCCTGCAATCAATGTAGATAATCCGACTGGTAGTACGTTAGCGGCAGTAGGGGGTGACCCGAACCCTGGATTAGGATAAACATTGCTCATTACCATAGCAAAACCCACTGTACAAACCGCAAGACCTATGAGAACGCCCTTTATCATTCTTGTCTGACCAAGCAGAAACAAATCACGGAAAGCAGCAGTAAAACAGAACCGGCTTCTTTGTACTATTATTCCAAAAGCAATACCTACCAGCCAAAATATGGCATTGTCAGAATCTCCCGAGAACATTGCAAATGCAAGTATAAGTAGCAATAAAATTCCAACCCCAAGTGACTTTATCAGTTGAGATCTATTGATCTGGGGCTTCGCCTGCGTTACCTCTTGCATCAGCATTATCCTCAGTTAGTCGAATTAACCATTTGATATCCGTCGCCCGTTGAGAAACAACGATACATCTTCACACAGGCATCACAGAAACAATACCCTGACTAGGTATTGGGAAGGGTATTATACAAAAATGTGCGGGGAGCAATTTATATATCCACCGCACATTTTATTTTGGGGAACTGAAGTTAATATAGCCCCCTTGCTTTAACCCGATAAATCGACCTAGGAGTCAATAGGGGTATCTTCCCTGTTACCCCATTCTATCCACGATCCATCATATATTGCTACATTCTCGTATCCAAGAAGATCTTGTAGCACAAACCAACTATGAGCAGCCCTGACCGCTGTCTGGCACAAGGTGTATATGTCTAGATCACCATTAATGTTCGCTGAGCCGTAAAGGCTTTGTAGTTGATCTGCAGGTAAGAACCGACCTTTATCATCCACATTCTGAACCCACTCAATATGTATTGAAGAAGGTATGTGACCATGTCGGAGATTATCTCGATCATCCGTCCCCGCGTATTCCTCGGCACTTCGCGTGTCAAGCACAACAGACCCAGAATCACTTATTGATTTTTTTACAGCTTCAAGAGCCACTATGAGAGATTCATTTTTTTCAGAAGTGAATTCATAATTTGAGGGCTTTACCGAAGGGGATGCAGTCGTTATCTTATTCCTTGAACTTTTAACCATCCCTCCATCTGTCCATCCTTCCGTCCATGAAAAATATGACCCATCGATCATTCTGGCATCCTCATGACCGTAAACCTCAAGCGTCCATAGAAGTCTTGTGGACCAAAGGTTCTTTATGTGGTCAACGATGATGATAGTGTCACTAGGTTCTACTCCCAGGGAACTCAATTTAGCAGCAACGGCGTCTCCCGGAGGAAGCATGCCTTTTACCCCATCGGCCTCCACCTGCAGTTCCTTGGCAGGGTAATTCACTGCACCTGGAATGTGCCCCTCATCAAAAAGTTCAGGCTTCCTTATATCTATAATTTTCACTTTTTCGTTATCAAGATTATCTGCGACCCATTTGGCGGTTACCAATCTTTCAGAGGAGGCATAGCCCTTACGAAACGGATGATCTGAGATATTTTCCAGAGCAGTATCCTGTTCCACTTTGCTACCACCACATCCGCTTAGCAAAGCGATAATAGTGAGCGCTAATATCGCTCCTAACATCCTCTTTGTACTAACTAGATTTTTCATCGTTTCACCTTTTTCCAGTATTTCTAATAAATATCTTGGTTTTCAAAATTATTGTTTGATTACTTAAACAGTTTTATTCTCCATTCTCCCGAGCTTTCTTCCTCTATTTCACAGCCATAACCCCTTTTCATAGCTTCAGGGGGAATTGTTGAAAGAGCAGGTGGATGATCTGTGAGAATCTCAAGAGTTTTGAGAGGAGGGCTAGTTTCATCTAATTCTTTGTTTGTTCTGATCATGGGATATGGACATATTTCACCCCTGACGTCTAAAACAACACCTTCAGTGCTACTTTGTTCTTTCATATGTTACTCCCTAAGTTCACGAAGGTAACTCGTCAAAATTATTGAAATTGTCGCAGTTATGATATCTAGGCACAAAAAAGCCCCCAACCTAATTATAGAGCGGGGGCCTTTTTACCCAGTATTTTGGGTTTAGCGCTGTTGGTTACTATATGTGCAAGTACCCAACAAGTCCACGACAAGTTCCGTGGCCCCGCAAGTTCATACACAAACAAGAACAGCGATAACTAGCATTCATAACTTCGATATTTTCCCAATTATGTATGAACAAGTCAAATTTCGATGTATCAAATATATGTAAGAAAATAAGATTGATTTGTTTCGGCGTATCGAAATTAACCAACCCTAGAGATTGGTGATGAAGATCTATGCTCCCAGACATCCTTGAATGTAAAAAAGCAAACTGATATGAAAACAACCAAAATGACGGAGCCTATATATGTGGAATTCGGAGCTCCCAATTGGTTTGCTAAGATTCCCGCTCCGAGGCTTCCAATAGGCATAAACCCCCAAGTCATCATGAAGATTCCGGTAGCTCTCCCTCGATACCTGTCGTCCAGCATTCTTTGGACAGTAGCTCCGCCGACTGAAAAAAATGACATCATGCACCCGGATACTATCATCATCAATCCAAGAGCTATAAGGTATCTGTTATTCAAACCGAACAATGCCATGAGTATTCCCATCATGACTAGGAATCCGAATAGTATTTTTCCGGGTCTTGCAATGTTAGAAAATGAGGCGAGTATAAAAGTACCCACAAATGATCCGACTCCCGCCGCTGACAATAAAAGGCCTAGACCCTCAGGTCCCACACTGTAGACTTCGACAGCGTATACCGGTAATAATCCATTTATAAATGGAATGACTAAAATCGCCATTCCTAAATTCATAATTGTTAGTCCTATTAGGGACCGACTTTTTGATACGTAAGAGATTCCGGCCCTGAGTCCCGAACTGAATGATTCGAGTGGAGAATCTGGCACTTTTAACTGGTCGGGTTCAAGTCTTATGAAAAGAATGATTATGGCTGTAATTCCCAGGAACAAAGCCTCTAGCAGAAAAAGAGGCGCTGGCCCCACGAGGGCGATGAGGAAGCCTCCGATCGCTGGAATCACAAGTCTAGTAACGCTGAATGCCATGGAGTTCAAGGCGAAAGCATTTACAAGATTTTCCCTTGGTACGATCTGAGCCAGCAGTGCCATTCTTGCTGGATCATTGATTATCCAAGAGAGTCCGGCGAGAAAAACTACCAGGAACAAATTCCATGCACTAGTGTGACCATAATAAACAACGAAAAAATATGAGGTCATCAAAATAGACCCATAAATAGGCGTGGCAATTAGAAGTTTTTTCTTGTTAAATCTATCTGTTAGTAATCCTCCAAGAGGTGCCCCTAAAAGAACCGGGAGTGCGTCTAGACCAAGGGCAATGCTTGTTACCAGCGCTGATCCTGTGATCTCGTACGCGAGCCAGCCAATTACTACTTGCTGTACCCAGTATCCGCTACTGAAGGCTGATGTAGCGAACCACAGATACCGATAATTTCTATGGCGAAACGACTCAAATGTACCTATTCGTTTGGTAAATTCAGAAAAACTTTTTAGCAATGGCAAAAGAGTTCTCAGGTTTCGGTCTGGTCGACCTGATTAACACGTAATTAGTTTGATCTTTGGTGGCCTTGGGCGAACAGAATACGCCTTCTAAGACACCAAGTAAACAAGAATCGGATCTAAGGCTTTTTTTAATACCTAGCTACGATTTTGTCTGTCTCGTTGATAGCATGAGAGTATCCAATTGTTAATGCGTTTACGTCGTGACAGCAATTCAGCCACGTAGTTCCTTTATCGACAGCTAATTCCATGGCTTCACCAGGGTCAACGGCTGTCCCCATTGCTTTTCCATTGGTCCTGCAGGATTCTCCGACTTTCTGAAATGCTTCCGTGACTTTCGGATGAAGTATTGGATGACCAGGTTCCCGATGAACCCCATAACTTTGAGATAAATCACCCGGACCAACGAAAAGTAGATCGATACCATCTACTTTGGCAATTTCTTCACACGCGTCCACCCCCTCCTTATCTTCAATCATTACACCTAGAAGGACATTCTCGTTCGCGAAATCAAAATAGTCTGGCTTCTCTGCTTTTCCAAACTCTGAATCCCTTCCACCGCCCATTCCCCTCATGCCTAAAGGGTGGTATTTGGCCATTTCAACAAACGACTTTGCCTCCGATGCACTTTTGCAGTGGGGCCATATCAGACCAGAGGCCCCAATCTCTAAAGTCTTTATAACCTGGTTATATGGCCCATGAGGTATGCGAACAAAAACGTCGAGATTGCATGCCCTAGATGCCAAAACTAGAGTAGCTAGATCCCTGAAATCTGCGTGGCTGTGTTCCATGTCTATCCATACACAGTCATATCCCACCGACGCTAAGGTCTCGACGACTGTTGGATCAAATACTCTGTTTATTTCTGGGACCTTTACTATTTCTCCGTCCAGTAGTTTTTGCTTGGTAATGTTCCTTCTTTTAATATATGTCATTGTTTCTCCTAATGAATCCTCGGTTGCTGCCGGAGATATTTTGTAAAACTTAAAGTGTATTATTGCCGAGTCCTATAACAGTGGAGATGCTACACCATGAAGATCACAGATTTAAAATGCGCGATCATTGGTGGTCAACCAGTAATAAGAATTAAGACCGATGAAGGTATAGATGGATATGGGTCAGCTGCCCGCCTACGATCCGCTCATATTCGCTGGCACGTTGAACATTATAGGGACCTTATTCTCGGGTCGGATCCCACAGACGTTGAAAGGACTGTCCTTAAGATTCGTCGGTTAGGAGCTTTCAAACCGTGGGGCGCTTCAGTGAGTGGTATTGAAGTGGCATTGTGGGACATCGCAGGAAAGGCCGCAAATGTTCCTGTATACAAACTTTTGGGGGGTAAGATAAGGGATAAAGTGCGGGTATACAACGGAGCAATTCGAACCCCGTTATCCTCGAAAAACCCTGAAGACTACGCAGAATCATCTGCAAACATGAGGGATCTGCCTCAAGGATTTACCATAATAAAACAAGCAATATCTTTTCATGGAAAAATGGATGCGGATGTGCCGGACTACTTTTATGGAGATCACCAGGGAGTCAGCATTCCTGGGAGGCACCCCTCTCCTTCTTATCCGAACCGCGGATTACTGACTGAAAAAGGTTTCAATCACACAGTGGATTGTGTAGAGGCGATGAAGGAAGTACTGGGTGATGAAGTTGGTCTTGCACTTGATTGTGGACCCGGAATGACGGTCACTGACACGCTGAAACTTGCTCAGACGTTGGAGCCTTATAATGTTATTTGGCTTGAAGATACTGTTAGAGGCGACTTTTCCCCCTCTGTTGATCCCGATCTTTTTTTGCAGATCACTCCCTATACAACAACTCCTATTCACACTGGGGAGCAAATCTATTTAAGAGATAATTTCAAAGATTTAATTGAAAAAAAGGCTGTCAACATAATTGGACCTGACCCTTTGGATGTTGGTGGGATAGCCGAGATGAAGTGGATTGCCCAATATGCTGATTTACATGGAATACTTTTTGCTCCACATGGGATCGGGGTGGGGCTGATTGGTTTGGCGGCTCAAGTACAAGTAGCGGCTACTTATCCGGATAACTTTATAGCCTTTGAGTACTCTACCGGCCAGCCGGAATGGTGGTACGACATAATACAAGGCCTACCCGGTCAACAGGGACACCCTGAATCAATCGTTAAAGACGGTTTTATTGATGTATGGGATAAACCAGGTTTGGGAATAACTTTAGATGTAGAACTCGCCAGACAGTATTTGGAGCCTGAAGACGATTTTTTTTTCGATTGACAGAGAATATAGATCTTGGATTCATTTTCAGATTACCTAAATCCAAGCTGTAGATTTATGGAATATGTTAGTTAATAGTCTCCAATTACAGTGTTGACCAATGAACCTATTTTTTCGACCTTTACTTCGACTCTGTCCCCTATATTTATTTCCGCCGTTTCAGGACAGCCGGAGGGAATTATATCGCCTGGATAAAGTGTCATTACCTCGGATACCCAACTGACTAACTTCGGAATCGAAAATAGCATGTCTCTTGTATTTCCAGAAGCTGATATTTTGCCGTTTACGAGGCATTCGATGTCGAGATTGCCAGGATCACTTATTTCAGTTTCAATATGGGGTCCTATGGGGCAGAACGTATCGTAATGTTTCCATCTCATCGTGATTCCCGCGCCTATTTCTGGACGTTCCGGATAGCTTGATATATCAACAGTTTCTCTAGCACTCACGTCGTTTACACATGTATATCCCAGCACGTAATCCAATGCCTCTTTCTCATCAACGTGTCGTGCAACCTTGGATATTACGATTCCAACCTCTGCTTCGTGAATAACTTTCTTACAGCTGCGTGGAAATACTATGTTCCCTTCATGACGCTGATAGGTCCCTGGTTGTTTCATGAATATTCCAGGTCCATCTCTATCATCCCTTTCGCCGTAGTTGGCCGCTATTGCTGGGACCTTATTCAGAGGGGAGATAGGAGCCAACAACGTAACGTCGTTTAAGGAGTGGATTTCACCTCCTAGATTTATGTCGTCGAATGGGCTTCCCTCAATTGATCGGATGGTTTCCTTTTCCAATACTCCCCATTGGTCACCGGTTGAAGTTCGAAATTTTACAATTTTCACGAGTTACTCCTACTAGTTATGCTGCGGTTATATATCCTATGAATATATACATAATTATTCCAAAAAGACTTATAGATCGTTATTTATGAAGTCAGCAATCCTCTCTCCTATCATCATCGTGGCAACGTTTGTATTAGCCCTGACACAGTCAGGCATTATAGAAGCATCAGCTACTCTTAGGTTTTCTGTCCCATGCACCTTACCAAACTGGTCAACCACTGCCAGGGGATCAGAATCGGGTCCCATTTTGCATGTTCCAGAAACATGATGAGTTGTCCTCACGTTTTTCAAAAGCCATTTATTAAATTGTTCCGTTGAACCCATATCTTCTTCAGTGGGTATGACTCTCTCTTCAACTATGTTTTTATATTCCCCACTTTCCACAACAGAGATGCATAGCTCTACGCCTTCTCTAAGTCTTCGAAGGTCTTCCTCTTCTCGTAGAAAATTGTAATCAAGATATGGTTGGATCAGAGGGTCAGCTGACCTGAGAGTGAGACTACCCTGTCCTTTGGCCAGGTATAACATGGCGGTGATAGCTATATGATTGATGGAGTCTTCAGGGCCAAGATAAACGCTTGGGTTCGCTGTGCTGACAGGTTGTAGAAACATGTCATTGCGCAGATTCGAATTGGAAGCTGTATACCTAAGTCCTACCTGAACCCTTTTGTATGGATCAGGGTCTTGTGAACGATTTTCTTTTGTTTTCCATACCACTTGTGCCTGTGGGTGGTCACGTAAGTTTTTACCAACCCCTGGAAGATTCTTTACAACTGCTATTCCGTGGTTCTTAAGTTGCGCGGCGTCCCCTATTCCAGAGAGCATCAACAGTTGAGGCGATCCTATTGCGCCTCCTGAAACTATTACTTCACTAGCTTCTATAGTTGTCGTCTGGTTTTGACGGATGATGGTCACACTTTCAGTCTTAGTTCCGTTGAAATTCAGTGATATGACAAATGCTTCCGGAATTATGGTTAAATTTCCCCTTTTCATTACGGGCTTTAAGTATGTGAGCCATGTACTTTGCCTGACCCCATCGATTGTGTTGAATGGTACTGGGCCGACTCCCGTGGAATCAGGATCGTTGTGATCTTTGGCTGAATTAAATCCAAGTGCCTGACAGCTTTTGTAAAAGGCCATCTGGTTAGGTTGCCATTCCTCTTCAGGGTCTCTTTTACACTTTACTGGACCAGATGTTCCATGAAAGTCACCAGAAAAATCTAGATCGGTTTCAAGTTTCCTAAAGAAAGGCAGACAATCCTTATAGCTCCATTTTTCGTTACCAAAAGAAGCCCAGGTGTCATAGTCTGTTGGTTCTCCCCTTAGGAAAATTTGCGCGTTGACTGAACTGGATCCGCCCAACGTTGTTCCTCGTGGAACCAGCATAGGTTGCTGTTGATCAGTTGATCTGGCGACAAACATTCGGCCAGCTCCACTATTCGCTATATCTGTCCAAGAATTTACCTTAACAGGGTCGCCAGATGAGTCGTAGCTCTGTTCAAAGCCCTTAATGAAGTCAGGCATATCAGAAAACCGATGATACATGGGCCCGGATTCAATAAGAAGGACAGAAATATCGGGATTCTCTGTTAGTCTGGCTGCGATTATGGCCCCTGCTGATCCAGAACCTATTATTATGAAATCGTAAGTATTATCGCCCAATAGGGATGTCTCCAATCATTATAAATTTCATATTCAAAACACTAGAACTTTATTAAGTTCCAGCTTTTTAGTCACCAGATATCAAAAAGCTATCAAATAGCCTTATTCCTGAGTTCTTTTAAGCCATTTTGGATATAACCTTGGAATTGGCAAAGAAACATTCGTCCACCGGCGTTAACCCATCTTCCGATATTGCTGTCATCAGCAGTGGAACCAGTTGAATATCCCGCGGCAACGATTCTCTTCATTGTTTTCTCGACGAGGTCTTTAACTTCCGGGTGGTCTGGATGCCCTAAGTAGTCAGGTCCCATGCTCTGAGATAGATCTCCTGGCACTACCATTAGGCAATCGATCCCTTCAACGGTTAATATTTCATCCAGATTGTCGATTGCTTCAACGTCTTCAATTAGACCTATCAGAAGTATCTCATCATTGGCTTTCTGGATATAGTTAGTTACTCCAAGTCCTTGTCGGGAGCCTCCCATTCCTCGTTTGCCAACCGGGGTAAACTTTCCTCCTCGCACAAGTCTCTCAGCATCAGATTTTGTATCAACATGAGGCACCACTACACCTTGTGCTCCTCTGTCCAATGCTCTGCCCACCAACCAGGGGTCATTGTTGTTAACTCTCACTAAGGAGGTCATGCCCCAAAGATCACACACTCTGGAGATATCGCCTAGGTCGCCCCATGTTACCGACCCATGTTCCATTTCTATCCATATCATGTCCACAAGACCGGTTGATCCCAGGAAGTCGATCATGTCGGTGTCGCTAGAGTTAACTGCAATTACTGTCTCGTTGTTCCTCAGTTTTTGTTTCGCTCTGTTTTGTCTAAGTTCTGCCATGACTTCTCCTTAAATATCGTACTCAGTAGTTAATATCAATTTTGTTTAGAGTTACTAGTTTGATGGCTTCCAACCGTAGATTTTGGTTAGGCTGCCTCCCATTAACGTTGACTTCTCTGATTCGGATAAAGCATCAGTGACCCTGAATGCCTCAACTCCCTGTTCATATGTCAGTAGATCTACTGCTCTGGTCCAGTCAGTACCCCACATACACCTATCTAAACCGAAAGCGTCAAATATTTTTTCAAGAGGTTCCCATATGTCTGGGTACGGGAATGGTTGATGAGACAGAGTGCACGCTCCCGATATTTTTATAACTACATTGTCGAATGAAGCGAGCGAAATCACATTGTCCAAATCAGAAAAAGGATTTTCAGGAACGGGTGGAACGTGTGGTTGAATCAAACCCACATGATCTAGCACAAATCGTGTATTTGGGTTTCGGGCGGCAAGATTGCTAAACATGGACAGATTTCCCGCACACATTACATTAAGCGGAATATTTGCATCTGACACTGCAATACAAATTCTATCGAGACCCGGGTTTTCTTCGCTGTATGTGTCCGCACGTAGAAATAATCTTGCGCCCACAACGCCTGGAATCTCTGCCCATGCAGCGATTTCATTAGCTACATGCTCAGAATCTGGATTGAAGGGTTTTATAAGGGCAAAACGATCTGGATATGCCGCATACACATCAAGAGCATAGCTTGGGTCATAGCCGTATAGGCTATTTGGTGAGACAAGTATGGCACCGTCGACCCCAACTGAATCCATGGCTTTAACCATGTCCTCTCCGCTGACTTCTTCGGGCCCTTGTAGAAATCCTAGCCACGGTCGCTCTTCACTATTACGCAGATAAGAATGAACCTGGCAATCAATAGTTAAATTTTCTTCTGACATAAATTATTTTCCTTTAAAGATTCTGAGCCGATTTTGACTTTAGTGCTTTGAGGTTTTCTTCGGCCCCTTCAAGCAGAAATCCGAGGTCAGAATTACACATGATTACGCGCATGCCTTTGGATTCCC
The DNA here is from genome assembly GCA_913048525.1 of uncultured Chloroflexota bacterium. Taxonomy (GTDB): domain Bacteria; phylum Chloroflexota; class Dehalococcoidia; order Lucifugimonadales; family UBA826. Next base: position 46,367 of record CAJWWP010000007.1, read on the forward strand.
ATTCTGACAGCACGGCCACGTTTCCCATGTGTATGCCCGGGGCGATACCCAGTTTGGAAGATATTTCTATCACATGTTCAATTGCTTCAACCACTTCCGGATGATCTGTCTGCCCAGGCACCCCGTATGACAGGGATAGATCCTCCGGACCAACAAGTGCTATATCGATTCCAGGAGTACTCAAAATTTCCTCTAGATTCTCAATAGCTATTTTTCTTTCTATTTGAGCGATGGCAATGGTATCTTCATTTTGCGTTGATATGAATTCTTCTAAATCTCCGAATATGTAATCAGAGTGTGGGGCATCTGAAGATAACCCTCTCACTCCAAGGGGAGGATACTTCATGTATTGAACCAGACCTTTGGTGTCCTCCACAGACTCAACCCTTGGTAACATAAGTCCCATTGCACCGGCATCAAGATTTCCTGCCACAAGGCTGTAATCCAAATTTCGTATTCGCACAAGTGGGCAAATTTGTTCGAGCCGAGCTACCCGAAGTATTTCTCGGACAACCCCTTGGTCAAAGGGCCCGTGTTCACAATCAATCATAAAGAAATCAAACCCTGCTCTATTAAATATCTGGGCAGTAGTGGGGGTGGCCATTTCTTGCAACATGGTTCCATATATTGTGTGACCAGTTTTAATTTTTTTCTTAATTGGATTTCTAAACAAGCTTGACCTCCTAAATATTTCAGTTCGCTGTGCTATGTATGTGTTATTAGCTAGGTATTTTTGTCAGTTGGGTTACAAATCATGGCGTGAGGAACCAGCCTACCTTTGGGATTGAGGGATGGACTTATAAGGGTCATTCCGATTTTTTCCATAATTTTTAGGGATTGTGTATTCTCTTCTCTGGCACTAGCTATTACTTTATTGAAAGACCAATTCTCCAGTCCGAGGGTAAGAACCGCTTGTGCGGCCTCTGTAGCCAGGCCATTACCCCAGTAATTGCGGTCAACCAACCAACCCATTTCTGTTTCTCCCTCGTACTCTCCATAGGATCTCACAAGGAATCCACAGTAGCCGATTAGCATATTTTCGTGTTTTGAGATTAGGGGCCAAGTCGTCCACTGTTGAGTTGAACTCTCAGCCCTGCAGTGCTGGACAAACTGTTCTACTTGTTCGAATGTTGCTGGCTGGTAGTCCCATACATAGCGCATCACCTCTTCGTCAGACATTATTTTGTGAAGTGCTTCAATATCTGCGAGACACCACTCACGAATGATGAGTCTTTCAGTTTCAGTAATTATCCTAGTCAACCCTTCCCCCCAAATAAATGTTTGATTTGGACGAGAACCCTATCACAACATTTTCCAGTTGTTATTTCAGCAAGTGTAGTGTTTAGTTTGCATAGGCGCTATTGCACCTCCCATAAAAAGACTCAGTTATTTTGGTCATCCTTAAGGTTATGAGGTGCTATTATTTTCGCATTAAAATGCTTGAGAGGGATTTCCAAATGAAGATTAGAAGCATAAAAGCCTATGGGGCGAAGTTCCCACCTCCCACATCCTCAGAAAAACCAGCTCGTAACAGTTGGTTTATGGATACTGAAGTGGCTAATCCTATGTCACGCTATCCAAGATTCAAGAGACATAGAGATCTCTGGAAACCGCCATGGGAAGAATTATCAGTTTGTGTCGTTACGGCTGAGGATGGAACATTCGGTGTCGGAATGACTACCTTCAGTGGCCCCGTTAATTCCCTGATCAACGACCACTTCGCTCCTTTACTAGTCGGTGAAAACTGTATGGCTATCGAAAAAATCTGGGACATGATGTTCAGGCTGTCATCCCCTTATAGCGCAGCAGGAATAGCAAGCTATGCGATTAGCGCGGTTGACTTGGCTCTATGGGATCTGAAGGCAAAAATAGCTGACATGCCCGTATACGAACTTCTTGGTGGTCCTGCTAGGGAGGAAATTACCTGCTATGCGACAGGAAACGATACTGACTGGCACATGGAACTTGGTTTTGGGGCTACGAAGCTGGCATGTCCCTATGGTCCCTCTGATGGTTTAGAAGCTTTGGACAAAAACGAGGAACTTATTTCAAAAAATCGGGCCTTAATAGGTCCCCACGTTGAATTGATGCTTGATTGCTGGATGGCTTTTGATCTCGAATTTGCGGTCAGGCTTGCAGAAAGATTGAGGCCATACAACCTAAAGTGGATAGAAGATTGCTTGATACCTGAAGATTACCAGGGATTCAAAGAATTAAGGAAACGACTTCCATGGCAGTCTATTGCAACTGGTGAGCACTGGTACACATCTCTTCCATTCCTGTCAGCTGTATCGGACAGATCAGTGGACTATCTTCAACCTGATATACAGTGGGTTGGGGGCATGACTGCTGTCGTGAAAATATGCCATATAGCAGAGGCAGCCGGAATATCAGTTATCCCTCATGGGGGTGCGAATACCTCTTACGGGCAACATGCATGCTACGGTATGCCGAACATTCCTCTCGGCGAGTATTTCATGCAGACAAGCCCTGGAATGCAGCTTGACCACTTCGACAGATCCGGTAGCGAGTCAGCGGGAGTATCAGTACCTCAAAATGGATGTATAGTTCCAAATGATTCACCCGGATTCGGAATTGAATTGACGATGGATGACATTGAGAAAGCAACGGCCTGATACAGAAGGTGTTTTAATCGCCAGTGTTCATAGAATTGAACCTGAATCCTGAAGTTTAGTTATGTCTTCCCAATTGTAGTTTAGTTCCTTGATTAATATAGATTCAGTGTCTTGGCCAAGTTCTGGGGCTTCTTTCCATATGCTAGCGGGAGTCTCACTGAAAGTGACAGGGAAACTGCACATCTTAGTTGTGCCCAGAGTAGGGTGTTCAAATTCAGATATGTAATTGTTCGCTATAACCTGGGGGTCGTCTTTCAACTCGCTCACATACTGAACTTTGGCAAATATTAAATCTTCATATTCATTAAAAATACCTATCCATTCATCGGAAGATTTAGCTTTAAAGCGATCGGCGATAATCCTTGTGAGTTCTGGTGATCCAGCAGTCATACCTTTAATTTCACCGACGAATGGATGATCGATATACTCTGTTATATCCAAAGCAGTGGCGAAGTCAGCCCAATACCTGTCAAATTGGGCGCTCATAAATTGGATCCATCGCCCGTCTCCACATTCATAAGCGTTAACCAATGGATTCATCGGATTGGTTCGATCTATAGAACCAAATTGGTAATTAGAGAGGAGTTCCATCCCCACTGATAGTCCTTGCAGCCACATACTGCTGCTTAAATGGGAGACGTCCACCCTCTGACCTTTGCCGGTCTGCTCCCTAGCGAATAATGCAGAAACTATACCGAGGCAGAGTATAATTCCACCCATCTGATCTGACACAGCTCCGGCTATGTATGACGGTTCATCCTGGCTGTCAAAGGTAGCTGACATCATCAGTCCTGACCTAGCCTGTCCGCAGCCATCTAGAGAAGGTTTTGATGCGTCAGGTCCCTCGGGACCGTAGCCAGATCCGGAAGCGTAAATGAGTTTGGGATTAATTTTCCTTAAAGTTTCGTAATCCACTCCCAGTTTTTCTGGAACCCCCTTTCGATAGTTTTCCACAAAAACATCTGCTGACTTAACTAATTCCTGGACTATTCGCATACCTTGTTCTGTTTTCAGGTCTACAGCGATTCCCCTTTTATTTCTGTTACATGTCTCAAAATAGGCATTCCTTCCACCTTCAAGCCCTATCGGTCTGGAACTCATCCTAGCCACCGCTCTGCCTATATCGCCGTCAAGGGATTCTATTTTCACGACGTCAGCTCCCATGTCTCCCATCATGGACGACGCCACCGGACCGAATTGATATGATGTCCAGTCCAAAACCTTTAGGCCACTCATGGCTCCTTTCCGTTGAATTTCACTAGTAGTATCGTTCGTCTTCATCACTTCATCTCTCCTCACTAGGTTTATCAAGTAGCAGATTTTTCAGATTGTTTATTTAGGCCAAGTAAAGCTGGCCGGTTAGAAGTTTACGCGGGGATTTATAGTAGATGGTAAAGATTTCCTTATGAATCAACTAAACTGAATTTAACAGAATTTTGTGGTCATACAAAATCTCTCAAAGTTGTTTATTGATAGTTTCATAACAATGCGTAAGGATTATTTGGTGGTTTCGATTGAGTGTTACCATCCGGAAAGATAGAAAGTCTTGGAATGAGGATTTGATATGTACTGGAAACAAACAGAGGAAACGGACATAAATAAAGTGGAACGCATACACGATGGGAACGGGCTGATAAAACGTAGGAATCTTTTTGGATCGTCGAGCCACCTACCTGTCGATATTGAAATATGGGAGTTGGATGAAGGGGTAAGCGAAGGTGATCACACACACGGCGATAATCGTCCCTTGGAGGAGTTCTATTATTTTCTGGAAGGTACTGGGGAAATGACTATAGGAGAGGAGATTATTCCTGTTAACATCAATGACGCCGTCATGGTTCCTCCTGGTGTTGATCATGGCATAAAAAACACTGGGCAGGGTCCACTAAAAATGATGATTGTGTGGGGGATTTCTGAAGGAATTTATGATGGCTGAATTGGATGGCAAGCGCCGTTTAAAGACTATATCTATTCGGCGATGGCGCGGTTTTGGACGCTTTTATAACCTAAATAGGCGACGAATTCAATAGTTATTTCCAAAGGATGCTATATCCAGTGGATATCAAGGGACTGTTTACCAGACTTTCTTGCGTTTAAAATCCGGACGATTTGTCGCAAACGTATATAAACGGCTGGTTGGAGATAAATCTTCTTAGATTCTCTCGAAACACATCCCGTCTACCCTCATACATTCTTTTACTAACTGCAGACATGTGTGGAGATATAATCACGTTTTCAAGATCCCACCAGGGACTATTCTCGGGCAAGGGTTCCGTTTCAAAAGCGTCGATGCCGGCTCCTGCTATTCGATTATTTTTTAAGGTGTCGAATAAGACATCCTCGTCCACGATTCCCCCTCTGGAGATGATAATCATGTGTGAAGTTGGCTTCATCAAGGCTAATTGTTCAGTCCCAATCATTCCCTTCGTGTCGTTTGTATAAGGAGCTGTGACAACCAGCCAGTCAGATATCTCCATAAGGCGGTCCAATCTATCAAGTCCCCAAACATCATTAACACCTGGAGGAGGAGCAATTGGATTCTTATCCACCGCATATACATCCATTCCGAAGCCGGTTGCCCTGCGGGCTACCGCCATGCCTATGCCTCCCAAGGCCAATATCCCCATCGTGCTATCTTCCATTTCTATGAAGGTAGGGCTGTATTTGGCGGCGTCCCATGAATGAGCCTTCTGATCGACCATCATCTCGTTGGTACGATGTGCGAATGCCAAACACATTGAAAAAACATGGTCTGCCATTGGAGCGGTATGGGGGCCACGCGCATTGGTAAGGACAACATCACTGTCGACAAGTTCAGTAATGGGTGTGAGTGTGTCGATTCCTGTTCCAGGGCAATGAAGCCATTGCAAATGATCGGCTTGAATGAAAACTTCACGGGAGGGAGCTCCCATAAATGCATGTGCATCCTTTATTTCTCTAGCCTGGTCTTCTTCAGATGATACGAAAACTAAATCTACATCTGGGAATTCGTCTTTTAGGCTCTGCTCGAAACCGTCACCAAAAAGACTTGTAACTACTACCTTCATCGTCTTCTCCTCATGATACGTTGGTTAGAGATTGGTAGGCCAGAGTGTGCGGATTATACATTGTGAAAAATTATAGGCAGTGAGTATTCCGGAACCCTGATTCCTATTCTCTGTTAATCCAAGTTTTGTAAAACATATCTAAT
>CAJWWP010000008.1:0-48890 GCA_913048525.1 uncultured Chloroflexota bacterium
TTCTTCATACAGAATTAGCTGGACTTAAACTCAAAAATCCTATCGGACTTGCGGCAGGATTTGATAAAAACATCCAATTTCTTTCATCTATGGAGCAACTGGGATTTGGCTATGTAACGGGAGGAACAATCACTAAAGAGCCAAGACCTGGAAACCCCTCGCCCCGACTCCTTCGAATAAAAGAAGATAAGACCTTGATAAACTCTATGGGTTTCCCAGGAGAAGGATTACAAGTTGCTGCAAAAAGACTACAAAATCTGCCAATAAATCCCAATGCAATTCGGGTGGTCAGCGTTTCAGGTACAACCATTGAAGACATAGTGGTATGCCAAACCGCTATCCAAACTCTGTGTTCGGCCATAGAAGTGAACATCAGTTCCCCAAATACAGCAGGGTTAAGAATTTTTCAAAAAAATCCCCAGCTGGTTAGCCTACTGGAGGCCCTTAATCGAAACAAGAAAGTCCCGATTTTTGTAAAGCTTCCTCCTTTTAACGCTTCACTGGACAAATCCATAACTGTGGAAACACGGGATTTAATCGAAACCTGTTTAAAATGTGAAATAGACGCCATCACCGTCGCCAATACAATTCCCGTTGACGACACAAGGTTAGCCGTTGGAAGGGGAGGGCTCAGTGGCTCAAAACTGTTTGAGAATACCCTTGTTATGATAAACACAATAAAGAAAGAATACGGCGACGAAATCAGCGTGAATGCATGCGGGGGTATTTCCACAGGTGCACAGGCATTTAAATTAATTCAAGCCGGAGCCAACTCAGTCCAACTTTACACTTCCCTTGTTTATGAGGGACCTGGACTTGTAAAAAATATTAAAACTGATCTTGCTAAGTTGCTAAAATCCCAATAAAAGAGCATCGACCTCTTCGCGAGTAGGCATTGACACTTGAGCACCTCGACGTTGGACACAAATGGATCCCGTAAGACTTGCAAACCGTACTGCTTCAGGTAGTGTCATACCTTCACTAATACCAACAGCCAGTGCCCCACTAAAGGCATCGCCAGCTCCGACACTGTCCACTGCAACCACTGAACGAGCCTCCTGTACGTGGGTTTCTCCTTTATCCACAAACACCGCTCCCATCTCACCCAAAGTAATAATGGGAATCGCAGAGAAACTCTTGTTTATTTTCAAACTTAACTCAAAGGCAGATTCAATGTCAGCAACAGTAATCTCACTCTCATCAATAAACGGAACAATCTCATGCTCGTTCGGAGTTATTAAGGTGGCAATACTAGCTAGGTCGACAGCGCCTTCTCTCACCGGAGCGGGGTCCCATATGATGACCGAGTCATTTTCCCTTGCCTCCTCCGCAGCAATAACGTTATAGCGATGAGGTATTTCATTCTGCAGTAATAAAACATCGGCATCACTGACAGATCGGCGTATAGATTCTTCGTAAGCTGCGGATTCAGCCATATTTGCACCATACACAGCTGTAATCGAGTTCAACCCTGAATCCTCGACTCCTATTAAAGCAACCCCCGTGTGAATCCCATGTGAGACAGAAACATTCTCAACCGACACTCCTTCGGACCGCAAAGATTTAAGCAACTCAGTCCCGTAGATATCATCACCTACTTGTCCTATCATCGATACCGAGGCTCCTAGGCGTTTGGCTGCCACTGCTTGATTTGCACCTTTGCCTCCGGGAGTCGTTCTGAATGAGGTACCTGAAACAGTTTCGCCAACTCTTGGGAGAGTTGGGACATTTGTGACAAGGTCCATGTTCAAACTACCAAGTACGACAATTTTCAAAACACTAACCTCTAATCAAATTTCTCCCTAGTAACTCGGAAAGATAAATCGCTACTCCATCCTGTTGAACAGGAGGAGCTGTCTCAAAAGATATGGCTAACGCCTCGGGTTCTCCTCCCTCTATTGCCACTCCCCTTCCCGCCCATCTGATCATTTCCAGATCATTCAATCCATTGCCAAAAGCAACCACCTCAGAGGGGTGAATATTCATCTGCTGGCAAAGCCAATTTAAAGCCTTTTCTTTCCCCGCATCTGGACTCAATATTTCACAGAAATTATGAAGGGACCGGGTCGCGTACAATTTACCTGAGTAGAGAGTCTTAATAGCTCTTTCGACTTTAATAACCTCTTCATCTGAACCGACTGCCAATACTCTATATGTGGTTCCTTTATGCGTTAAAAAAGATTGTGTCTCCACAACCGTTACGCCATTCCGTTTCCCATAGGAAGAAGCCCAAGGTGTCATTGACTCAACTAAAACAAAATCGTCTACATAGACGACCCGCTCTACTGGCTGATTCGCTAAAAAGTCAACCGCCAACTCCACCTCGTGATCCTCCATTGGGGCTTCCCAAACAAGTTGATCTTTTTTTCTAGAGGAGATCATTGCACCTTGAAATGAGACAACATAGTCAACCATTGGGAAATGTTCCAAATACTTAAAGGCAGAAATTCTACTCCGCCCTGTGGCCGCTACTATTTCAGCGCCCCGTTGATGGCATTTATGCAAGGTGTCTAATACAAAGTCTGACGGCTCAATAGTCTCACCGCGAATGGTGCCATCGATGTCCAAGGCTATTAACCTATAAGGTTGGGTCATTTTAGATAGAATACTAGTCCGGATTTACTAACGTGCAATCGAGATACACTCTAAGTTAATTAGATTCTGGAGTTTTTATCAATGAAATGGTCTCCGAGAACTATCGTATGGGCAATTACTATTCCCATAGTAGTCTACCTCATGGTCAATGCATTCAATCAACCAAACTAATCAATGGAGAGCTAAATGGAAGCAAGAAAAAGAGTCCTTGTAACCGGGCTAGCCGGTAAGATTGGCGGAATTATTCGACAGAACCTTTCCCAAAAATACCTTATATCAGGATTAGATCTCCAGAAGGTAAACAAATACGACACCACTGTTGCTAATCTCTCAGACCTAAAAGGCATAATGCCGGCATTCCAGGGAATACACACGGTAGTTCATCTTGCGGCGGACCCAAACCACCAAGGAGGGTGGGAGACAATCTTGGAAAATAATATTGTAGGGACCCGAAATGTGTACGAAGCTTCCCGTATCGCTGGGGTAAAGAGGATAATCTTTGCCAGTAGTAATCATGCTTTAGGGTTTTATCCTCTAAAAGATAATCCTTACAAACAAATTTACACCGGAGATTTCTCCTCCCTGCGACAACCCGTAGAACTTCTCGATACAGCGCTTGTGCGCCCTGATGGTTACTACGGAGTGAGCAAAGCGTTCGGGGAAGCGTTAGGGAGTTATTTCCACGATGAGTATGGGATTTCCGTAATCTGTATAAGAATTGGCTGGGTTATGGAACCGGACGATCCAACTTTCGCTCCATCAGCTCTTTCTTTATGGATGAGCCACCGTGACACATCACAGGCAATAGAAAAATCCATCGACGCCCCTGAGGGAGTCGGGTACGCAGTAATCTATGGAATGTCCAAAAATACATATGGGATATGGGACATGGCGCCAGGGAAAAACATCGTAGGTTTTGACCCTGTAGACAATGCTGGATCACAATGGAATGAGAAGGAAGAAAAATCTTCAATAATGACGTCCGGAGACCCACAGAAATAATGAGATTTGCTTATCAGAAATAACGAAACCAGAGGAGTCCACATGAAAATAGTGAGTAGCGAAACTGGCGTGGTTAGCCTGCCTCGAGAAGAGGGCCCTTTGACCGGTGGTATGGGAAATAACGCTGAATTCATAACGATCAAAATCAGGATTGATAATGGCCTTGAAGGCATAGGGTACGCGGGCTTTGCCAGTTCGGTGATGTTGAAAGCATTGAAAGAGAGTGTTGATGCGCTTCTGGATCAAATTGTAGGGAAGGACCCCCGAAATGTTGAAAGCATCAACAATTGGCTCCGTGAACTAGCTGGGGGAGGAGCGCCGTCAGGTCTGGTAACAAGGGCAATCTCTGGGATTGACGTAGCACTCTGGGATATCAAGGGGAAGGCAGCTGGAGAACCTCTGCATCGTCTTCTTGGAGGTTATAGAGATAAAGTGCCGACATATGCCAGTGGTTTTCTCTGGCGTACCTATGACTTAGATCAATTGGCTGAGACTTCGAGCAATTTAGTTAAGCAAGGCTTCAAAGCTATGAAATTCAGGATGGGGGCGGAAGAATCCGCCAGCAAAGAAATCGCGAGAATGAAAGCTGTGAGAGAGGCTGTCGGACCAGACGTAACAATAATGCTAGATATAAATCAAGGTTGGGATGTGAACACGGCCATATCGATAGGAAAACAGTTGTCCGACTATGATTTATACTGGCTTGAAGACCCGATAAACCATCAGGATTTTGCAGGTCTCGCACACATAGCCGACTCACTGGATACTCCGATCGCAGCTGGAGAATACCACTATGGTTTGGAACCTTTTCGAACAATGCTGGAGCTGAGATCCATCGACATTGCAATGGTGGACCTTCTGAGAGTGGGCGGACTGACACAGTGGATGAAAGCGGCCCACACTGCAGAGGCATACAACGTACCTGTCGTCAGTCATTTAGCTACTGAAGTCCTAGCTCATGGGGTGGCCGCGAGTCCAAATGGAACTTGGGTGGAACATATGCCATGGACTTTCGGAATGTTCACCGAAGAACCAAAAGTTGTAGATGGCATGATCGTAATGTCAAATTCCCCCGGCCTAGGCATAGATTTCGATGAAGATAAGTTAAAAATATTCCGTCACAAAGGCTGACATTCAACCAGAAGACAGATTATCGGGGTGATGGGGTCATTCTGTTATTATTATTGCGCAAATTTGATCTTGATATCGAGAAGAATTCCGCTAAGGAGTTAGGGCTTTGACCACAACAACATCGGATAATTATTCAGTTATAGGTAAACGACCCGTCAGGCATGATGGGGTCGATAAAGTCACAGGGAAGGCCCTGTACGGTGCAGACATGAATCTTCCCGGAATGCTTTACGGAAAGATGCTGCGCAGTCCGCATGCACATGCTCGAATTAAATCAATTGATATATCAAAGGCATTAAAGCACCCTGGAATAAGGGCCCTAGCTACTTCACATGACCTTGCCCCACTACCTGACAAAAATGCCGAAGTCGGGGAAGATCTTTATGCAAATATGAAATATGTTCGTGATCGGATCCTGGCTTCAGACAAAGTATTATTCAAAGGTCATCCAATTGCAGCCCTTGCTGCTTCCAGTCTCCACGAGGCTGAGGAACTTCTATCTTTGATTGAGGTAGAGTACGAGATTTTAGAGCCGGTTACTGATGTTGAGGCTGCGATGGAGGAAAATGCCCCCGTTTTACATGATTCAATAGCCTCTTTTTCTCTTGGAGACAATACTTTTGAAAGCCCTAATATAGCAAGCCATGACCAGTATGAACTTGGGGACATAGACAAGGGTTTCTCTGAGGCTGACCATACATTGACACTTGAACGGGAATTTCGCACCAAAACGGTCCACCAGGGATATATCGAACCACAGAATGGAACTGCATGGTGGAGGGCTGACGGGTTTGTCACAGTCTGGTGCAGTAGCCAAGGGCATTTCGGAATCAGGGACGCAACAGCTACCGTTCTTGGATTGCCCGTATCCAAAGTAAACGTTGTACCAATGGAAATTGGAGGGGGATTTGGAGGAAAGTTACCTTGCTACCTGGAACCTGTGGCAGCCTTGTTGTCAAAAAAATGTGGTTCCCCTGTCAAAATGTTTATGACCCGGACCGAAGTTATTGAAGCGACGGGACCCACCTGTGGTAGTTATGTCAAAGCAAAGATAGGTATCACGAACAAGGGGAAAATAACAGCAGCGAAAGCGGAATTATATTTCGAAGCGGGAGCGTTCCCAGGCTCTCCTGTTGGAGGAGCCACTGCTTGTATGCTGTCTCCCTACAACATTGAAAATTTAAAGTTAGATGGATATGACGTTGTAGATAACAAACCCAAAACTACAGCATACAGAGCCCCTGGCGCTCCCCTTGGAGCATTGGTTATAGAGACCATCCTAGATGAGCTTTCAGAGATCATTGGAATGGACCCTATCGAACTTAGATTGTTAAATGCTGCTCAAGAAGGAACGAGACGCGCAGACGGCGTCGTAAACAATAAGATTGGAATGATTGAAACAGCGGAAGCCGTCCGCTCCCATCCTCACTACACCTCCAAAAAAGGAGAAGACGGAAATAAACTTAGGGGCCGGGGAGTTGCTTTGGGATTCTGGAGAAACAACACGGGACCCGCATCCTGTGTAGCTGTAGTTACACCTGCAGGAACTGTAAATCTTACCGAAGGTTCAGTAGATATAGGTGGTTCAAGAACAGCAATAGCTCAACAACTAGCAGAAGTTTTAAATATACCCGTCGAAGATGTAAATCCACAAATAGGAGATACTGACTCGATCGGGTACACATCCGTAACGGGCGGCAGTGGAGTTGCTTTTAAATCTGGTTGGGCAGCTTACGAAGCAGCCCAACATATCAAAAGTCAATTAATCGGGCGAGCAGCTGTCGTATGGGACACTGATGAGGACCAAATTGATTATGCTGACGGTTTTGCAACTCATAAATCAGACCCTGAATTGAAACTGAGTTTCAAGGAAATTGCTGCAGCCTCCAATGCTACAGGAGGCCCAATAGTAGGAAGTGCGGGAGTCAACCCTGGCGGTGTAGGTGGATCATATTCAGCTATGATCGTTGATGTGGATGTTGATCCTGAGACAGGCAAAACCGACATCGTAAGATGTACAGCCTTCACAGATGCAGGAAAGGCAATCCATCCAGATTATGTTGAAGGTCAAATACAAGGTGGTTCAGTCCAAGGCATAGGTTGGGCACTAAATGAAGAATATTTCATGAGCGACGATGGCAAGGTTCTGAACGCAAGTCTATTAGATTACAGAATGCCTACCAGCCTAGATCTCCCTATGATTGACTCTGTGGTCATCGAAGTACCCAATCCAGGGCATCCTTTCGGTGTTAGGGGGGTGGGAGAAGCTCCTCTTGTTCCACCTTTAGCCGCTGTTGCAAATGCAATACACGACGCGATAGGCGTCCGAATGTCAGAACTTCCCATGTCGCCCAGCGTCGTACTAGGCGCACTCACCAACAAAAAAAATTCATAGTAGAATTAACTTCCCTTTTAGAAAACGAATAAAAGGTAGAAATTAAGGGGTAACGAAATGCCAAAACAATTCAAGTTCAAAGAAAACGCCCGTGAACAACTGATGGAAGGAGTGAACCTCCTGGCCCGCGTCGTAGGTATAACTTTAGGTCCAAATGGACGGAACGTCATCCTCGAAAAAGAATTTGGGCCTCCTCAGGTATGCAGCGACGGAGTAACGATCGCAAAGGAAATTGAACTTGAAGAGCCATTTCACAATATGGGGGCACAATTAATTAAAGAGGCTGCCTCGCAAACAAATGACGCGGTGGGAGATGGAACTACGACCTCAACAATATTGGCACAAGCTATTCTAAAAAATGGCTTCAGAAGCGTAGCTGCCGGAGCTGACCCAATGGCCCTAAAAAGGGGTATAGATAAGGCAGTAGCATCGATAGCGGTAGAACTCAAAGAACTTTCTCAACCTGTAGCTAATGATGAACAGGTAGCCCAAGTGGCAATCCTTTCCGCACACGAAGAAGAAATGGGAGCCCTAATAGGCTCAATCATTTCTAAGATTGGAAAGGACGGTGTGGTATCTGTAGAGGAATCTAGGGGACTTGACTACGAAGTTGAATACGTGGAAGGCATGGAAGTTGACCGTGGTTTTCTATCCCCTTATTTCGTCACCGACCAAGACAAAATGGTTGCCGAATTAAACGAGCCTTATGTCCTGATCACGTCTGAAAAAATAGAAAATGCAGAGGATCTAATTCCTTTCCTTGAGAAATTCACTGCGGTGGGGCGTGATTTGGTAATAATTGCCGAGGATATTGAAGGCCAGGCTCTCGCAACGTTGGTAGTGAATAAGATGAGAGGAACATTGAATATTTTGGGAATCAAGGCCCCTGCATTCGGAGACCGCAGAAAGGCAATACTTGAGGATATGTCAATCCTTTTTGGTGCAACAGTAATAAGCGGAGAGACTGGTAGAAGTTTTGACTCTATAGAGATCGCAGATCTAGGAAGATGCCGTCGGGTAGTGTCCAGCAAAGACGACACTACTTTCGTAGAGGGCAGCGGGGAACAAGAACTCATATCAGCAAGGGTCAGTAACATAAGATCCCAGGCTGTTGAGACTAAGTCAGATTACGATAGGGAAAAGCTTGAGGAAAGGGCAGCCAAGTTATCGGGAGGGGTTTCGGTCATAAAAGTAGGAGCGGCCACAGAGATAGAACTCAAAGAAAAAAAGCAACGTCTAGAAGATGCTCTTTCTGCTACTAGAGCCGCAATGGATGAGGGTATATTAGCCGGGGGCGGGACCTCACTAGTCCGAGCCGCGGAAAGCGTAAGAGCTCAGTACCCTGGATCAACAGATGAAGATGCCGGTGCAAAGGCCGTCCTAGATTCTGTCACTGCACCTCTACAACTTCTTGTTCAAAATGCAGGATTTAGCGGCCCTGTGGTTGTGAATGCGATACGAAAGGGCGAAGGAGACTATGGCTTTGACGCAGAAAATAATCGCTATGGAAGTATGTACGAATACGGCATCATAGACCCTACCAAAGTAACTCGCTCTGCCCTTATAAATGCTGGAAGTATAGCCGCGATGATCCTAACAACAGAATCTCTAATCACAGAATTGAACCCTCCCAAGTTGCCAGCGCCTTTTGACGATTAAGGCCTGAAGTTGCTACAACGGATACTTCACCAATAGATTAACGGACACAAATGGCAACTGAAGAGTCGACTAATACACAGGCAGAAAACGCAGGCGAAGTTACTATTGACGTACAGGGTGTTAGCAAAGGGTTTGGGCCATTTAAGGCAGTCCAAAACCTATCGTTCAAGGTGAATAAAGGGGAAGTTGTGGGTTTCCTCGGACCCAATGGGGCAGGCAAAACGACGACAATGCGTCTTCTAACCTCGTACTATACTCCCGATACAGGAAATATCCTTATCAATGGAGTGGACAACGCTCAACAAGATCTCGAAACGCGTAGAAGTATAGGTTATTTACCTGAGAATAATCCTCTATATGAAGACCTCCTTGTGAGCGAATATCTGGATTTCATAGCAGACCTTCGAGGAATGAAAGGGAAAGGTAGAAAATCGAATCTAGATAGGACCGTTGACGAAGCAGGCCTTAGCGAGGTATTCCACCGACCGATAAGTGAGCTCTCCAAGGGTTACCATCAGAGAGTTGGCCTTGCCGGCGCCATACTGCACCGCCCATCAATACTAATATTGGACGAGCCCACTGAAGGATTGGATCCAAATCAACGCATTTCAATGCGTGACCTCGTCAAATCTCTCGGGCAGGACAGAACCGTATTAGTAACAACACATGTAATGCAAGAAGTTGAAACAACCTGTGAAAGAGTTTTGGTAATTAACAGGGGCAGGTTAGTCGCTGACAGCCCGGTAGATGAAATACTCCAACTAGCGCCCGGTTTACGTCGTGTTTACATAGAGGTAGAAGGGGACCAGATTGAAACCGGCTTAGCGACTCTACCCTCTGTGGAATCCGTCAGCCGACTTGATCCAATTGAGACTAGAAAACGATATATAGTTAATCTTTCAGGGGCCGACGACCCCCGCCCAGACATATTTCATCTTGCCACTCAAAAGTCCTGGACATTATGGGATCTCCATGAGGAAAGAATGAGGCTCGAAGATGTATTCCATAGTCTAACTGTAGAGGACGAATCTAAATTATGATCCGTTCCCCATTTTTCGCTCTGATCAGAAAAGATCTCAAGGGTTATTTCGATCAACCTACCGGGTACATACTCATCGTAATATTTGTCGCTATGCTATCGTGGGCGTTCTTCAAAACCGCCTTACTGATGGGTGAGGTATCTCTAAGGCCCTTATTCACCGTAGAATTCGCAATAGATCGCCCATCGTTGCCATGGCTTATGACACTCTTCATTCCTGCCGCCACTATGCGCCTGCTCTCAGAGGAACAAAGAGATGGTACTTTGGAGACTCTGCTCACTCAGCCTATTCGAGGCTGGATAGTTCTAGTCACCAAGTTTCTGTCCGGTTTGATCTTTGTGACAATAGCAATACTTTGCACTATCGGTATACCGATAGCTGTAAGTACAGCCGGCAACATGGACTGGGGAGCCGTGGCCTCTCAGTACGTAGGAAGTATTTTTCTTGCGGGAAGTCTGGTCTCTATTGGCCTGTTCACATCGAGCCTCACACGAAATCAGATCGTGGCCTTCATACTCGGCCTCACGCTGAGTATGGTCCTAATGATTATGGGCCTGGAAATTGTTGCCATCACAATGCCTTCCAACGTGGCCAATTTGCTGCAATTACTCAGTCCAATTACCCATTTTGACAACATTGGGAGGGGCGTAATAGATCTGAGAGACATTCTCTATTTCGTAACCCTGATCACCACGTTTCTCAGTGCAACGTTTTTGATCGTCCGAAGTAGAACATTGAGCCACCAGACCTCCCAGTATCGAAACCTTCAACTTGGTGTTGCAGGTTTAATAGTCTTGAGTATATTAATCGGGTGGTTCGGGAGTGATATTAAAGGTCGGATAGACCTCACAGAAGATAAAGTGTTTTCATTATCTCCGGCAACCATACAAATTTTGAACGATTTGGATGACCTGCTAACTGTAGATATATTCATGTCGGCAGATCCTCCAGTACAAGTTTCTCCTGTCTCACGTGACGTAAATGATTTTTTAGATGACTTTGAAGCGGGTTCAGACGATAAAGTAAAGGTTGTAAGACACTATCCTGAAGACGACGAAAAAGCGGAAAGAAAGGCAAATACGGCGGGGGTACCTCCAGTTCAATTCAACCTTCACAGCCAAGGGGAACTACAGATTAAAACAGGGTACTTGGGAATAATTCTCACTTATATAGACAAAAGGGAGATCATCCCATTTGTGGACACTATTGATGGGTTTGAATACAGGCTAGCCAGCCTCACAAACAAAATGCTCAGTGACAATCAAGAAAAGAAAACAATTGGATTCATGGGTGGACATGGAGAAACATCTCCGACTCAAGGAATGATGACTTTTGCTTCTGTAGCCAGTCAACAATATAACCTGGTTCCGGTCTCAGCAACTCCAGACGAACCTTTACCACTCGACGGAGTTGACGTACTCGTAGTTTCTTCTCCTAAAGAACCTCTCGGATCACCTCACGAAAATAGCTTAAAGGAATATATACAACAGGGCGGGAAGGTATTTTTCAACCTTGAATCTGTTCTGGTGGACATCCAACAACTCGCGGGACTCCCCAATCGCCACAGTCTTGCCGAATTTATCGAACGGGAATTTGGAATCGTTTTGGAAGAAAATATAGTCTACGATCTCCAGTCTAATGAAACTATCGGGTTTTCAGCTGGGGCGAGGGGCAACGTCATACTTCCTTATCCATATTGGATACGCGCGGTCGTAGAAGACAATAAGGTAGCAGGTAATGTAGACACCGTTGTTTTGCCTTGGGCGAATACATTGGGAATCTTGGATTTACCTGATTCCAAATATTCAATTACCCCTTTAATAAGGAGTACAAGTTACGCTGCGGTAGATGACAGTTTCAGAAACCTAAAACCAGACTCTCCAGTCTTCACGGATCCTTTACAGATTAATTTCTTTTCCAGTGATCTGGCCGTTACAGCTGAAGGCTCTAATGGATCTAGGGTAGTCATCGTAGGGGACGCCGACTGGCTTTCCGAATCTGCGACTCAGAGATTTTCCAACAATGTGTTGTTGGGACTCAACCTTCTTGACTGGTTAGCTCAAGAAGATAAATTAGCCTCTGTCAGATCAAAGGTAGTGTCTGAGCGAAATATGGTTTTCTCCTCTGACCGGCACAGAAACCTGGTTCAGTATAGCAATATAGGAGGCGTACCACTTTTATTAATACTCACTGGTTTACTCAGGTTTTGGGTGAGACGGACAAAGGGGTTCAAGGGAAATTGGAGAAGAGGGCTTCAGGGGGCACCATCTCAAGTGACTGCCCAAGATCAGGAGTCTTCTGAATGAAAAGCAAGCAGGTAGGATTTGTGCTCATGGCACTTATAGCCATTGGGGTAGCTGGTATTTTGTACAGAGTTATTTCATCAGGTGGAACGGACTTCAGAATGGAAGGACTGATGCCCATCACTCAGGATGTAATTGATAGAATTGAGATTTCTAAATCAGGAGAACGAGCAGAATTAGTGCGTATGGGTGAGGTAGACTGGCGTGTCGGTAAAAATCCTACTTTTGCTCCTCGTATGAGTGACTTCTGGTTGCATGTAACTGACATACCTGATGCTCAACTTGTTGCAAGAAATCCAAAGCATCACTCTGTTCTCGGCGTAGACGAAAATAGTGGAATCGAGCTAACGTTCTACCTAGGACAAGCGGTTCAGGAAGAATTCCTGGTGGGGAAATGGTCCCCCGAAGTAAAACTTTGCTATGTGAGAAAAGCCGGAAAAGACGAAGTCTACGGAATACCTTGCTCCAGAGATAATGTATTTTCAGCAAACTCGGATTCCTGGAGGAATCCCATCGTAGCTTCTATTCCCCCAGGGGATATAGAATCTTTTGATTTTATCTACCCTGACAGCAGCTTGGGTTTCTCAGTTACTAAGGTAGAGTCCGGTTGGGAAGTGAGTTCTCAGTCTGGATTAGAAGGGATGGCAGATGAAAGAGTTATTGACATGATTCTTCAGGCCCTCGCGGTACTTCCAGCTATGGGATTCGTCGAAGATATCGAACAAAAGGCCCTCGATTTTGCAGCCCCAGACGGAGCCATCAGAATAAACACCTTCGAAGGAGCCAACTCTCCGACAACACGGCTCAAATTTATTCGCAATGATGAATTGACCTACTATGTAAAAACCCCTTCTCAATCCACTGTGTTTTTAGTGGACGCAAATCTTTCAGAATTTCTGTTAATGAATAAAGAGAATATTCTCTTACCTGACTAGAAATCGAGCGCCTCATAAGTCACTTTAACCTATATCCTGGTGGTTTCTGACTCTTCGAAGTGCTCGCCTTTCCTGTTTCTCTTGCTGTGTCCTAAAACCGCATGAATAAATATCAAACCTATAACAATCCCAAATGACATAGCCAACGTTCCAAGCTCATTTTTTGCCAGTATCGATGTAGAAAGGGCCAAAAATATATACCCAAATACAATGCCGGTGAGAGAAGAAAATGGAAGCCTCTGGGCAAAAATTGAGACAAGAGCCGTTACAACCAAGGCCAAAATTGCAAAATAACCAAAAAGTGCTATCGCAACCCCTCCCCCAATAGCCATGCCATCCCCTCCTTTGAATCTTGTGAAAACAGAATTCCAGTGTCCAAGAACCGCAAAGGAAGCCGGTATAAGAATCACAATTCCCTCTATTCCCATCATTCCTGAAACGATTACCGCTAGAGCACCCTTCGCTAAATCAAAAACGAGCACCAAAACGGCGGAGCCTTTACCGACCGTTTTTAGAACATTAGAGGCTCCCGCTAATCCAGTCCCTGTTTTAAAAATATCTATACCCTTTCGGCGACTAAGTCGATGGGCAAATGGAAGGGCACCGAATATGTAACACACCAGACTGGCAACAGCCAACGTCAAGTAGTAGCTAACATCAATCAATATACAAGTTCTCTTTCATTCTTACTTAAACCACTTACAAAAAAGGTAATTAGAAAAGGGCTCTAACCATACATCAGGAAGGTAAGTGATTGTCAATTAAACTTCTTTTTTCTAATTGTTGCAGCTGGAAAAATTCAAAAGGTACGGCACATAATCTTGAAAGGTTGCGGCAATAGGTCTATGACATAAATGAACTCACTGCAGGTAAAACATTCCAGCGACTAAAAATGGGAATGGGCCATTAACCTGTCAGTATGTTCCTGGCAATTACCATTTTCTGTATTTCTGAAGTGCCTTCATATATCTCTGTAACTCTTGCATCCCGGAAATAACGCTCAACAGGAGTTGGGGAAAAATAGCCAGCCCCACCATGGATTTGAACAGCTTTATATGCAGCATTCATAGCCACTCTTGAGGCAAACAATTTGGCCATAGAAGCCTCTGTGTTAAAAGGCAATCCGGCATCCCTTAGAGAAGCTGTATTCATCACCAGTTGTCTTGCTGCTTCCGTCTCGGTTGCCATGTCCGCCACCATCCATTGAATCGCTTGCAAGTCGCTCAACGTACCGCCAAAAGCTTTACGATTTTTTGCATATTCAATTGATGCATCAAGAGCCGATTGGGCAATCCCAACGCACTGGGCTGCAATCGAGATCCTGCTAGCGTTGAGAACCTCCATAGTCTGTCGGAATCCAACCCCATCGCCACCCATCTGGTTCACTGCAGGGATCTGACAGTTATCGAAAATTATCTCCCCAACAGTAGAAGCTCTAACACCCATCTTTCCTTCTAGCTTATTAACAGTAATTCCCTCCACATCCCCATCAATAATTAAAGCATCGATGCCTTTATGGTTAAGAGAGTGATCCCTCGTGACTAAAGTCACTATAACCGAGGCCTCTGGAGCATTACTTATATAAGTTTTGTTGCCATTTACGACCAGATGGCCGTTTGCCCTAACAGAATTCGTTATTATGGCTGCCGCGTCACTCCCCGCTCCAGGTTCAGTCAGTGCAAACGCTCCAACTTTTTTCCCCGATGCCAAGTCAGGAAGGTACTTGTTTTTTTGGTCTTCACTACCATATCGATTTATGAATTGTGTACACAAAGACAAATGAGCTATATATACGACCGACGTCGCCGCACATCCTCTGGCAATCTCCTCAGCAGCCAAGGCGACGAGTCGCGTAGTTCCACCGCTCCCTCCATATTCCTCACCTATCCCTAAGCCTAAAAGACCCATATCACCAAGTTCTTTGAAGTTATCCCACGGGAAAAGCCCCGAATCATCATAATCCGCCGCTCTTTCTGCAAGAACATCGTTTGAGTAATCTCGCACCGTGTTACGAAGAAGGGATTCCTCTTCCGAAAGAAGGTTGTCTGCCATAAAGCCCTCTCAATTCAATTATTAAGTCACCCTGACCAATTGACACTTTATACGACCGAAAACTAGAATGCGATATGCGTAGACCAATGTCCCCGGACGGTTCAAATAATTTGAATGAAAATAGGCTAGTTTCCGGATCAAATCAAGAGGATGATCATTCTCTTGACAATAGCCTTAGACCGCGCAGCCTTGATTCATACGTGGGACAGGATAGCATTAAGAGAAACCTCGGTATAGCCATCACTGCGGCCCAACAACGTGGTGAGCCACTAGACCACATTCTACTTTACGGACCTCCAGGATTAGGAAAGACTACACTCGCCAACATAATTTCTTCGGAAATGGGTGTGCGCATTAAGACAACCTCAGGTCCAGCCATTGAACGCCCTGGAGACATGGTTGCCATATTAAGTCAACTCCAACAAGATGAAATTCTCTTTATTGATGAAATTCATAGATTAAATCGGGTAGTGGAGGAAGTCCTTTACCCAGCTATGGAAGATTTTTTTGTCACCTGGGTTATTGACAAAGGTTTGAAAGCTCGCAGTATGAACTTGTCTCTAAAACCCTTTACATTAATTGGAGCTACCACTCGATATGGAATGCTAAGTGCGCCACTAAGGGATCGCTTTGGATCGATAAATCGGCTTGATTTCTACAACGTCGACAACATGATTAAAATTGTGGAGAGATCAACTAGAATACTGGAAGTGGAAGCGGAAGCGGAAGGAATCGTCGAGATAGCAAAAAGAGCTCGAGGAACCCCCAGAGTGGCTAACAGGCTATTAAGAAGGGTCAGAGATTACGCTCAGGTTATCGCTGACAACATAATAACAGGGGAAGTAGCCTCTAACGCCTTGCAAGATCTGAGTGTGGATGTGCTTGGTTTAGACGGTGTTGATAGAGACGTCCTAATATGTATCATAGATAAGTTTGATGGAGGCCCTGTGGGCCTGGACACCATAGCAGCTTCAATAAATGAGGAATCAGAAACTATTGAGGACGTTTATGAGCCATTTTTGCTACAACTTGGATTCCTTGACCGAACACCAAGAGGTCGAATGGCAACCAGAAAAGCTTATGACCACCTCGGGATAAAGTACTTAGGAAAAACCAGTGGAGATAAACTGCAGGCCAGACTGGATCTCTAGAAACCAAACCGTTGCCTTATGAAACACCAAGTTTGCTCCTGAATTTAACCAGCATCCATAAACACAAACAAGAAACAACAACCGCTGCCAATCCGAATAGGGAAAGCTTTTGAATATTTTGTTCGATAAAGTGTTGGATCTGTTCGCCGAATAAAAACAGTAATATTCCAAGACCTATGAACCTAGCTCCTCTCCCAATGAGAGAGACAATCAAAAATCTTTTCCTGTCAAATTTTAAAACGCCCGCCAGTATAGCAAAGACCTTATAAGGAATCGGGGTCACCGCCGCAGCAAGCAAAGCCCAAGCACCATACCGATCAAAAAATGACTCGGCTAAATCTACCTTAGATTCAGAAGTAAATCGGGAAAGAATAGGCCTTCCGAAGCGAGCTCCCAACCAATGCCCAACTAAAGCTCCTGATAAGGAGGCTATCGTAGCTACTAAACCGTACCAAATGGCCATGTCTGGCCTTAGCACTGACATTGGGATCAATAGAGGGTCCGGAGGAATTGGAGAGAATATGGATTCCAAGAAAGTAGCTATGGCCAGTACTATAACAGCCCATTCACTCCCAGCAAAACCTGCAAACCAGGTGGTTAATTCTCCGAAAAAATCCATAATTCGTTGAAGTTAACTGAGACCTGCTCTTAACATAACTTCCCTAATATTCCCCTCCTCGGGCTTTCTAATTCCAGCATCTATTTCGGAAACCACCGAGGTAATAGCGGAATTAACTGGTGTCGGTATACCGAACCTGTTGCCTTCCTGAGCAATAAATCCGTTCATAAATTCAATTTCAGTCCTTCTTCCCTTAGTAACATCCTGTGACATTGAAGACTTCCAGTCTCCTCTCCCGCCATCGGGAAGAAACTTGGCATCTAATTCTTCAAAAACATCGCCTTTATCAGCCTCAGCCCATTTTTCCGCGGAAAGTCCTTTAATGGGCTCAATCTCGAATTTCTGAGCAAGACCAACCTGACAACATTCTTTGGATATTTCGATCTGCAATCTCCTAGCCTCTGCGATCTCACCAGCACTGGAAGATCCTAACCCTGTCATCGCTGTAATAGGGTTCGAAGAGGCATTGGTTACGAGTTTGGACCATCTCTCACCCCATATATTTGAGGTAGGTCGGGAAGCGTCTATACATGAAAGTATTTCTGCAATCTCTTCAGCTCTAGGTGTAATCCTTCCATGCAACTCTCCCACTCTGAAGACATCATGGCCCGTATCCCTGCCTATCGCCCCACCTCTGTTGACGAGTCCTGGTTCCCAAAGACCTACTGTTATGCTCGACATAACACAACCAATGGCCCTTTCAAAACCAACAACGGAGGCGACCAAAGAATCGTTCATACAGTTTTGGTTGTCTACCATAACCCCGTCCCGTTTTAGAAGCCTTTTGGCAAAATGAGCCACCCATTCAGTATCGTAAGATTTCACTGCCAGAAAAATAACGTCAAACTCTTCGTTAAGCTGCATAGCATCGGTAAAATGGTAGGCGTTAACAGGCACCTCAAAAGGACCCTGAGTCCCTGTAACCTTGAGCCCCTCACTCCTCATCATCTCTACATGGTCACCCCACATATCCAAAATCGTCACATCATAACCCTCGCGAGTCAAAAAAGCCCCGATATAACTTCCTGCTGCACCGGCACCAACAACAGCCATTTTCTTTGACATATATACCTCCTAAATTCTTACCTTGGCGGCATAGCAGCCCAGCGTAAGTAAGCCACTAATCTTCTATCTTGATCTCAACATTCTCAACATGTTCACTATGCCTGACTGAAGCATTAAATCTGTACCCTGAACCATCCAATGGAAACATCTGGCCGGTCTCATCAACCACGTCGATTATCTCTCCCGAGACCTTCACAACACTACTGATTGTTGGTAAATCCCTCAGTGAATCAAGCATTCTTTCTTGTTGCCTGAGAGCCTTCAAAGCCAATTTTCTACTTACGACACTAAATCTCACCGTGTTCCCAGGTATCAATTGTCCCAATTTTGAGTGATCAGCTGAAATTACAGTGGCTATTTTGGGATATCCCCCTGTTGTTCCCCTATCCGCCGACAGAATAATCGGTAGCCCTGACCCGGGAACCTGAATTGTCCCGAATGCGGTCCCATCTGATACTACATCGGGGGAATTGAGATGAGTTAAAGGAACACCTTCTAGCCTAATTCCCATTCTATCCGAATCTACAGAGACCTGATAATCAGAGCTACTAATTAATTGAATGGAGTCGTCGGTAAATAAGTGATCCTGAGGCCCAAGGAGCACCCTTAATAAAGCGTCCTCAGAGAACTGAGGGTGAGAGGGAAATTCCCTTTGTTTGTACTCATTTAAGTTCGCTTCTCCAATCTCCAGTTCATCACCTGCTTTCAAGGGTCTGCCTCCAAACCCTCCGAATCCACCCGGTACATATGTTGAGTAACTACCCATCACCTCCGCAACTGGTGATGACCGAATCCCTCCTGCAAAGGACAGATAAGATCTCGCCCCAGTAACAGGACCACCAAAGCTCAATATCCCGCCCGCTGGTACTGAAAAAGAAGTCCAGTTTTCAACAGATTCCCCGTCAAGGATTGGCGATAAATTTGCTCCTGTTACAGCAACAATAGCCGGATTATCGAAGGTTATTTGAGGGCCAAAGAGAGTTATTTCCAAAACCGGTTCCCATTCCAAATTGCCAACTAAAAGGTTGGCACACCTCATGGAAAATTTGTCGACGGCTCCACATTCTGGAACACCAGCAGACTGAAATCCAACACGCCTTAAATCTTGGACGGTGGTGAAGGTACCTGGTTGAATAACCGTAATCACAAATTTATTACCTCTGGCACATATTCACCTGTCTTACATCTATTCTCGATTTCCTTATATTCTTCTTTCGATTCAATAGGAACAAATCTTAGGCGATCACCTGGTCTCAGGAGAGCGGGTAAATCCCTTAAAGGATTGAATAGGGACACCGGAGTTTTACCTATTAGCCGCCATCCTCCGGGACTTGGTACAGGATAGACTCCCGTTTGAGTTTCAGCTATAGCGACGGACCCGGCGGGGACTTCCACTCGCGGAGAATCCAATCTAGGGCAATGCAACCTTGAATCGAGATCACCAAGGTACGGGAATCCGGGACTGAATCCAAGCGCATACACTAAATAATCTGTCTCAGAATGAATCTTGACAATTTCCTCCAGGGAACATCCAGTCAATTCTTCAACTGAGTCAAGGTCCGGGCCAAAATCACCACCATAAAATGTAGGAAGAATTATTCTTCTTTTTCCAGAACTATTCTTTGAATCTACGGATCCATGAATGTTTTCGATGAAAGTAGTGAGTGCTATGGAAGAGAGTTTTAGAGGGTCATAGTGAACGACAAACGAAGAATAGACCGGTACCACTTCTCTAATTCCTGGCCACCCTGAATCCTGAATTTCACGCACCATTGTATGTACGAGACTATTCGTAATTGGGTTGACCCCTTCACCAAGTACCACCATTAACGCGGAATCCCCAATATCTGTTATTTGGGGATAGGAGCCAAAATAGTCCTTGGATTCCGTAGCCATGGTCATACTAATTTTGCGAGAGGCATTATTTCTATTCCCTCACGTTCAAATGCCGATCTTAGAGACTTTGCCATATCTACAGCACCAGGGGTATCCCCATGAAGGCATATACTATCGGCTTCCACTTCTACCAAATTTCCATTTACCGAAATAACCTTACCTTCAGTTACCATACGTAAACTTCGATCAACTACCTCTTCCGTATCATGTATAACGGATCCAGGAAGACGCCTAGAGACTAATGTGCCATCATCATTCACGGCCCTATCAGCAAATATTTCTCTCCCAACCCTCATTCCCAAACCCTTAGCTGTTTCTACCCATTGCGATCCGGACAAAGCCAACAATATCGCATCATCCTGAACCTCCATAACCGCACTGCATATGGCTTCCCCTAATTCCTTGTCGGCGACCGCCTGGTTATACATTGCACCATGAGGTTTAACATGTTGGATAGTTTTTGAATCGGTGAACCCTGACAGAGCAGAGGCTTGATATACGACGTCGTTCCTTACCTCCTCAGGGTCAGCTGAGAGGTTTCTTCTCCCGAATCCATTTAAATCTGGGTAACTAGGATGTGCTCCAACAGCAACACCATGTGACTCAGCCAAAACGACAGTCCGACGCATCCACATCGGGTCTCCGGCATGAAACCCACAGGCTATATTTGCTGAGGATATATACTTGATAACTTCCTCATCAAAGCCCATTTTATACATACCAAAGCTCTCGCCCATGTCGCAATTAAAATCGATTTTGTAAGACAACACCGCCTCCTACTTTTTTGTTAAGGAAATTCATTTATAAAGCAATCAAATTTCCAACGAACTAGAATTCTACCAATATGGACAATCACGGTTTCACAACGCTGCCATCCGCTCGTCTAACAGTGTCCCATGCGCCACCATATGCTCGTTCTTTGAAGGGAAATTTTGCTGCTAAAGACTCGTCTACATCTATTCCCAGTCCTGGTTTTCCATTCGGCCACATATAGCCATCACTAACTTCAGGGCATCCTGGAAAAACTTCCTTTGTATTAGCCCCGAATATTGCGTATTCCTGAATCCCAAAATTTATCGTATTAAGATCAAGCATAAGATTAGCAGCATGCCCAACGGGAGAGGTATCTCCTGGACCATGCCACGCAGTCCTGACATTGAAAGCTTCACACAATGCTGCCAGTTTCCTCGCGGGGGTTAAACCACCAATCTGTGAGATATGAATCCGTAGAAAATCGATAAGTCGATCTTTAACCATAGGGATGACCTCATGGGGATTATTGTAAAGCTCTCCCATTGCAATCGGGGTACTTGTCTGGTTTCTGACCATCCTGAAGTATTCATTGTCCTCCGGAGAAAATAAATCCTCCAAAAAGAATAATTTATACTCTTCAACGTCCTTGGCCAAGCCAACTCCTAGAATTGGAGGGATACGCTCGTGGACGTCATGAAGAATCTCAACACCCCATCCAATCGTGGATCGAATATGCTCGAATAAGCTCACCGCAGATTTTATATAAGGGATCGGCTCAAAAATACCGCCTGGATGAGCGTGCAACGCACCGGGCAATGGTCGAAAAATGCGATCAGTCCCAATTCTTGGACCGGATCCGGATTCAATTCTCAGACTTTCTGACCCTTTATTACTGTAAGTGGCATAGCCTGGAGTTGCCACTTGAACACGAACGTGATGAAACCCTTCCTGCAGGTATTCTCTGACTTTCTCTTCAACTTCTTTAGGCTCTGAGCCGTTAGCGTGAACATACACCGCAGCCGAACTTCGTGCCTTACCTCCAAAAAGATCGTACACAGGCATAGATGCGATTTTGCCCTTTATATCCCAGAGAGCTTGATCCACACCACTCAAGGCATTATTTAAGACAGGTCCATTTCTCCAGTAAGAGGAGACGTAAGAAGATTGCCATATGTCCTCAATATCAGCTGGATCTTTCCCGATTAAAAATGGAGAGAGATAATCCTCAACAGCTGCAACTACAGAGCTGGGTCTTTGGGTGAAAGTAGCACACCCAACACCGTAAAGTTCTGGCTCGTCAGTCTCGACCTTTACTATCACAAGCCGTATATCGTCGGGCTCGGTCAATATTACTCGGACGTTCCTTATCTTGTGTTCGCTCATTTTTATGAACCTTTCATAATAATAATCAACATTCCATCTTCGGAATTAGCTCAATATTTTTTTTACATTTGCAATTATTTCAGTCGGGACGCGTTCCATATAAGATTCTGGCCCCAAATCTGGAGACGGCGGATTGGGGATCGGGTGAAGTACGACATAGTCGAAGTTAATTGATAAAGCATTCGCAGCCCTAATTAGGTCAACGATCTGCGCAGTAATCATTCCTGAATTCCCAAGCAGGGAGAATGCAAAAGCCTGTTCATCAGAAAGAAAGTCAACGGCTCTACCGCTGGCGAGCAAGTCTTGGGCATGATGAAAATCGGGCCAAATATCAAATTTTTCCTTTATATGGGTTGGTGAGGGTCCTGCCCAACCCAGTCCAAGGTTATCCATCAACATAGGAGAATATTCGAAGTAGCCTGCAGCCATAGATTTACCCATTAATAAGGCCTTGTCAGAGTCATCCACAAAAACGGTGTGGAAAACAGCTCCCAGTTGAACAGAAAGAGGGTCGCGACCAGCCTTTTCCGCTCCTTCTCTTATTTTTTCAACCGAGATTTTCACATTTTGTATATCAGTTCCAACCCTTATAAAAACGCCGTCTGCAACTGAACCTGCCATCTCCAAAGTCTTCGGTCCTCCGGCGGCTACCCAAACGGGAACTTCATGAGCAAAGGGAAGAATAGCGGGTTTACTCGAACCAACATCAACAGGTGATCCAGATAGCAATGACCGTATAATACGCACCGAGGATTCGAGTTCTCTAACCGTCGCTGGTCTCAAACCTGCTAGTCTGACAGCGGTATCCCCGATTCCTAGTCCCAAAATCGTTCTACCTGATGCTAGTTCCCCTATAGTTGATATGCTGGAAGCTGTTACAGTTGGATGCCTTGTCACCGGGTTTGCTAGCAGAGGACCAATTTTTATTTTGCTTGTGAAATTGGCGGCAGCAGCCAGCAGTACATAGGTGTCTCTTCTACGGAGTTGTGAGTCAGGTAGAAAAGCCGCATCCCAGCCTGAAGACTCTGAGCGCCTGACGTCTTCGGCATAAGCTGAAACAGCACTGGTGTCATGCCTGTTTAGACCAAAATTAGGGATTTGAATAGAAACCATCCACTTTTAAAATCAATACCCTGCCTTTAAAAAAAGAGCATAGATGTATGGAGCGGCAGATGGGATTCGAACCCACGGCCCTCTGCTTGGGAAGCAGATGCTCTACCCCTGAGCTACTGCCGCAACTTGACTAAATCGACTTGGAATGTGATTGTAGCAAGTCGTACTCAGGTTACTCAACTCAAATTAACATCTACGGAGAATTATGATGACTCATCAACCACTCATACTTGAAATTGGTACAGGTATAGACCTTCACGGACACAATGCAACTGAGGCCGCCAGGCGAGCCGTCTGGAATGCAGTGCACCAAAGTAGCCTAATGGGTCTCGGGCTATTTGGTCCAGACACCTCGAAGAACATGATTGTAGAGGTCACTATCGCTATCTCACGACCAGATGAAGTGGATGAAGAAACCGTCCTAGCGGTTTTACCGCACGGAACTGGCAAACTCAATGTTGTCAAAGGGGGGTTGGAAATCGAAGGACGAGAAGGCTCTGGAGACTTCACACTAATTGCAAATGCCGCCGTCATAGCAAAGGTGGATGTGTAGTTATTAAAGACTGATTGACACTAAAATTTATAGGTGATTATACTGCTGATATGAACAAACACTCTGACGCAGAATGTAAAGTAATAAAATCAGACAAGCTTGAAGTGGAGATTTCTTCCGGGAGCATGACTAGGTTAGCTGGCGTTTCCCAAGGACTGGTTGGAGCTGAAGGGATTCATCTCGCGGTGGCAACCATACCTCCTGCATGCGCCTCAAGTCCCCATCATCACGTAAACTGTGAGTCGGCAATATATGTTTCTAAGGGAAGTGGGAAATTTTTAACCGGTCCTAAGCTAGAAACTACTCTGTCAATAGAAGCCGGTGACTTCATATATGTCCCACAGGGTTCTTTGCACAAACCTGTAAACGACAGTCTTACTGAGCCGCTCGAATTGATTGTAGCTCGCAATACCCCAGTGGAAATTGTTGAGGAATACGATCCTAGCTAATAAATCTACCGATATGTGAGGTGAGTTATGGAATTTGGATTTGGGATACCGATGAGAGGACCACTGGCCAATATTGAATCCATCACTGAAATAGTCACTGTAGGAGAAGACCTAGGCTTCGACATAGTTACGGTAAGCGATCATGTGGTGGTGCCAAGAGATATCGCCTCCATCTATCCCTACAACGAGGATGGTAGTTTCGCCGGGCAGGATACTGGAGAGTGCCTTGAGCAGTTAACCACCCTGATGGCTGTAGCAGCGATTACTAAGAACCTCAGATTACTTACTTCAGTTATGGTGCTCCCGCACCGTAACCCAGTCCTAACAGCAAAAATGTTAGCTACCATTGACGTACTTTCAAAGGGCCGGTTGAATGTCGGATGCGGTGTTGGTTGGATGAGGGAAGAATTTGAAGCCCTCGCTGCACCATCTTTCGATGAAAGGGGTGCAGTTGGAAGTGAATATATCAAGGTTTTCAAGGAGCTGTGGTCGGAAGACAATCCAATATTTGAAGGAAAGTATGCTAACTTTTCCAATCTAAGCTTCCTCCCTAAGCCCGTACAGAAACCCCATCCGCCGATCTGGGTAGGCGGAGAGAGCAGCCCAGCATTACGTAGAGCAGCCACTCTAGGGGATTGCTGGTATCCGATAGGAACGAATCCCAAATTTCCTCTGGACTCAGCCGCACTGCTCCGAGAAAGAATAAACCGGCTACAAGATTATGCTGAATCCTACAATCGAGATCCCGCGACCATAGATTTGGCATACAGTGCAAATTGGTTTGACATGGCCAGTGATGGTTCCAGTAACAGGGCTCGCTGGTTTGAGGGTGAGCCAGATCAGATTCAGGAAGACATAATCCAACTCAAAGAGTTAGGAGTTAATCATCTAATTCTTAGTTTCCCCGGCGAATCCACTTCAGAAATAACGGATAGTATGTCGAAATTCATATCAGAAGTAGCAAAAAATATTCCAAAATAGATTTGATGATGTTATAGAGCTACATCAACGTTTTAGTCTGAGGAATTATGAGCCATATCAAATACTTAAAAACCTTAGGATTTAATTCTAATCAGCCCATTGGAAGGGGCTTCAACTACCCATACGATATCGACTTCAGTTCTGATGGAAGAATTTTCCTGATAAACCGAATGGGTGGACTAAACAGCCGTGGAGTGAGAATCCAGATATTTACATATGAAGAAGAATGGTTGGAGGAGTTTGGGACGGGACCTGGGTCCGAAAATGACAACTTTGTCACTCCCGTTTGCCTCTCGTTTGACAGTCAGGACCGCGTGTTTATTACTGATGAATATCTAAATGAAATCAAGATATTTGATAACAAAGGTACATTTCTAGAAAGATGGGGACACAACAATTCTCCCCGTTCTTTTAAAGGTCCAGCTGGCATTGGTCACGGTAGCGATGACTCTGTGTTTGTTGTAGAACAATACAAAGGTTGTGTCACCAAACTTGGTCCAGATGGTGAATTTATATCAACGTGGGGTAAAGAAGGGGAAAACCCAGGCGAATTCAATCTACCCTGGGGGCTGACGTTAGACCAAGAGGACAATGTTTATATCGCAGATTGGAGAAACGATCGAATTCAAAAATTTTCATGTGATGGTGACTTCATCGATTCCTTCGGGGCTTCTGGGACAAAACCCGGTGAATTGCACCGACCCAGTTCAGTGGCAGTTGATAGTAAAGGCCTGATCTATGTCGCAGACTGGGGAAATGAAAGAGTGCAAGTTTTGACTCCAGATGGAGATTTTCATCAGTTACTCCAGGGGGAAGCAACCCTGTCCACATGGGCAGAGGAGTGGCTCGAAGTAAATCCGGATGAATATGACCTACGAAAAGAATCCGACTTACTTGTGCAGAACCTCCCTAAACACCTTCAAACCCCATATCACACTGCTTCTCAAACTGAACCAATTTTCTGGGGCCCTGTATCGGTCAAAATTGATTCAGATGACAAACTCTATGTTACTGAACATAGCAGGCACAGAATACAAGTCTACGAGCAGTCATAGATTTACAACAACAGAAAAGAAGATTCCTAGAAATCTTCTTTAGAAATGGAGCGGCAGATGGAACAGAACCATAGAGAACTAATAGCCCACCTTGCGAGAAGAGCAGGATTTGGAGCAACTTCATCCGAATTGGATTTTTACTCGGCAATGTCGTACGAGGATGCAGTGGAAGAATTCCTTGACGACAGAGCAGAAAATTCAATACCTGATGACCTCATATTCAGACGCCACGTAGACCTTCACACTATGCAGGGGCATAATGCCGCCTACTGGGCCTATCGACTGATATCTACAGATATTCCACTAAAAGAAAAGATCGCCCTATTTTGGCACGGAATCTTCGCAACTGCCGAACTAAAGTTAAATAACTTGGGTTCATTGAACAACCAGGTTGAAATGTTCAGTAGATGTGGATTAGGAAAATTCGATGATTTACTTGAAGAACTCTCCATGGACCCAGCTATGCTGGTCTGGTTGGACAATCACGACAACCACAAAGACTCTATAAATGAAAATTATGGGAGAGAAATTTTAGAATTATTTTCAATGGGTGTGGGGAACTATACAGAAGACGATATCAAGGAGTGCGCGAGAGCATTCACCGGTTGGACTGTCAAGAATGGTGAATACATGTCTACAATGGGATTCAAGGATTCAATTTGGCCCTATGGAAGAATTCAATGGCATTATGAATTTCGTGAAGCAGACCACGACGACGGTGCCAAAACATTTCTGGGCGAACAGGGACATTTTGATGGGCGAGACATTATAGAAATCATAGCCCGGCAAGAGGCAACAGCCCGATTTATAGCTAGACACATTTACAATTACTTTGTTGCTGACGAAGTACCGGTACCTCAGTGGTCTGAAACAATCCCCAGAGACCCAGAAGCGATAGATTTCATTTCGAATTCATACCACAGACATAACCATTCCATAGGGAAAGTTCTTCGGGATGTATTCAACTCCCAATTTTTTAAGGAATCAGCATTCATGAGAGTAAAGAGCCCGGTGGAACTCGTTATAGGTACACTACGAAAGACTGGAGAATATCAGACACCAGTTGGTGGGGAAACCGGTATTTTTACAATCATGGAAGAGTCCGGATTCATGGGTCAGAAACTACTAGATCCACCATCGGTTGAGGGCTGGCATACGGGTGAAGAATGGATTTCCAGTGGCAGCCTGGTGGAAAGAGTCAATTTTGTGACTAGTCATCTGGGGGACCATAGCCAACCTGGAGTGAAAGAAATGATCGTAAAACTGAACGCCAAAACAGCGAAAAGTGTTGATCCTGACTCTTTTGTTGACGCTTGCATTGACACTCTCGGTCTTGACAAAATCGGGGAAGATACGAGGCTTGAACTTGTCAACGTGGCAAGTAAAGCTATAAAGAATGTTAATGGGGAAGAAAAGGTAGATAATATTCCCCAGGAGGCGATCCTCCAGATGTTTAAATTGATTGGTTCCTGCAGAGAATACCAACTCTGTTAAGAATGAATATACGTCACATTCAGGGTATGGAAATATATACAGAAACCGCAGGTTGAAAATGGATGTAATAGAAAATATGTGTCCGGCGGTTGTACAATTGTTAGCCTGTACCCAATTAGCCCTTCATGGGCCTGTAGCTCAGCTGGTTAGAGCGCAGTCCTGATAAGACTGAGGTCCCTGGTTCGAGTCCAGGCAGGCCCACCAGGGGTTCTTGCCAAGACAAACAAGCACATTTTGTCTGGGGAGCCCCATTTTACTTAGTTACCCTATTGATAATGTGTCTGACTCGCTTCCTAGCGGCTCACTGACACCAGATAAATTTACCACTGCGAGGAAAACACATGGCACGAGTCCCTTACGTACAACGAGATGATCTAGC
Source organism: uncultured Chloroflexota bacterium (assembly GCA_913048525.1). Lineage (GTDB taxonomy): Bacteria > Chloroflexota > Dehalococcoidia > Lucifugimonadales > UBA826. The sequence continues at coordinate 28,004 of CAJWWP010000008.1, forward strand.
CATACAACACCAATCGATATACGACCAAATAGCTAAGACCCGAGGCAGCGTGTCCAACGTGTTCTCCGCCCTCCTAAATAATCCAGAAGCAACTGAGGTCGTAACTTCTGTTGGAGAATATATTAGGTACAAATCAAACCTCGACCCAATAATAAGAGAAACCGCCATTCTAACCACTGCAAAAGAGTTAAATAACGGTTACGAATGGGCGCAACACGAGCCTGTAGCCAGAAAGGCCGGAGTGAGAGACGAGGTGATCGATTCAATATTATCCGGCAAGGGGCCTATGGGACTACCGGCCAAGGAAGGTATTTTTATCCAGTCTGCCAAAGAACTGGTAAAAACGGGAACCGTGACTTCACGCACATATCAGGCACTGGATCATCTGCTTGGCACCCAATTAACAATAGATTTTGTAGTTACGGTCGGATATTACACAATGCTTTCGCGGCTTATCCATTCGTTGGATGTGGGTTTCGACGAAAATCTCGAACTCAACGATAAATTTGAACGCTGAAACAATTTTAGTCATCCTCCTAGTGTTACAAGAATCCCTATTCCAAAAGACACATCATTTATGAAAATAACGTCAGTAGAAATATCTGTCTTCGAACTTCCAATGTACCCCACGATCACTCAGGTTGTACGTGTTGGAAATCCTGCTGATTTAAGGTGGCAGCAGGCCTTTCCCACTGGTGGGCTCGTCCCAGTACAAATTATGCAAGTCATAACCGATGAGGGAATTAACGGAATTTGTACAGTGGGAGATTGGAGATATACAGAGCTTAACTGGAGACAGATAGCTCAACTAAGGGAGCTGGTGATAGGGGAAGATCCCCTAGAACGGGAACTACTGCTATCCAAACTTAGGGCAGTAAGTCGCTTCTTTGAACCCGGATGGTTCGGAGGTTTCGACAACTGCCTCTGGGACATAGAAGGCAAAGTCAAAAATTTACCGGTATCTGAATTACTGGGCGGGGCAAATGAGAAAATACAGGCTTATTACAATACCGCTGGAGCCACACCAGAAGAATTGATACGTGATGGGGAAGCCGGTATTGAGGCAGGATTCAAGGTACTAAAAGATCATCTTCCATTCGATGTCGATAAAAATATAGAAACGTTTGAAGAATTCAGAAAAGTATTTGGTGATGATATTGGTTTAATGCACGACGCCGCGCTTGTGAATTACACATTTGAAGAGGCTGTACAGGTTGGAAAAAAATTGCAGGACCTCGGTTTTATATGGCTTGAAGAACCCCTGCCAGACCGGCACCACGAAGATTATATGAATTTATGTAAACAACTGGAAATACCAGTTGCCGGTGCAGAGACGCTTATGAATGACCCCGAAATCAGCGAACTATGGCTTAAGTCAGGTGCAATAGACATTCTTAGAGTGAATGGTAGACATGGTACGACCCCAATTTTGAATGCCTCCAAATTAGCTGACCAATTGAATACTACTGTAGAGCCAAACGCCTACGGCCCATTGTTTGGAATTGTCCATGCCCACATAGACTGCGGCATTTCAAACATTGATTGGTTCGAAAACGCCCCACCAGCGCGAGGTGCTGAAATGGGAGAGGAGATAGGTCTACTAAACCCAATCAGGCCAGTTAGGGGATGGGTAACGCCACCCAAAGGTCCAGGATGGGGGACTGAATGGGACTGGAAAAGGTTTAAAAGTAAACGCGTTGCAACCATCTAGCAAATTTAAATAGTCCACATCAGTCTGTGATAAATTATTTACATTCGCAGTCTCTATCCAACAAATCTAGAATCTATTTCCACTCCCAAACCAGGACTACTAGGTAGATCAATCCAACCATCATGAACTTGGGGAGGATTCTCAAAAATTTCAAACTTATGCTTATAGCTCCCAATTGGAGGGTCATTTAGTAGTTCCAGATATGGGGCATGCTGCCATGATGCCACCAGATGGAGATGAGCTATAACTCCTATGTCCCCTCCACCGTGATGAGGAACTATTTTCTTCCCGTATAATTCCGCTAACGTACCAATTTTTCTCAATTCGGTGACTCCATCCATTACCATGCTCTCCGGTTGCAAAACACCATAGACGTCTTCTTCGACCATCGTGCTAAATTCATGAATACCTCTATTATTTTCACCTCCCGCCACCGGTAGAGACAGAGAGTGATTAAGCTGAGCTAGTTCTTTAAACGAAAATCTCTGCAACGGTTCTTCCAGCCAGTAAACATTGAGATCCTGTAAAAGTTTTCCGGTTTCGTACGCTCGCCGATAATCCCACACTACCCCTGGCTGCCATTTTCCAAAGGATTGAGCCTGGTTGGCATCAACCATTATATCCATCGAGTCTCCAACCGCCTCTCTGACAAGTTGCACAGTCCTGATATCTTCCTGAATTGTTTCATGATGCAGCCGAAGTTTGATTGCTTTCCATCCGTCGTCTGACAGAGATTGGGCCAATTCGGCCCGTTCCTCAGGATGAGATAGAAGGATCATGCTCGCGTATGGCATCATTCTATTTTTCGATCCGCCCCAAAGTTTGTAAAGTGGTTGCCCTGTAGTTTTACCAATGATGTCCCATATGGCTATATCAACTCCCGCTGTACCTCTGTAGGGAAGTGTTTGAACGTAATATCTTAGACGTTGTGAAATCTTTTCAATTTCAAATGGATCCTCTCCCTTAACAATTTCGAGAACTGAGGGAACCAGAGAAGCGTCCATTCCAGGACCTATCCCTACTATGCCCTCACTTGTGTGCACTTCCGTAAACGATCCTCCACCTTTGTTGAAATGCATGAGGCCACCTTTATCCCAGGCAGGTTCAATGCTTCCGACAGTCTCCAATTTTTTAAGTGGAATAACTTTCACATCCGTTATAGTAATAATTTTCTTTGAGTCCATTTAAATCTCCAGGGAAGTCTTATTCCATCTAAGTTACGGTAACACCAATACCGGAAAAAATACTCCCTGAAACTCCATTGTTATACTAATTGTCACAAAGATTACTTCGTTCATTCACCGGTATGCATCTGCCACTAGTTAATGGAAGTATTAATTAAAAGGAACTTAATGCGGTGGTAACAGTTAGTTCCATAAGTGAATTCGACCTGATAAGAAGACTTCAACTTGTCCTCGATAGTCATTCGGTTCAGGGAAATTCCTTGGACAATATACTATTGGGGATCGGCGATGATGCTACTGTTGCCAAAATGGACTCTAAGATTGAAGTAGCCACCACAGACACTCTTGTAGAAGGGGTTCATTTCATCTCTGAATCTATCTCCATGAACGATTTAGGGTGGAAGTCTATAGCAGTTAACTTGAGCGATATTGCTGCAATGGGTTGCTCGCCCGTCTATTCACTTGTAACTCTCGGATTAAAACCCACCCAAACTGTGCAATCTCTTGAGGATCTATACGAAGGTATGGCTGAAATATCTGAGTCTTACGGCGGAAAAGTTGTAGGAGGCGATATCGTCCGATCTGACACCTTTTTCATATCCGTTACTGTAGTGGGGGCTCCTTTGGATTCGTCAGTAATGAGAAGAGACACCGCCAGACCCGGGGACCTGGTGGCAGTAACTGGTCATTTGGGCTGCTCCGCCGCTGGACTGAGAGTCATAATGGAGCATTTATCTATAACTAAGCAGGCACAAGATCACTTCACCAAATCCCATCTTAGACCCCTACCTAGAATCGAGATAGGTCTTTCACTTGCAAGACAAGGGATAAAATGTGCGATGGACATAAGTGACGGGTTGCTAAACGATCTGTCGAAGATTTGCGCGGCGAGCAATGTTTCAGCAACGGTGTCCGTAAACGATCTCCCAATCCACGAAAACCTACAAAGTTGTTTCCCCAATATTTGGGATCAGCTAGCCGTCGGTGGAGGGGAAGATTACGAACTACTTTTTACCATACCGGGAAATCTGAAAGATAAAATATCACAGAAGCCGGACGTTGGATTCAAAATAATAGGGAAAATCACCGAAGGAAGTGAAGGCGTCACGGTTATAGGCCCAACAGGAGAGTCCATGGACTACTCAACAGGTGGTTGGGATCACTTTAAAGAACATGCCTAATCATATAAAGCAGTTAAAGCAGTCATGGAAGAAGTAACAATTAAAATTGAAGGCCAATCTTTTAGAGCTACAGAGGTGATTTCCGATTTGCGAATCGCAGTTGAAACGCTCTACGGTCCTATGAAAATGGTCGGATTCTGGGACCGAAGCCAGAGTATTCATCTCTGTCCTTTTCTGGAACGCCACCAGGACTGTCCACATACGGAACCGACAGAAGAAACAGTCTTCTCAGACTACGAAAAAACACTACAGCGTGAAAGACAGGCTTCACTTGCAATTAGATTCCCTCACGCAAATGTCACACTGTACCTTTCTTAATATGTAAATCTACAGCACAGCCAGCGTTAAGGAGGTAGCATGCGCTCAATTAACCAGCTTCGACCTTCCCTAAAACCATACGATTCTTATCCCATACACAAACTTCTCGATAATACCTCACTTAAATTTCCAGACAAAACTGCAATTATCGACAAAGGAAAGTCTTTCTCTTACCGACAAATAAGAGACGCTACGATAAAGTTTGGGGCTTCTCTCGCAGCGCAGGGCGTCAATAAAGGAGATAGAGTAGGAATACTCTCTCCAAATTGCGCCGAATTCGTTATTTCATTTTATGGCATTGCCCGAATTGGGGCCATAGTAACAACTATAAATTCCGGCTACAGAGAATTAGAGATTTCCCATCAAATTAATGACAGCCAGTGTAGCGTCATTATTGTTCACCAGGATTTAGTCCTCACCCTAGATAAGGCTTTGTCTCTATCGCAGCTGGAACCCATAATTATCACTCTTGGTTCAGATGAATCTGAATTTTGGAATTTAATAGAGACTGCTCCTCCAATGGAAACAGAGGTTGAAATAGACGCCAGTAATGATTTGGCCGCCCTCCCCTATTCATCCGGCACGACAGGATTATCCAAGGGAGTAATGCTAAGCCACTTCAATCTTGTTAGTAATGTTCAGCAACTCGTCGGATTATCCGGAAAGGCAAAGTTCCTGCACGACGACGTAGTTCTGGTTCACCTACCCTTATTTCACATCTATGGAATGAACGTCCTCATGAATGGATGCATCGCCGTGGGAGCAACTCAAGTCATGATGGGAAGATTTGATATGGTCGAATTTCTGGACCTAATACAGAATAACCGAATCAACAAATTATTTTCCGTTCCTCCGGTTGGGTTGGGACTAACACAATTCCCTAATATTTCAGACTGGAATTTATCAAGTCTCGAACTTTCGTTATTTGGTGCAGCACCTCTTTCTTCCGAATTACAGATTAAAATATCGGAAGTGCTAGGTTGCTCCGTTATTCAAGGCTACGGAATGACGGAAACATCCCCTTTAACTAACGCTGACTTCGCAGAAACTCATTTCACTAAACCAGGGTCAATCGGCCCAGCAACATCTGATACTGAGCAAAAAATAGTGGACGTTGACGACCCCCAATCCATTCTCCCAACGGATACTCCTGGAGAGCTGATGATACGAGGCCCTCAAGTGATGATGGGTTATTACAACAACCCTGATGCTACATCGGAAACGTTAACTGAGGACGGCTGGATACATACCGGGGATATAGCAAGTATGGACTCTGAGGGATACGTTTGGATTCTCGACAGGAAAAAGGAGCTCATAAAATATAAGGGATTCCAAGTTCCCCCAGCTGAATTGGAAGGGCTCCTACTCCAACATCCTGACATCAGCGACGCAGCTGTAATAGGAAAACAGGATCAGGACTCGGGAGAAATACCCAAAGCCTATGTAGTCAAATCATCAAATTCAATCCTCTCCGAAAGTGATGTTATGGATTTCATATCTGGAAAAGTTGCTACCTACAAGGAGATCAGAGAAGTCGAATTTATCGACTCAGTGCCAAAAAATCCCTCGGGCAAGATTCTACGACGAATACTGCGAGACAACAGTTGAAAGCTCTGCAACCCACAAACCATATAGAAAGTTCATGTCTACAACTTCAGACCTATTTCTAGATTATTACCAGCTGACCATGAGTCAGTCGTTTTGGCGAAAACATGGCGAGAAAGAAGCCATTTTTGAACTCTCATTCCGTGGATTACCTAAAAATCGAGGATATCTCGTAACGGGAGGAATCGAACATTGCATTCAACACATCAAAAAATTCTCATTGAGTAGCGAATCTGTCGATTCACTGAGGAATCTGAAAAAATTTGACCAACCCTTTCTAATGTATCTAGAAAACATAAAATTCACTGGAGAAGTTTGGTCTGTCCGAGATGGCGAAATTATTTTCGCTAATGAACCAGTTCTTCAGATCAAAGCTCCTATCATTCAATGCCAACTGGTTGAAACCATATTAATAAATACTGTCAACTTACATACTCTTTTGGCAACAAAATGTACTCGGGTGTTGCATGCGGCGCAGGGCAAGCCAGTAATTGACTTTGGGGCAAGGCGAGCACACAGCAAATTAGCCGCCTCTGCTCTAGCAGAAGAATCCCACCTTGTAGGATTCACAGGTACGGCCACAGTTGATGCCGGAATTAACTATTCAATACCTCTGGTTGGGACTATGGCACATTCATACGTGATGTCATTTGAAACAGAGCTGGAAGCATTTAGAGCGTATGCAGAAGAATTTCCTCATGAATGTACATTTCTGATCGATACTTACGATTCAGTTGAAGGCCTAAAGAATGCTGTCAAAATTGGTCTTGAGATGGAGAAAAAGGGCTACAGGCTCTTTGGGGTCAGACTAGACAGTGGCGACTTACAAAAATTGTCAGAAATCTCTAGAAAACTGTTAGACGCCTCAGGCCTAAATTACGTACAAGTAATTGCGAGTGGAGGGCTTGATGAGTATTCAATCGCTGATCTTGAAAGAAACCAGGCCCCTATAGATATATATGGGGTCGGGACAAAAGTTAGTGTTTCAGCGGATGCACCTTGGGCAGAAACAATATACAAAATGGTTGAATTTAATGAAATGCCGGTTTCAAAAACCAGCGAACATAAAGAATCGGCACCTTACCAAAAAAAGGTTTACAGAATAATGAACGACTCTGGCAAATATCTGCAGGATGTCATCACCGCAGCAAATTCAACCGATACATTCCGAGACGGAGAGGAGCTACTCATTCACCGAATTAGGACAGGAAACCTTCTTGAACCGGCAATGTCCCTTACGAACGCCCAACAATTTCATAGGAATGTATTTGATAAGCTTCCCGCTAGATACAAAGCTTTGTCCTCTCCTCCGCTTTACCCAGTCACTCATTTAATTGGCTAATAATCAATATCGTCGTTATCGGCAGAACTACTACTCGAATTATCAGGAAGCTTCAATCCATACATGTTGGCACCCTTGAAATCCGCACCAGAGATTTCAGAGTGACGGAGATCCACTCTAGCCATATTTGCCTCTGAGAAATTGGATGAGACAAATATTGCATCGGACAGATCTGACCTTCGAAGATCAGATCGAGAAAAGTTCGCTTTGGTAAAATTACTGAACGACAACCTAGACTCCAGAAGACCAGTGTCGGAGAAATCTGCACCTACAGCCGTTACTCCCAATAGTACCGACCATCTGAGATCAGCTTTTCTCAAAACAGCACCAGTCAGATTTGATTCCGAAAGGTTAACTCCACCTAGATTAGCTTCTGATAAATCCGCTTCTTCCAAGTTAGCATGGCTCATATTCGAATAACGCAAATCACATCCCCTTAAGGATGTTTTTTGAAAGTCCACACCAGATAGGTCCAGTTCCGACATTGACTCGCCTACAAGAGATCCTCCAGATGCCAATGTTATTTCTACATCGATTCTTGTCAATTTATCCCTCACATTCTATGTTCTTCCTTTTTTGTTAATCTTGCCTCAATCATAGAATAGGTCTCCTACCTTAGACAGTACATAGCCAAACACCAAATCTAGAAAAATTGATCGATCAAACATCAGGAGGGTACGACTTGTCTGCTAAATTCATGGATGAAGAGAATGGAGATATATATTTTTTCGGCGATGGTACTCCAATAAATAACAAATCCTACCTCGAGCGACTTTCTACATTGGCAGAAAATTCCCTAATCAAGGAAGACAATTATTCACTCGGGGGTTCTGTCGCCGAATTGGAAGCCTTCATGTCAACGCTTCTCGGCAAAGAGGAGGCTGTTTTTATGCCAACCGGAACCCTAGCTAACCATCTTGCCATAAGGAAATTGGCAGGTACCAGGAAAAGAGCCTTCGTCCCGGAACAAAGCCACATTTATCAAGATAGTGGTGACGCACTTCAAAACCTGAGCGGTATAAATCTCGTTCCCCTGGGTGGAGATAAACCTTACTTTGACTTGAGTGAACTGACAGATTCTTTGAAGAAAGCAAAAACCAGAAGGGTCAAGAACCCTTTGGGAGCGGTAGCAATAGAGAGTCCAGTGCGCAGATCACAAGGAAGAGTAATGCCGTTTGATGAAATGAAAAAGGTCACTGACTTTTGCCGGGAGGAAAAAATAGGAACTCACCTGGATGGAGCTAGGCTCTTCCTAATGAGCGCTGCTACAGGTATATCTCCTGAAAAGTACGTCAATCTATTCGACACAGTCTACGTATCTTTGTGGAAATATTTTGGGGCACCATTTGGGGCCATTGTTGCAGGATCCCAAGAATTTTGCAGCGGGCTTTATCATGAAAGAAGGATGTTTGGTGGAGGGCTACCTTCGGCATCGTTTGCTGCAGCCCTTGCACTTGATGGATCCAAAAATTTCCTAGAAAAACAGGTTAAAGCAATGAAAGTGGGAGAAAGTTTATTTAAAAGGCTTAATTCTCATAAGCTTATTAGAATTCTAGAAATTCCCAATGGTTCTAATATATTTGAAACCCACGTTTCCCCCGACGTGGATATGGACAGGTTTTATTCATATTTATCTACCCATGGGATTCAAATGCCTCTAAATACAGATAAATCGGAAACCTTTTTCATCAATATAAACCATACCCTTTTAAACAAACCCATCAGCAAAATCGAAAATATATTCTTTACCGCTCTGGACCAGTTCTGCGAGCCTACCTGACTGACATCTCTTAGCAAACAATTCCTAATTGATATATATTTCTACCCACGCTTTTAAGAATAGTTTTGTTTACAGTTAACAACTTATAATCCGTCCGTTGGCTGATACCTACATCAAGGACATTACTCATGGCAGATCACCATCACGAAGACAGCGACCAAAACCAGCACGACCACGATCATCATGGCCATGCCCATAGTGATACTCCTTCAGGCATTCGTGGGAGTGGAAATTTTATTATTGCTGGTTTAACCAGTGGTCATGGAGTTTTTCACTGGTTCCTGCAGTCATTCATCGTCTTGCTACCGGAGGTCGAAGCTACTTTTGGACTGTCAAAAATCGGCGTTGGATCCATATCAACAGTCAGGGAACTGGTTTCAGGACTGATAACCCTTCCCGGGGGAATAATTGCAGACGTATTGAGAAAGTACTGGGGCTTAATTCTGGCTCTGTGTATGGCCGGATTCGGATTAGGTTGGCTTATCGTGGGGCAAGCACCTGTATTTCCATTGCTCCTTTTAGGGGTAGCAATCGTCGCCGCGGCAGCATCTCTTTGGCACCTCCCGGCCATGGCTTCTCTTTCTCATCATTACTCTCATAGAAGAGGAACGGCGCTATCTTTTCACGGTATAGGTGGAAATGTTGGAGATGCAATCAGCCCCGTAGCTACAGGATTCTTACTTGGTTATCTGGCATGGCAAGACATTCTAAGCATCTACGCTGCTGTTCCTATATTTATAGCCTTCCTCGTTTACTGGGCGTTTAAAAATATCGGTCGTGCAGTTGGCGAAGAAGAATCTAATTCCGGTCAAGACCGAATGGGCCAAACAAAAGATATTTTGAAAAACCCCCTTATTTGGGTAATTACATTTGCAGGTGGTATACGGGCTATGGCATTTATAGCCTTAATCACTTTTTTACCGTCATATTTATCTAATGACTTGGGACTATCCGACTTCAGAAGGGGTGTATATTTCGGGTTGCTAGTCGCTGCGGGTATAGTTTTTACACCACTGATGGGATATCTCTCAGACAGATTTGGTCGAAAGATAGTCCTAGTCCCGGGAATGCTTTTCGACGCGGCAATAGTTTTATTGATGGCCAGTTTTGGCGAAGGAGTCCCACTCATAATACTGCTGTTTATGCTGGGGGCTTTCTTCTACAGCGACCAACCGATACTAACAGCGTCTGCACTTGATATCGTTGGAAGTGGAGTTGCCACCACAACATTAGGTGCGCTCTCATTTGCAAGATTTGGGCTGAGCGCCATTTCTCCAATAATAGCCGGTTATCTATACGACACCTATTCAATGGATTCCGTATTCTACTATGTAGCTTCATTAATGATCTTTTCAGCAGTCGTATTAGCTTTCACAAAATTAAAATCTCCTGAAAGAACGGCTGAACACAGACATTGATGTCCTAAGGATCAGTTTCACAAATTTAAAATGGTCCAGTGGGCATCTTGGTATATCCAGGGGGAAGCTATACCCCTTTTCTAACCAGACAATAACACCCTACGTGTTTGTCAAAATAAGCCCATTCGACATAGCAGCTCAATTTTGTTGAAATATTTGGCTTTAACAGAACCAAATTACTACACTTTTATATCATTCTTTAAAATTCATGAAAAAATAGCCCTTATTTTGCGTGAACTTTACGGTGGAACACTATAGATTACTTGGCGCGTGAGTGTCGGAAGGTTTCCGGCATATTTACATATTCATTCGCGAAACTCGCGGAGGAGGAACTAGAATGGGAGATATATCTATAAACAAACTAGGCGGTCTATCTTTGATAGTCGGGCCCGTCGTTGCGCTGGTATTTTATTTTATCCAGCAATTTGGCGTCATCGGCCCTAATGCCGATCCTGCAATTGGCAGTGAAGTAGTTCCAAAGCTTATGGCGAATGCGACATTGGCGACGATCACTGCAATTGGAATTACTGTGGGTTTGATAATACTGCTGCATGGCATCGTCAACCTGGTTAGGGAGAGCGGTGACGCACTTTCCAGCTTAGGTGTGAAATTCGTCATCGTCGGTACAGTCGGCTGGGTAGTATCAAGTGCAATAACGGCTGCAATCGCTGGAGGAGACGCGAGCACTGGAGTCCTCTATGGGGCCTCGTTGGGTATTAACCAATTTTCAGCCATAGTCTGGTCGTTAGGGTTCCTATTAGCGGTCTTGGGTATATCTGGACGGGACTATATCAACACAAATGTTGCCTATGTAGTCGCACTTGTCGCCTTAGTAAGCCTCGTCACAGCCGTAATTGGCGGTATCGACAGCGGCACACTTCAGACAATGACTTTGATTGGTGGCATCTGCTACATCATTTTCACTCTCTGGAGCATCTGGCTCGGAAAGGATATGTTGGCTAGAGACTAATTCTTTAGTTACTGTTTCAATAAAGAGACTGGTCAGTGATACTGGCCAGTCTCTTTTGTTTTGTAAAATTTTCTGTATAGCACTGGTTTCAAATACCTTAAAGAAATAGAATCGATCCACCTCAACGAAAAATCGACGAACATTTATCAGGAATCTTCTAATGAAATTCGGCGCTTCAGTATCCAGTTACACAACCACGTGGGACACCATCAGTTCCGCTATTCAAACCATGGAATCCGGAAGATGGGGAAGTATTTGGTTTCCCGATCACTTTATCCCGCCAGCAGCCTGGAAAGGAGCTGAAGACCAACCAATATTCGAATCATGGTCATTGCTCGCGGCAGTCGCAGGTATGACCGACAAGCTCAGAATGGGACATATGGTCAATGGAAACACCTACCGGAACCCAGGTCTCGTTGCAAAAATGGCTACCACAATTGATCAGATTTCCAAAGGACGATTTACGTTAAGCCATGGAGCAGCGTGGTTCCAACGCGAACACGAGGCTTATGGCTGGGATTATCCTTCTTTGCGAGAGAGATCTGATAGATTTGAGGAATCATGTGCCTTGATACGGAATTTATTTTCCTCGGACGAACCGGTAGATTTCCACGGGAAATACTATCGTTTAGAAAATGCTCCTCTCTCTCCTAAATCCGTACAATCCCCTCACATACCTATCATGGTTGGCGGAATGGGTGAAAAAAGAACATTACGTACTTTGGCAAAATACGGGGACATATGGAATCTGGATGGTTTTGCTGTCGGCCGACCCGAAATTGCTGAGAAGGGTGGAATGTCACTAGATTTGTATGAGCATAAAGTTAATGTCATCAGAGAGCATTGTGACGACGTAGGCAGAGACCCATCGGAGATAAAATTTACAATTTCTATGCCAACCAAACTGTCATCCGATAACGGTGAAACCTCTGAATTTATAAATCGAGTGGGCCCTGGCACTGTTGCCGGAACGAGGGATTACATAATTGAGAGAGTGGGCGAATTCGTAGAGGCCGGTGTAGACGAGATAATGTTCTCTCCTAGGCCAAGTGATACGGAAGCACTTCAGGAACTAGATGAAGAAGTTTTGTCTGCATTCGATTAGTCACGTAAATATCTAGTATTCAAATATAGGGGAAGCTCTATTCAGTCAACTTCCTAAAAGCGTCCACCCCCGTCTTAGCAGCAGCTGATAGCAGTGAATAATCCGGCCCATAACTTATGTATTTGACCCCTTGATCGATTCTATCTTTTATACTCTCAGGAGATGACGCGCCCGCACCGGCTACAACTTCGAATCTCTTAGATAGTTCAACCATTCTCACAACAATATCATCTATTTCTTTATGGGGAAGCTGAAGAGGATCGAGGCCAAGTGCCAGGCACATATCCCACGGCCCAATGAATAAAACGTCCACTCCAGGAACAGCTGCTATAGCTTCTAGGTTATCTAGTGCCTCAGCCGTCTCTATGATTAATATGACCAGTATATTGTCATTAGCATTCTGCAAATAATCTTCATTATCAAAAGTATATTTTGAGGCTCTCAAGGGTCCCCAACTCCTGCCACCCACCGGAGGAAACCTTGTTGCAGAGACGATCTGCCCCGCCTCCTCCGCCGTTTTTACGGCAGGAACCACTATTCCCATGGCGCCAATATCTAAAGCCTTTTGTATATAAACTTTTTCAGATGAGGGAATCCTTACGATTGGGGTGGAGTCAGTATTCCCCACAGCCATTAATATATGCTCTATCTCAGCCGATTCGATAGCATTGTGTTCTGATTCCACTACAACAAAATCAAATCCTGCATGACCCATCAATTCAGCTACATGAGGACTTTGTAGTCCAACAAATGGGCCCAGAACTGGCTTCTGCTTTCTCAATTTGTCTCTGGTTTCGTTTTTATGCATATGGTCATCCCCTATAAATAATCATTAAGAACGGAAAAGACAGAAACCTTTCTTTCTATGTAGCATATCGAGTATCTTACTGATAAATTACGGAAAGAACACTGATTACGATATGTTTTAGGTATTGGATGTATAAATAGCACCATTGTGAGGCTAAAAAATGAGCCACGAAGAAATAAACAAAGATTCCGTTATCTGGATGTACGAGAAGATGTTTACGATAAGGCGATTTGAGGAACAAGCTCGCAGGGAAGCGGATTCGGGAAAGCTGCGAGGCATTCATTCTTCAATAGGACAGGAGGCAGTACCCACAGGGGTGTGCGCACATCTTAGGGATGAAGACTTTGTGCTAGGTACGCATAGAAGTCATCATCATTGCATAGCTAAAGGCGTAGATTTAAATGAAATGATGGCGGAACTATTTGGTAAATCCACCGGAACTGGCAATGGCAAGGGTGGCACGATGCATATTGCGGACATCAACAAAGGGATGCTCGGAGCCAACGGGATTGTAGGTTCAAACATACCTGTCGCCACCGGGGTGGCTCTAACGGCGAAAGTTAAAGGAACTGATAACGTCAGCGTAGTTTTCTTTGGAGATGGCGCCTCCAGCCAGGGGGCTTTGCATGAGGCAATGAACCTCGCAAGCATATGGAAACTTCCAGTTTTATTCGTTTGCGAAAACAATCGATATGCAGAATCGACCCCCTTTGAATACTCCGTTGCCGGAGGATCCGTTTCAAATAGAGCAGATGGCTACGGGATCCCCGGTGTTACTGTCGACGGTCAGGCTGTACTGGACGTTTTCGAAGTCGCAAAAGAGGCCGTAGGTCGTGCACGTGCTGGAGATGGGCCAACCCTTATCGAGGCACAAACTTATAGATATTTAGGGCATGCGGGTCTTGATGATCCTCTTACCTACAGATCTGAGGAAGAGCAAGAGTATTACATGAACCGAGACTGCATCGTTACGTTCAAAAAATACATTCTGGACAGTTCCTTAGCCGATGAAAACGAACTCGCACAAATTGAAAAAGATTGCGAAGCTGCTGTTGCCACATCTGTTAAGTTCGCTGATGATAGCCCCTACCCTAGCGATGAGGCATTGACAGAAGATGTCTACACAACATACAAGAATTAAGATTCATAAAAGGGCTCTTATTAGAACTAGTCATCAAGCTCTCACCATCAAATATCCTTCGTGAACAGTTCACCAATTTAACAAAATGATGGCTTTGTAAATCGGTGCAAGTTCTCATAAGGTAAATTAAATGAAATATGACACCATAATAGTAGGGGCAGGCTCCGCCGGCTCCATTATTGCAACCCGTCTTACTGAAGATCCAAACCATTCTGTATTACTCCTTGAGGCTGGAGATGATTATTCAGAGATTGATGATCTTCCTGAAGAAGTTAAATTTGGTTACAAAACAAGTAATGAAATCTGGACAAGTGAGCATAACTGGCAATTTACTGCGCGTGGGACCAAAGACGCCACCATTGATATTCCCAGAGGGAAAATAACTGGTGGTTCTAGTGCCATAAACGGCCAGGTTTTTCTTAGGGCTCTACCTGAGGACTTCGATAAATGGGTAGCTTCGGGAAATGATAAATGGGGTTTCCAAGATGTGCTCCCTTATTACAACAAACTGGAAACGGACATGACTTACAAGGAAAACCCTGGGGATTTTCATGGCTCAGAGGGGCCTATAATTTGCCATAGATTTTCAGAAGAGGAATGGCTGCCAGGATCAAAGGCTTTTGTCGATGCCTGCTTAGAAGCTGGCTACCCTTACTGCGAAGATGCAAATCTTCCAGACACCCATGGAGTAGGACCTATACCTCTGAATAATCCAGATGGCATTAGGTGGTCAACAGCCATTGGATATCTGAGCATATCCCGGTCAAGGCTGAATCTAACCATTAGAGCGAATGTCTCTGTAAAAAAACTCCTATTTGACACTTCTAAAACCACCCCTCATGCATACGGAATAGAAGTTGAATCCCAGGGAGAAAACTTCAAGGTGGAAGGCAAAGACATAGTGCTTTGTGCAGGTGCTATCGGAAGCCCCCATATACTTCTGCTCTCGGGAATAGGACCAAAATCACATCTGGAAAAACACGGGATAGAATGCATACTTGATTCACCTGGAGTAGGCCAGAACTTAAGAGATCATCCGCTACTTCCATTGAAATGGGCTACGAAGCCTAGCGTTGAGTTGGATCCATTTGGTCCCAGTGGACAGATCCTCCTAAGATATACCGCTGATGGATCTCCATTAAAAAATGACATGATCGTGTATTTTGGGGCCATCACCAGCAAAAGAAGAGACCAGGGAGGCACCAAATCGGAACCAGTCGGAATAGGGGCTGGATTAGGATTAAATCTGGCATTTTCGAAAGGCGAACTTAAGTTATCAACCACAAGCCAGACAGATCAACCAGACCTAGATTTTAATCTGCTGGATGATCCGGAGGATATGAGGAGATATCGGGAAGGAGTCAGGATGCTAGTGGCTCTGGAAAATCATCCTTCAATGAGTGAACTAGTAGACTACCGCTTGGAACCAACTGATGCGGACCTTGCAACGGATGAGAATCTTGAGGCGTGGATCAGGAAAAATGTCGGTACAGGCCATCACGTCTCCTGCACTACTAAGATGGGGCCTAAATCAGACCCCATGTCTGTAGTAGATCAACACGGTAGAGTGCACGGTATAGAAAATCTCAGGGTTGCTGACGCATCGATAATGCCTGATTGTGTCAGGGCAAACACAAACGTCACGGTTATGGCTATAGGTGAAAAAATTTCGGACTTTATTAAAAGCGGGTTTTAGGATTATATCCGGATATAACCCGGCATTCTGATTTCGTAAAGAACTGCTAGGGACTCGATCTGCTCGTACCGTGCATTCACACAACTTGAATTTACGGTGGGCTCGGGACAGGAAAGTAAGATGAAAATTACAGATGTTAAGACTTTTATAACTATGCCAATTGAGAATTTACCGTGGCTGTTTGTGGAAGTTCATACTGATGAGGGTGTAACCGGCCTTGGTGAGTGTTCCTGGTATGGCAATAACACTCTCATTGAGCAGGGTATTGAATCCGTAAAACCCTGGTTAGTGGGACAGGATCCCGCGCACATTGAAGAGATTTGGCAACTGATCTACAGAAGGCATTTGAGAATAGGTGGCCGGGGACCAATATCAGCTGTAATTAGTGGGATAGATATAGCCCTCTGGGATATTAAGGGGAAAGTCTTGGGTGTTCCTGTTTACCAGTTGTTGGGGGGTCCCGTAAGGGATCATGTCCCTATTTACACTCATGTACAAGATGCAAGACAAGGATTCACTATAGAAGATATGGTGATCATGGCTAGAGAAACTAAAAATGCCGGTCATCAAGCCATAAAAACAGATCCATTTCTATCGATGGCAAACGAGTCAGGCCCGTTTAGAGGGGCTTCTTTAGTCGAAAAATTGACCCCCTCAGCAATCAATTACGCTGCGGAATGGGTATCCGCTTTGCGCTCAGAGGTAGGTAATGACTTTGAAATAATGGTTGACGCACATGCAAGATTCGACGTTGCTAGTGCTATTGCTGCCGCTAGGGAAATGGAATCCATGAGACTAACTTGGTTCGAGGAACCGGTTCCGCAGGAAAGCTACGACGCATTAAAGGAATTTAGAGAGAATTCCAATGTGGCCATCAGTGTTGGCGAGTCCCTATTTACTCGGTACGACTTCGTGCCGGTCCTACAGGATAGATTAGCGGACTTCGTTATGCCCGATATCGCATGGACTGGGGGAATAAGCGAACTCAGAAGAATAGCATCATTGGCTGAATCATATTATGTGCCTTTCACACCACACGACGCCCTTGGACCAGTAGCTATAGCTTCCACATTTCAAGTCTGCATGTCCACTCCAAATCTATATAGACAAGAATGTATTCATGAATGGTTCGATTCGTTCGCGAAAATTGTTACCCATACTATGGATTACAGAGATGGTTCATTCTGGCCTTCTTCCAGGCCAGGAATTGGCACAGAATTGTTACATGAGGAAGTTGAAAGATACGCTGTGCCTTCAAGCCACGGAAGACACGGTAGCTATTGAACGTCTCTACAACAGGCTGATTATCGACGGTCGTTACTACTGTTCCAAAATTTCGGCAATTTTTGCCTTGGCTGCGTCTCGATCAATATCGATACCGATCGAAACTGATCCATTAACTTCATCAAGATCAATGGTTTTACCAACCTCTTTCCCGTCACATACAACCGAAACCCGAGACATCTTCCATTGGATCAATTCCGGATGTAGCACTGATAACACCGCTATAGGGTCATGAAGGCTAAAATAGTTTCTGTCAGTAAGTTTCCTGAAAACAATATCCAGGAGTTGTCTTATCAATCGTTCTCCTGGTGAGTCACCTTTCAACCACTCTACTTCATCTCTTTTTATTGAAGTTTCTCTTGTGATATCAAGACCGCACAATTTTATATCTAAACCCGAAGACAAAACTTCATTCGCAGCCTCAGGGTCACAATAAATGTTAAATTCCGCATCTTCCGTTATGTTTCCGGGTACATTAACAGCACCGCCCATTACATGGACCGCTTTTATCCAGTCGACTATATTTGGCTCTTTTTCTATAGCCCTGGCAATATTTGTCAGTGGCCCAATAGGTACTAGAATTAGTTCCCCTTTATTAGCTTCTGACTCGCTGATAATAAAATCTACAGCATGACCATTCATTGGGTTCATTGTTGGTTCGGGCAAGTCAACGTGAAGACCAGTATCACCATGGATTCTACTTCTATGGGATTTGAATTCATTCAATTTTGCCGAAGAGGTCAATGTCTCATTCATCGCACTTGGATAACCTACATATACAGGGATATCTGGTCGCCCCATATAACTTAGCAAACTCAACGCATTATTAGTCGTATCAACCAAAGAGGCGTTGCCACCCACGACTGTTAAGGCTCTCAGATCAAAATGGGGTGAACTCAAAGCCATAACTATAGCTAAGAGATCATCATTACCGGGGTCAGTATCTATTAATATCTTGGTTTTTTTCATTCGACTCCTACAACCAATTTGCCGCCTGGAAATGATCTAAGCAAATAAAGCGAATGTTATTAGAAATGCTTCCTGTAACTGATCTATCGTCCAAGGGCTGAGTCTACCTTATTGAGAGCCTTAGCTATAAGGCGCGCATGATCTTCTGTCATATTCATATTGAAATCGAACCTTAAGGTCCTCCCCAAAATATCCAAGGTCCTAGGGCACATGTCTTTAGAATATTCGACGTTTCCTTTGTAGGCAGGATCTTTCCAAGGATAGCCTGTAGGATGTGGAGAGCGTTTCTCTAAAATGGCATCCCAGTAACTATATATATGTCGATCAGGGAAGCCGTCATTATATATAGTAGCTACCTCCACTCCTTCAGCCTGGATGGCGTGCGCGTAGCCGATAGCCATTTCTTTATCATGGAGAATTATAGAAGCAGAAACCCCTGTGTCACCGGAAGAGTCTTCTACGTACTGGTGAGTGTAGTTTCCGGATTCATCCAATTCGTTAAGGAATGCCTTCTTTAAAGCCCGTTGATGACCAATAATTTCCCCAATTTTCCCCATTTGTACACGTGCAATAGCTGCAAGTACCTCGCTGGGTCGATAAGTTTGCCGAGGAAAAGGGTCATTATGCCATTCTTCTACGTGATCAGCCGTTTTCCACATTGGTAGGCCAGGATCTGCTGCCAAACAAGCACGTTCAAACACATCACGATCATTTGTATAAACCACCCCCCCCTCACCCGAGCTTATTGTCTTATAGTAGTTAAGGCTCCATGCTCCTGCATCACCCAGAGTGCCTACCTTCTGACCCTTATATTCAGCACCCACACTTTGACAACAATCTTCAACCACCTTCAGGTTGTGTTTGGAAGCAAGATCGATAAGTGCTTCTAGTCGGGCTGGCACACCTCTCATATGGACAGGAACTATCGCTTTGGTAAAGGGAGTTATCTTTTTCTCTACATCCTCAGGGCTTAGCCCAAGTGACTCATCGATCTCAGCGATAATTGGCACCGCCCCTGTTGCAATGACAGCTGCTGCTGTAGCGATGAAAGTGTAACCGGGGACAATAACTTCGTCTCCAGGTCCCACCCCAACTCCGGTGAGAGCACAAATGAGAGCACTAGTCCCAGAGTTCACCATAAGAGCATGTTTCACTCCCAGATAATCAGCTGCTTCCCTTTCCATTTGGGAGGCCTCACTGGACTCACGATGCCGAAAAAGTTGCTGGCTTCTAAGCAAATCCGACACCGCAGCAATTTCCTCTTCACCAACAATACTAGGACCCGAAACGCCCGAGGGAATCTGGGTATCTATTATTGGTGATCCACCCTCTATTGCAAGTTCTTCTTCTCTACCCATATCTGTTAAATCCCTTTGTAAATTAATAGTCTAAAAATGCGATGGTATCACTATGACAAACCTCTCCCCTCATGCACAAATCTAAATTTCGTCCCACTGAGCAGGATCATGTAAAAATATTCTCAATGAGGCGACATTGGATAGCTAATAAAACCTTTGCCCCCAGCTGAAGTCAAACCTGACATAATCTCAACAATAAAAGTGATCAATACTTGGAGAATCGAAAATGCAAAAGATATCAGCCACAGATGAAACCGGTGTATTTGTCATAGGACCGTACAATAAACCAGTGGCGAAGGTAGCCATCGGTGAGACGGTCACTATTGAGACGATGGATGCGTTCGGAAACAAGATCACTTCACCGGACGATGACATTACCCAAATAATAAGCCTCCCATTTGTAAACCCATTGACCGGACCAATTTACATTGAAGGAGCAGAGAAAGGAGATACATTAGTAGTAACGATACACACCATAGATGTGACTCGGGATTATGGGGTAAGTGCTCTTATCCCAGATTTTGGTGGTTTATGTGGAACGGTGTTCACACGAACCTTGCAACCACCGCTACCAGCTAAAGTTATGCTCCATCCTATCAATGAAGACGGCATAACATTTTCTCAGGAATTGAATATACAACCTATTCCATACGAGCCGTTCTATGGGACCATTGGAACAGCCCCAGAGATTGAGGCCATATCATCCCTCGCTCCAGGGTTTCACGGTGGCAACATGGATGCAGCGGATGTCTGCCCTGGTAATAAAGTTTTTTTGCCTGTGAACGTTCCTGGTGCCATGTTCCACATTGGGGATGGCCACGCGGCTCAAGGTGATGGGGAAGTTTGTGGAGTTGCAACCGAGATCCCTACACGGGGCACTTTTACCTTCGATCTGATTAAAGCAACTGCCATAGGTACTCCTAGAATAGAATCAGACGATTTTTTGATGGCGGTAGGAAGCGCACGTCCGATGGAAGATGCTGCACGGATCGCCTTTTATGAACTTATCTTATGGCT
>CAJWWP010000009.1:0-45973 GCA_913048525.1 uncultured Chloroflexota bacterium
TTCAACATTTAGAGATTCCATTTTCTCTGCCGATGATATCCCCATAATAAACAGTACAAGAGAAACTGACACGAGTAACACACCAATTATAATGGTGGAAATCCCAACCCACTTTGAAGCAACCATGGCCTACCATTTGCCTGAAACGGACAAAATCACATTGTCCATATACCCTTTGGACGAAATTATATCAGTCGTTATGCTCAAAACATTAACACCATGAAAATCGGAACACTTTCACCGTGTCAAAAACACTTGGTAGATAATCTGTTGAAAAAGAGATTTCAGTGAAGAGATCTCTTTTTTTATGTTTAGGCTAGTTTAAAAGTCGTTATCGAATTCGTGGTGAATGAGCTGCCCCACTAGCAATTGGCTCATTCAAATACACATCCCCGTTGCGGATTTTTATATTAAATCCACAGCTTGGGTTGCTACATACCCAGGCTTTGTAATGTATCGGTGCTCCTTGACTGCCAAAATCGGATAATGGTAATAAGTCACCGTCGCTGCATTCTTTGCAAGGCGGCCATACTTGGTCTGACATAAATTATTCTCCTTAAATCACCATAGTTGGTGATATTCCAGTTAACAAATATATCAGGATTGTGACAAATTTAACAAGGCTAAACCACGCAAATTTTTCAAGTTTTCTCTCTTGGATCTAATTTTCAGTTTGAAAAGTTAAGTTTATTGGCTGTTTTGATTGTTCTAAATATTATTGTTCTGTGACTAGTATTTTATTTTGAATACCGTCGCAGCAATTTCGCCATATATCAACGTTTTATCTTCATCACTAAATAATTGGTTATTTAACATTTTTAGGATTTTCTTCTGGTCTATGAGGGGATAATCTGAACCAAACAGTATTTTTTTTGCACCTACTATGTTGAGCGACGCACTGAATATTTCATTTTTATAAAGCAGAGGAGTCGCTGCTGTGTCATAGAACACGTTGCTCATTAGCGCACTTACTTCTTTCATCATCTCATAAAATATAAGTCCACCTCCCCAGTGAGCCAAAATTATTTTGTTATCTGGGAAATTTTGGACTAACTTCTCGAGCTCTTGAGGATTAGTTTGTCCTTTACCGGGATACAGGTGTCCAACAGGCTCAGAACTGTGTACAACCAATGGAAAGTTCTCAGCTGCTAACATCTTCATGTAGGGATCAAAAAAATGGAATGGTTTTCCCGACATGCCCTGTTCTGAAATATGTATCTCACCAAATCCATGACTGCCAATAGAAATACAACGTTCAGCCTCGTAAATACCTATATCTCCATGTTGTGGCGTAATTCCTGTCACAGGAACCAGTCTTCCATCCGAATTAATGTGGGACTCCATTAAGTAGTCATTCACATAGCTATTAAATGAATGATCAGCCCAACCCATGCCCATCACTACAGAAAAATCGACGTTATTCTGATCCATCGAATTTAATAGTGAGTCAGCTGTACTCAGCTTTCCCCCATTGTGGAAAAGGTTACATAACGTTTTATCGTTAGACATGAATTTAGGCATATCTGAAATTACGTCTGGAGGAAGTATGTGGGTGTGGCTATCAATGATCAAATAAGCGATCTTCCTAATCTAAAGCAAAAACTAAGCGGCATTCAAACATTTTCACTATTGGTCTAGCTGAGGTTGCATTGTCGCATCGCGAAAGCGCGTGATTCGTATTTCCATAGTGCGGAGATTTGAATTTAATTCGCGGGATTGATTTGAGTCTTAATGGGACGGGAAAAGGGTGTTCATCATTTTACGACTAATGGACACCCTTTTTGGGGACTAATCCCTCGTAGCTGGGGTTCTTAAATCAATTTTGGCTCTAACTTCTGGGTTGACCAAAGACATTGGCCAAGTTCCGTTTAATAGTCGTGCAGCTTCTTGTCCTACCTGGACTTGGGAAGCCACTCTGGATCTACTAGAGCTGCCAGCGGAATGAGGGGTAACCATCACGTTTTCCATCTTGAACAATGGGTTGTCTGGAGAGGTAGGTTCGACCTCGAATACGTCTAATCCTGCTCCGGCTATTTCTCCATTTTGCAGTGCCGCTATAAGTGCTTCCTCATCGACAGTTCCACCTCTGCACGTGTTTACGAAATATGCTGAAGTTTTCATGGCTTTAAAAAAATCAGCCCCTACCAGCTTGGTTGTTTGATTGTTCAGAGGAGTATGCATGGAGACAAAGTCAGAATTCTGAGCCACGTCATTAAGGCTTGGCCTCAATTCAACCCTGTATTCTCTAGCTATCCATGGTTGAACGTAGGGGTCATAGGCAATAACTGTCATTCCCAATGCTTGTGCTTTTCGTGCTACTGCCCTTCCTATATTCCCAAGTGACACAAGGCCAAGCACCTGATCTGTGATCTGGGCCATTGGCATCAAAGCAGCCCTGGTGTCCGGGCCCCATTTGCCGGACTTGGTCAGGTCATTGAGTATAGTTAATTTTTTAGCGCATGATAGTAGTAGCATTATGGCATGATTTGAGACTTCCTCTGTACAAAAACCTGCTGTGTTGACAACCATCAGTGACTGGTCTGTTGCGGCTTCATGGTCGATGTGATTAAACCCATGACCAAAGCTCACCACAGCTTGGGCACCATCTATCTCTTCAATAACACTACGAGACATCTCGACGCCTTGATTGATTATGACGTCTGCCCCTTTAACAGCCTCTATGGTTTCACCGTCACTCTTACAAACATAAGCATCAAACTCGTGATCAACACCTTCGAGTTGTTGTTTTACAAAGTCATTATCCGGTTCTCCTGCAGAAATATATGCCACTCGTAGTTTACTCATGTTGCTGTCCTCCTTTTTTTATCAATACGTTTAATTTCTCAGCATTAGGGCCTCTAGCAAATTAAAATGCCCCATCCGATGTCTCTATAGATTCAACTGTTTTCATAAATCGTTTATCACCCTAGTAGGTGCTTGCAGATCTGGGAAGATTGGACACTCCCATCAAATATTTGTCTACCCCACGTGCGGCTTCCCGACCTTCTGCAAGGGCCCAGACAACGAGTGATTGGCCCCTTGACATATCTCCAGCTGCGAACACACCGTCAATGCTCGTCATTTTATCTATATTGGTTTTTACGTTGCCTCGGGGGTCCAGTTCAACTTTGAGATTTGCTATCATACCTTCATGTTCTGGATGTACGAATCCCATAGCTAGAAGAACCAGATCTGTTTCCAACTCGAATTCACTACCTTCCTGTTCGATCATTAAAGGCCTACCAGTCTCATCGGACTCTCCCCATTCGAGTCTTACTCCGTGTAGATGCTTTAGTTTCCCATCCTGTCCCGAAAATTTTTTTGTGAGAATGTTGTAATCCCTATTTCCGCCTTCTTCGTGCGAAGAAGATGTCCTGAGTGTCATAGGCCAGTTGGGCCACATATCATTTTCGGACCTTTCTGTAGGAGGTTCAGGTAATAGCTCTAATTGGTAGACTATTTCGGCTCCCTGCCGGTGTGCTGTTCCTAGACAGTCTGATCCAGTATCGCCCCCTCCCAGTATAACCACACGTTTTCCTTCTGCTGAGATTCGTTCTGAGGGATCAATGGAATCTCCTCTGTTTATCTCGTTCTGTTGCGTCAAGTAATCCATCGCGAAATGCACGCCTTCCAAATCTCTACCTTCTACTGGTAGGTCTCTTGGTATCGTGGAACCACCAGTCAGTAAGACAGCGTCATTAGATTTCCTCAAATCTTCAATAGCTACATTTCTACCGACGTAAGCGTTTGTAATGAACGTGATTCCTTCCTGTTCCATCTGATCTACTCGTCTCTGGACTATATTTTTCTCCAATTTGAAATCTGGAATTCCCAAACGCAGCAACCCACCTATCGCGTCAGATTTTTCATACACAGTGACTTGATGTCCCGCCCGGTTAAGTTGCTGGGCCGACGCTAATCCCGCTGGTCCTGATCCGACTACGGCTACTTTTTTACCGGTTCTTGATATTGGAGGTAATGGTCGAATCCACCCATTTTTCCAGCCCTCATCAGATATGGCCTTTTCAATATATTCTATGGTAACCGGGTCTTCATTTATGTTGAGCACGCAGGATTGTTCACAGGGAGCTGGACATATTCTCCCCGTGAATTCTGGGAAGTTGTTGGTCGAATGAAGTTCAGTGAGGGCTTCTTCCCACATGTTTTTATATACCAGATCATTGAAATCTGGAATTATGTTTCCCAATGGGCATCCACTCATGCAGAAAGGAACCGCACAATTCATACATCTGCTTCCTTGCAGACCAGCTTTTTCTGTGCTCCATTCCTCATAGAATTCGCTATAGTTTCCTATACGGACTGTGACTGGAAGAGTCTCCGGAGTTTCTCGGTGAAATTCTTTGAACCCTGTCGTCTTACCCATCTGTTGAAGCCGCCATTTTACTTTTGGGGGTTTTCATTTCTTGTAGAATTCGCTTGTAGTCGTTCGGCATCACTTTTATAAAACGAGGAAGTGTCTCATCCCAGGTTTTTAGGATTCTGATGCCGTTTGAACTGCCAGTGAAATCTGCATGAGCCTTTATCATTCTATGTAGGTCTTTAATGTCGGAGGGATCGGTTACTTGTTCCAGGCTAACGAGCCCTGGATTGCAGAGGGATTCAAATTCTCCAGATTCATCCAGTACATATGCCTCTCCGCCACTCATTCCGGCAGCGAAATTTCTGCCGGTGGAACCCAGAATAACTACTTTGCCTCGCGTCATGTACTCGCAACCGTGATCTCCCACGCCTTCAACGACCGCCTCTGCGCCACTATTGCGGACCGCAAAACGCTCACCAGCTATTCCTCTAATGAATACTTGTCCTGAAGTAGCCCCATATAAGGCTACATTTCCGATAATTATATTTTCTTCTGGGATGAACTTTGACCCCATTGGAGGCTTTATCACTACCTTTCCACCGGATAATCCTTTACAAAAATAGTCGTTAGCATCTCCATTCAATTCGACAGCGATACCTTTGGATAAGAAAGCTCCGAAGCTTTGTCCCCCTGAACCATCAAACTTCAGTTTGATCGTCTCGTCTGGCAACCCAGCTTCACCATATTTCTTGGCAATTTCATGACTCAGAATGGTCCCTACGGTTCTGTTTGAATTATCTATAACTTTCCTGATCACTACCTTTTTGCCATGTTCCAGTGCGGGCCTGGCTTTATCCACTAATTCTAAATCCAGGGCTTTTTCAAGGCCATGATCCTGATCAGTAACGCAGTGTCTTGCCACGCCTTCCGGTACCTTGGGATCATGTAGTAGGTTTGTGAAATCTATACCTTTGGCTTTCCAGTGATTGATAGCTTTGGACCCATCTAATAAATCCACTCTACCTACCATTTCAGCGATGGTCTTAATTCCAAGTTGTGCCATGATTTGTCTGAGATGTTCTGCTATGAAAAAGAAATAATTAATTACGTGCTCAGGTTCCCCGGCGAATTTTTTTCTCAGATCCGGGTCCTGGGTAGCTATGCCAACAGAACAGGTATTCAAGTGACATTTTCGCAGCATTATGCATCCCATTGAAATCAGAGGTCCCGTAGCCAATCCAAACTCTTCAGCTCCAAGGAGACACGCAATAGCCACGTCTCTGCCGGTTTTAATTTGTCCGTCAGTTTGAACGACGATTCGTCCCCTCAAATCATTCATCACCAAAACTTGCTGAGTTTCTGCTACTCCAAGTTCCCACGGGAGTCCCGCATGCTTTATAGAGGATTCGGGTGAAGCCCCAGTGCCTCCACTATGGCCGCTTATTAAAACCACATCTCCATGACCTTTTGAAACACCTGCAGCTATTGTCCCAACTCCTGATTCTGCAACCAGTTTGACATGTACACGGGCACTTGGATTTGAATTTTTAAGATCATGAATAAGTTGGGCGAGGTCTTCGATCGAATATATATCATGATGCGGCGGTGGAGAAATCAGTTCGACACCAGGTGTTGAGTTTCTAACTTTTCCTATGTATTCATCCACCTTGTGTCCGGGTAATTGTCCACCTTCACCAGGTTTTGCTCCCTGAGCCATTTTAATCTGTAAGTCTTTAGCGCTACTGAGGTAGTTAATTGACACCCCGAATCTGCCCGAGGCCACTTGTTTAACAGCGCTATTTCTGGAGTCGCCATTGTCGTCTAGAACGTAGCGGGCAGAATCCTCTCCTCCCTCTCCAGTGTTACTTCTTGCTCCTATTCGATTCATAGCCACAGCCATGGTTTCATGGGCTTCCCGACTTATTGAGCCCAACGATATGGCCCCTGTCGCAAATCTTTTTACTATTTCTGAAGCAGGTTCCACTTCAATAATAGGGATTGGATTTTCCACTTCTTTGAACTCTAGAAGTCCCCTAATCGTGCTGAGCCGTCTACTTTCCTTGTCAACAGATTCAGCAAATTGCTCGTAGCTGTTCCACTCGTTATTTTTCACTGCATGTTGCAAGGCCGTTATAGTTTTAGGGTTCCACATGTGGAACTCGCCGTCACGCCGCCATTGATATTGGCCGCCAGGTTTAATCTCCAAAGTCCCGTTCATTCGTGTTGTTTCATATCCTGACTTATGTCGTGCAATGGCTTCCTGCTCCAATTCATCAAGGCCGATGCCTCCGATACGAGAAGGAGTAGAAGTAAAGTATTCGTCTATTAATTCTTCGTTTAGTCCAATAGCTTCAAATATCTGGGCTCCACGATAACTTTGGATGGTGGAAATTCCCATTTTTGACATGGTTTTTAATATTCCCTTGTGGCAAGCTTCCAAATAATTTTTTTCCCCTTGTGCGGGGGATATATTTTTTGAAAATTCTCCGGTTTCTATCTGGGTTTTTAAGGTTTCGAAGGCCAGATAGGGGTTTACAGCGCCGGCACCAAAACCTATCAGTAGTGAAAAATGGGCTACTTCTCGGGCCTCACCGGTTTCAATTACGAGACCAACTTTCGTACGGGTCCCCTCCCTTATTAGGTGGTGATGAATACCGGCGGTAGCTAGCAGACTAGGGATAGGTGCATTTTTACTATCAACGCCTTGATCAGAAAGGATTAAAATAGAAGCGCCTTCCTCTACTGCTAAGGATGCTTCTGTTCTGACGCGGTCCATTCCGTTCTTAAGACCTGATTTTTCATTAGGATTAAATAAAGTTGATATTGTTTTTGATTTGAACCCTTCGATGGGGCATTCTTTTATTTTTATGAGATCGTCATTGCTAATGACTGGTTTTCGGATCGTAATCTGCCTGCAGTGTTCAGGAGTCTCCTTAAAAATATTTCGCTCTTCACCTATTGTTCCCACGAGAGAAGTCACAAGTTCTTCTCGGATTGCGTCCAGCGGTGGGTTGCTAACCTGTGCAAATAATTGTTTGAAGTAATTGAATAATACTGGGCTTTCGTCGGATAGAAACGCCAGCGGGGTGTCGTTTCCCATCGACCCCGTTGGTTCATATGCGTTTAGTGCCATGGGTTCCATCAATATTCTGAAATCTTCAAGAGAATAGCCAAAGGTGTTCTGTTTAGCTGGGAGACCATCTTGGTCGTAATTTTTTGCTGGGTTGGGGGTTGGAAGATCTTCTAAATAAATTTTGTTTTGTTCCAGCCATTTACCATAAGGTTTTCGGCCAGCGAGGCCTTTTTTCAGTTCAGCATCATTTATAATCTTGCCTTTATCTGTGTCGAGGAGAAACATTCTTCCAGGGTAGATACGTTCCTTTAGCATTATTTTTTCAGGTGGGATATCTATGACACCGGTTTCAGAGGCCATTACAAGGAGTCCGTCTGAAGTTATTAGGTACCTACATGGTCTTAAACCATTTCTATCTAGCACGGCACATATCTTCTTACCATCGGTTCCAATAACCAGGGCAGGTCCATCCCATGGTTCCATAATACTTGAATGATATTCATAGAAGTCCTTTTTGCTTTGGTCCATTGGGATGTGGTCTCCCCAGGCTTCTGGAATAAGCATCATCATGGAATGCTCAATGGTTCGCCCGGTAGCAATTAGGAGTTCAAGGGCGTTGTCTAGAGATGCGGTGTCGCTCTGCCCATTTTTTATGATGGGTACTAGTTCTTGAGCATCTCTTCCTGGGATGTCCGACTCAAAGACTTTTTCCCTTGACGACATCCAATTGACATTTCCCCTATGCGTGTTTATCTCACCGTTGTGTATGACGTATCTATACGGGTGGGCTAACTTCCAACTACCTAAAGTATTTGTGCTGAATCTTGAATGTACCAATGCGAACGAGGATCTAAAATTGTTATTAGCTAAGTCAAGATAAAATTCTTGCAACTGATGCGCCATTACCAATCCCTTGTACACAATTTTGTTGCAGGAAAGGGAACAAATATAAAAGTCTTCTGCTTGAGATAAAAATAGATTTTCAACAGATTTCTCGATCTTTCTTCGGAGGGCATATAGCGCGAATTCAAAGTCTTCATTAGCAAGACTGGAATTGGGTGTAACGAAAAATTGTGTGATCATGGGCCGGCTGGCATTGGCAAGCACACCTATTTTTGAAGGGTCTATGGGTACTTCGCGCCATGTAAGGAGAGACATACCTTCTGATTCTACGCAGGATTGGATCGTTTTCATGCATTTCTCAAATTCCGTATTTTCGGAAGGTAGGAATGCCATGCCTACACCATAATCACCAGTGTCAGGAAGAATACTGCCCATATGCTCTAGTTCCAGAGCGAAAAATTCATGTGGCATCTGGATGAGTATTCCTGCTCCATCGCCAGTTTCTGGATCAGCTCCCGTAGCTCCTCGGTGACCCAAATTACAAAGTGCCTCAAGACCTTGGTCAACTATCTCATGCGATTTAATGCCTTCGATATTCGCGACCATCCCAACACCGCATGCGTCGTGTTCAAACGACGGATCATACAGACCTTGCTTTGCCGGCTTAGGTAGATCCGGGTGGTTATATTTATTCTGCATATGTTTCCTGAACTAATTCCTATCGTGCCAATTCAAAGTATAGGTAAGTATTTGTCTAGTTCGTACTGTGATATCTGAGAACTGTAATTTTCCCATTCGATTTTCTTATTTTCGATAAAACTGTTAAAGACTTCATCTCCAAGAGAATTTCTTACTAAATCGCTAGTCTCGGTTACTTGAATAGCTTCCCACAAGTTACCTGGCAACGACTCTATCCCCAAATTTTTGCGTTCAGAGGGGGTTAAATAGTGGACGTTTTCCTCTATAGCAGGGGGCAAATCATATTCTTTTTCGATCCCTTCCATTCCTGCAGAGAGCATAACGCTGAAAGCAAGGTAAGGGTTGCACGCCGGATCTGGAGCTCTATATTCGATTCTACGTGAAGATTCTCTGCCAGGTTTGAAAGAAGGTATCCGTATAAGATCGGATCTATTAACTTCCGCCCAAGTCACGTATGTTGGGGCCTCATAGCTTGGAACGAGTCTCTTGTAAGAATTAACCCATTGGTTTGTAACAAGGGTGATTTCTCGAGCGTGTTTCAGCAATCCGGCGCAAAACTGCCTCGCTGTCTCGGACATGTGATGTACCCCGGTTTCACTGTAAAACACATTCTCATCACCCCTAAAAAGGGACATATTTGTGTGCATCCCATTTCCATTGATTGCCGCTGACGGTTTTGGCATGAAAGATGCAAAATAGCCTCGACCCATAGCAATCTCTTTGACAACTAACTTATAGGTCATCACTGTGTCAGCCATAGTTAAGGCGTCAGTGTGTCGCAAATCTATCTCATGTTGACTGGGAGCTGCCTCATGATGGCTAGATTCCACAGGTATCCCTAACTCTTCCAGAGTGAGTACCGTTTCTCTTCTGAGGTCAGTACCTAAGTCGGGTGTGTTCTGGTCGAAGTATCCGCTGGAGTCCAAAAAACCGGTTCCCGTTTGGTCTTTGAAATAGAAATATTCAAGTTCTGGGGCAACGTAGTAAGTAAATCCTTTGTCGGAAGCTCTTTTTATATTACGTCTTAAAACTGACCTAGGATCTCCTTCAAAAGGTTTATCATCAGGGGTAACAATATCGCAGAACATTCTGGCGACAGCATTTGTGCGGGGTCTCCAGGGAAGAATACTGAAAGTTGTAGGGTCTGCTAGGGCATACAAGTCGCGTTCATCTTCTCTTGCATAGCCTGCTATGGCTGACCCGTCGAACCCCATACCTCTTGTTAAAGCGTTCTCAAGCTCCTCAACTGTAATTGCAAATCCTTTTATACCTCCTAATATGTCAGTAAACCAGAGGCGAATGAATTTAACGTCGTTTTCTCGAGCTTCGTGAAGCACATATTCAACTGCTTCACTATTACGTTTTAACATTCTTTGGCCCTCCTCTGAACCGAACAATCAGTTGGTTCGGATTTGGTGGTTGACGAAATTACCGGTACTAGTTGCTGCAGGTCGGAGAATGTTCGTAAACAGTGATCGGATTCTATTGATATAAAGGGTAAAAATCGTATCTGTTTGTGAAATAAGTGTCAATTGAAATTTGTGACTAACACACCTGATGAGTTCACACGCCGTCCAGCGAGTGGCTGACGTGTGAACAATCACTCTTTTTCTTTTAGGCGTCGAACGTAAGATAAAATTCGTATGGGTGAGGCCTGAGTCTCACCGGATCGACGTCATTTTCTCTCTTGAAGCTGATCCAGTTCTCTATCACGTCTTCAGTGAATACCCCGCCTTTAAGGAGATATTCATGATCTTCTTCAAGAGCTGCAAGTGCCTCTTCTAAACTACTAGGAACCTGAGGAAATGCAGCGGTTTCTTCTGCTGAAAGTTCGAATAGATCTTGTTGGAGTGGTTCTCCGGGGTCGTACCCATTTTCTATCCCATCAAGTCCGGCCATTAGCATTGCAGAGAATGTCAGATAAGGGTTGCAAGTTGGATCAGCTGACCTAAACTCCACTCTTTTTGCCTTAGGGTCATCGAAGTACATTGGTATTCTGCAGGCGGCTGAACGGTTTCTGGCAGAAAGCGCCAATATAGTGGGAGCTTCAAACCCGGGAGTAAGCCTTTTGTATGAGTTTGTCGTGGGTGCAGCTAGAGCCATTAAGGACTTACCGTGTTTAATTAGTCCGCCAATGTAATTTAACGCCATGTCAGACAAGCCTGCGTATCCATCACCAGCGAATAGGGGCACCCCGTCCTTCCAAATTGATTGGTGAGTGTGCATTCCAGTTCCATTGTCATTGAATAAAGGTTTAGGCATAAAAGTAACAACTTTACCGTGTCTTTTGGCGACATTCCTTACCGCATACTTATACATCATCACTGAGTCTGCTGTGGTGAGAAGTGAGTCATATTTCATATCGATTTCGGCTTGACCACCAGTTGCAACTTCGTGGTGTTGAGCTTCTATGGTCAACCCAAAGTCATTCACTAAAGACCTTACCATTTCACTTCGCAGGTCCTGACCAGTGTCCGTTGGAGATGCAGGGAAGTAACCTTCTTTATGCCTGGGCCGATACCCTTTATTAATAGTTTCCCCATCAAGCATGTAAGGTTCGCCCGAATTCCAGATCCCTTCGTCAGAGTCCACCTTATGGAATCCAAAGTTTGATCCGTAATCGAACTGAACTGAATCGAAAATAAAGAATTCCACTTCAGGCCCCCAAAACGAAGTATCTCCTATTCCAGTGGATTTCAAATATTCTTCAGCTTTTTTGGCAATATTCCTCGGGTCCCGGCTATAACTCTCGCTACTTATTGGGTCCCTGATGTCCGCAATACAAGTAGCTGTGCCATTGAAGAAAGGGTCTACCTTTGCTGTTTGTGGATCTGGGACAATAAGCATGTCAGACTCATCTATGCTTTGAAATCCTCTTATGCTTGAGCCGTCAAATCCAACACCCTTACTAATCAAGTCATCATCTACTTGGCCAATCGGCACAGAAAAGTGTTGCCATGTCCCTGGTAGATCGGTGAATTTCAGATCCAAAATGTCACACCCGTTGTCCTTCATCAGCTTCAGTATTTCTGCTGCTTCATTCGCCATGTGGACTTCTCCCGATATTTCTCTTTTCGTTTCATCGATTTTTGCTAGGTGGCAGTGTCAAAGGTTCAATTTGCCTAAACATTATCCCCGGAGTGACCCCTTTAAAAGCGTTCCGCTTGTTAACTAATTGTTACACCTGTGCAACCTTGCCTCTTATGTAACTCGTTGGTTTTTAGTTAATAACGGACCAAGGAACTTTGACGTTTTTAAACATGGGTAAGTAGAATTCCAGCTAGGTTTAAAAATTCAAGGTGTTAAATTATATTAATTTCTGGTCCTTGGTACTAGTGAGGAGCTAAGAATGGTTAGTTTGAAATGTGATGTGTTCTACGACTTTGCTTGACCCTTTGTCTTTAATGCAGCCGTGTGGCTGGATACTGTAAAAAAAGAAATTGGAGATGACCTAGATCTAAATTGGAGAAATTTTTCTTTGCAGCAGATAAATGCTCAGAATCCTGGGGATTGGAAAGTGTGGGATGAAGAAGATTATACCGAGACTAGATCATTGTTAGCAGCCATTGCCGGCGAAGCGGCGAAAAGGCAAGGCAAAGAGGCATTCAATGAATTTTTCCTTTCGTTGCTTACTGAAAGACACGGAGGCAATAGAGCCCCGTTAAATGACAATGCAGTGTTTTTAAAAATAGCCGGGGAGTCAGGACTTGACACCTTGCAGTTCGATCAAGATTTAAAGGATCCTGAGCTCGTTAGGATAATAGCGGACGACCATACGGAAGCTACAGAAATTCATGGTGCATTTGGCACTCCTACCTTCATTTTTAACAATGGACAGTCCGCATATATAAAAACATTTATTCCCCCAGAAAACGAAGCTTTAAAAGCCTTCGAACATTTTTTGGGATTGTTTTCCGAACGTTCTTACATAGGTGAGGTGAAGCGCCCTCAACCACCATGGCCAAAAGACGCCGTATAAAAGCATTGGGTTCCTCGAGATTTTCTCGTCTGTTTAGGTTCTCGAAAAAAAATTATGAGTTCGCTTTTGGTGAAACAAATCTTGAAATTGTGGAATCCAAACTGGGCGTTAAATTTAAAGATAAGACTTTGCTGGTTCAGGCGCTAACCCACAGTTCTGCCGTCAACGAGATAGGCGTGGAACACTCAGTCAGTAATGAGAGACTTGAGTTTCTAGGTGACGCAGTTATAGGGCTTGTTGTTGCGCAGAGGTTATTCGAATCTGGGAATCGATTTACTGAAGGAGATCTCACAAATCTTCGTTCTCAGGTTGTCAGAGGTTCGACCCTACAAGATGCTGCCAGAAGACTCTGTCTTGGCCGATTTCTAATTCTTGGTAAGGGGGAGCGCAAATCCGGTGGAGCTGAACGGGCTTCTAACCTTGAAGATGGTTTTGAAGCACTTGTTGGGGCGGTCTACCTAGATTTAGGTTTTGAGATAGCCTTTCAAATCGTAAGAAAATGGCTCTCAATTCCAATAAGAGAAGCATTGACTTTAGGGGTGACGAAAGATGCTAAGACAGCTTTACAGCATTTAACGCAGACCAAATGTGGGGAAATCCCACGATATAGAATCATTGATCAAAGTGGTCCGGATCACTCATCTCCAACATTTGTGTCAGAGGTATTTGTTGGCGCAAATTTATTAGGCCAAGGCAGAGGCTTAAGCAAAGCTGCTTCTGAGAGATCCGCCGCCGCCGCCGCCTTAAAGAAACTGAAAGAGCAGGCGAGTCGAAAAACTGTGTGAATCGAATGGCAACATTTGATGTATAGGTACCCAGTGTATTTATAACATTGAGGGTGAATGGTTCGTTTTTTAAATAAATTTAATAGTGAGAAACTAGACTGAAAGTGGTTCTCTTGAGAAAAATAGAACTACGTAGAGTAGTCAAAAAATAAAACGTTCGGTCTATGATAACCTTGCGCTTGCCCAGCGAATTGTGCTGGTAAGTCGTGGAAAATAAACGAGAATAAAAGTTTAGAAAGACTGATGGAACGGAGATACTCCCCATGGTTAAAGTAAGCGGGAATCATTTAATTGCAAAGACCTTAAAGGAAGAAGGTGTTGATACCCTTTTTTATTTAATGGGTGGACCTGACTTCGACATCGTAATGGAATGTCAAGATGTTGGCATAAGGACTATTGACTTCCGGCATGAGCAGGCAGCTGCTTTTGCAGCCCACGCATACTCCAGAGTTACGGGAAAGCCGGGCGTATTAACTGCAGCCTCTGGACCTGGGACTCTCAATCTGATAACTGGGGTTTATACTGCTGCCATTGATTGTTCTCCTATGGTGATTCTTGGTGGTGCCAGCCCCGTCCATGAGATTAGTCGTGATGCCTTTCAGGAGGTAGATCAGGTAGGAATTATGCAACCGCTCTGTAAATACTGGCATAGACCCACTATGGCTTCGAGGTATCCTGAAATTGTTAGCACAGCTTACCGACAGGCTCAGTCTGGACGCCCCGGGCCCACGTATATAGATTGTGGTGGTGATGTTCTGTACGAAGAGGTAGAAGAATCGGATGTTTTCCCCGCTACGAGGGCAGAAACTAGAACCAGGCCAGCTGCAGAAAGTGCTGTGGTGGACAAAGCGATGGGTTTGATATCGAATGCTGAAAGGCCACTA
Organism: uncultured Chloroflexota bacterium; assembly: GCA_913048525.1. Taxonomy (GTDB): domain Bacteria; phylum Chloroflexota; class Dehalococcoidia; order Lucifugimonadales; family UBA826. The sequence goes on from CAJWWP010000009.1 coordinate 14,585, forward strand.
ATCTTCGCAGGTGGAGGAGCATTCTTCTCAGGTGCCGCTTCCGAACTTGAGCGATTTGTAAACACTACAAACATTCCTTTTTATACGGCACCAATGTCTAGGGGATTGGTACCAGAAGATCATCCTGTCTCGTTTCCTGCGGCAAGGTCCACGGCTATGCGCGAAGCTGATGTAGTTTTAGTTGTTGGTACGCGTCTCAATTGGATGATGAACTACGGGAGGCGATTTAATCCAAATGCCAAGATAATTCAAATTGATATAGATGAAGCTGAATTGGGTCATAATCAAAATATTGATCTTGGTATATTTGGTGATGCCAAGGCTGTTATGTCTCAATTCAATGAAGCCGCTGAGGGGAGTGCGGGTGATTATGCTGGTGCTCTTGAGTCAGAGTGGATTTTGAGTCTCCAAAATGCTCAAGAAGAAAGGGCGGCTCGCAATGCAGCTATTCTCAATTCTGATCAGGTTCCGATACATCCTCTTAGACTCTGTAATGAAATCGCAGAATTTTTAGATAGAGACGCTATCGTGTCCGTAGATGGAAATGAAATTCTTCATTTCGGGAGACAATCGATCCCAACTTACTACCCTGGGCACCGTCTTAATTCCGGGGTGACAGGCACAATGGGAGTAGGATTGCCATACGGCATAGGCGCTCAGGTAGCCAAGCCGGACAAACAGGTTTTGGTTCTACATGGTGATGGTTCTATGGGGATGAATGCGATGGAGATCGATACCGCAGTTAGACACAATTTACCTGTAGTGACAGTTATTAGTAATAATGCTGGTTGGACTGCGAGAACACCCGATAAGAGGAAGCCTGGTAGGGAATTGGGATTCACAGCTTATGATGAAATGGCTCAGGCTTTACATGGGTATGGAGAAAAAGTGGACGATCCAGCCGAGATAAAGCCGGCTCTAGATCGAGCATTTTCTAGTGGTAAGGCAGCAGTTGTGAACGTCATTGTTGAACCTACTGCCGCCGGAGTATCGAGAGCTTGGGGTGGATCTCGCATGGAGTAACTTTTTGGGCTGGCGGATTAACTGATCCCTGGCGCAGGATATGCTTTTAGCAAACTAAGCACTTGGTTTTGAACCTTGATCTCGGTGTGGTTATCACCTAAGTTGTTTAGAACCTTTAGTATCAAATTGCCGATCTCCTTAATGGCTGGTTCTGTCACCCCTCGGCTTGTTACAGCGGGGGTTCCAAGACGCATTCCACTAGCTTGCCTTGGTGGAAGTTTGTCAAAAGGTATTGCATTTCGGTTAACTACTATGTTAGCTCTGCCGAGAGCATCTTCGGCTTCTTTACCAGTGGTGCCGAGAGGGGTTAGATCCACAAGTACCATGTGGTTGTCTGTCCCCGACGATACCAGTCTGAGTCCTCCATCTTTCAGAGTGTTAGCTAGGCTTTTCGCGTTGGACAAAACTTGTTCTTGATACTTTCTGAATTCCGGGGTGGAGGCCTCTCTATAGGCTACCGCTTTTGCGGCAATGGTGTGTTCTAGAGGCCCACCTTGCATATTGGGAAAAACAGCGCTGTTGATCTTCTTTGCCAGACTTTTTTTTGCTAAAATCATTCCACCGCGAGGACCCCTGAGCGTTTTGTGTGTTGTAGAGGTCACAATGTCAGCTTCCACTATTGGGGAGGGGTGAAGACCCACTGCAACAAGACCTGCAATATGTGCCATATCAACCATAAGTTTGGAACCTACATCGTCACATATATGTCTAAATTTCGTGAAGTCGATAGTCCTCGTATAAGCCGAAGCTCCAGCAATAATTAACTTTGGACGATGTTTTTCCGCTAGACGTTTTACTTCGTCAAAGTCTATCGTCTCTAATTCCCGGTCGACTCCATAACTAATAAAGTTGTAAAGTTTGGCTGAAAAATTAACAGAGCTTCCATGTGTCAGGTGACCTCCGTGATCTAAACCCATTCCTAGTACTGTGTCGCCGGGATCCAAAGTGGCGAAATAAGCAGCCATATTTGCTTGGGCGCCGCTGTGAGGTTGGACGTTGGCATATTCGGCTTTGAAAACAGACTGAGCCCTCTCGATAGCTAGTTGTTCTATGACGTCTACAAATTCGCAACCTCCATAGTATCGTCTTCCCGGATAGCCTTCAGCATACTTGTTCGTGAAAATCGAGCCTTGTGCTTCCATTACAGCTGGGCTGGCATAATTTTCTGATGCTATGAGATTTATGTTTGTTGATTGACGGGTTTTTTCTTTTGAGATTGCTTCAGCAATTTCGAGATCCACTTTCTGGAGGCTCATGGGGAGAATCCTTTATGGTAACTCATATATTTGGGTTACTTTGGTTGGCGTTACAGGGTCCTGTAACAAGACATATTCGACAAGTTTTTTAGTTATTAATATTTAGATTTATTTTTCAAATATTTGATCAGTAAATGTTTTCCTTCCCTCCGGGTGGGACACCACATGATATTGGAGAACGAGTAAGATAACCGTGTATCAATTTACATTTTAGGTTATCTTGCAGGGTTAAAGGTGCTGATATAAAGTATTTTGGTCAGAGTTATTTCTTTACCTTTTTATTAAATAAGTGACAGACACTGGAAAAGAATTGGATCGTGTTATAGGAACCCATGAGGAAGTTTACGTAGTTTTATGATTAGTGGCGTTTTGGAACGATACCAAGATTTTCTTCCTGTTAATTCGGATACTCCTCTTATTTCCATTGGGGAAGGAGACACTCCACTTGTTAAATCTTCCTATTTTGGAGAAAAAATTGGTTGTAAATCTCTTTTCTTCAAATTAGAAGGCTGTAATCCAACCGGGTCCTTCAAAGATAGAGGGATGGTGGTTGCGGTAGCAAAAGCTCTCGAGAAGGGATTTGACAGCATTGCCTGTGCTTCCACAGGTAATACTAGCGCCTCAGCAGCTGCATATGGCGCACATTGTGGACTTAGAACCACGTTAATAGTTCCAAAAGGTAATGTAGCCAGAGGTAAATTAGCTCAGGCTGTTGCCTATGGCGCACATATAGCGATGGTAGACGGCAGTTTTGATGATGCTCTGGAAATAGTCCAGGAATTATGTGATAAGCATTCGATTGAGTTGGTTAACTCCATTAATCCTAATCGCATAGAAGGTCAGAAGACGGCAGCTTTTGAAATAATTGATGACCTAGGTGACGCCCCAGATGCTTTATTCATTCCTGTCGGTAACGCGGGGAATATCACAGCTTATTGGAAAGGATTCAAAGAATTTTTTGGCATAGGCAGGAGTAGCGTTCTTCCAGTTCTAAACGGATATCAGGCTTTAGGTGCCGCGCCCATAGTAAATGGTGCTCCTGTTGCAGAACCTAAGACGGTTGCTTCGGCTATCAGGATAGGCAACCCCGCTAGTTGGAAAAGTGCTATTCAAGCACGTGACGAATCAAACGGGGTTATAGGAGCTGTGTCCGATGAAGAAATATTATCGGCATACAGATTGGTGGCTGAATTTGAAGGAATATTTTGTGAGCCTGCTTCTGCGGCTTGCGTAGCAGGACTTCTCAAACAGGCGGACAATGGGATAGATTTCTCAGAAAAGATAATTGTTTGTGTTTTAACAGGAAATGGGCTCAAGGATCCAGATGTTGCGAATGAAATTGAACCAGCATCATTAGGTGAGTATAAGGCTGAACTTCGGTCTGTAGAGCAGTCTTTAACCAAATCATGAAGCGTTCTGTATTCCAACAGGATCCGGCGACTAACGTATCTTTGCAGTCAATCATGTCGGCAGTTAAAAGTATGTTGATTGCTGTTGGAGAAAACCCTGAAAGAGAGGGTCTGAAAAATACGCCAATTCGAGTGGGAGAATTCTATTTAGATTTCTTTTCCGGTTTAAATGAAGATCCTACAATGGAGCTTACGACTGATTTTGACGAGAATCACTTCGAACCAGTTATAGTCACAAATATAGAGTTCTTCTCTATTTGTGAACATCATCTTCTTCCTTTCGTCGGTTATGCTCATTTAGGGTACATACCCAATGGCAAGGTTGTGGGGGTAAGTAAACTTGTCAGAGTTCTCGACATTTTTTCCCGAAGACCCCAGATTCAAGAGAGGCTTGCCGATCAAGTTGTCGATACTATTCATAAACAACTCGGGTCGAATGCTACCTATCTGTTTCTCTCCGCTGAGCATATGTGTATGACCTTGAGAGGGGTAAGGAAATCAGGCAGTCATATCGTCACTTCAAGCGAAAGAGGAGATAAGGCTGGGTTAGAGTTAATTAAAACTGGGATTTCAATAGACGCGTTGAAAGGATCAGAATGACTGAATATTTTGGCCAAGAATACCGACAAACTCAACGGAGATGGGAACTTATTCTCCCAGAGTGTTCGATGGACACGATTTTTATAACCCCTCTATGGCAATCGATATGGTGGAAAAGATTTTCCCCAGACGGCAATTTGTTTATTGAGGTAGTTAGTGACGGTGACTGTGATTTGGGGGTTATACCACTACTCGTTAGACAAGGAGTAGCAAGTTTTATCGGAGATGCAAACTTATATGACTACATGGATTTTCCAGTTGTATCTGGAAAAGAAGAATTATTTTTTGCAAAATCTTTAAAAAAGATCAGCAGTCTGGATTGGCACACCCTTAAATTAGAATCAATTTTTGAGGACTCTCCAACTCTGGAATTTATCCCTGACATCGCTAGGGAATTGGGCATGAAAATTGAAACTATTGAATCTGATAAAACCCCCCTTGTTTCATTGCCTGGTAGTTGGGAGGAATATCTACTCGAATTACGAAAAAAAGATAGACACGAGTTGCGTCGGAAGTTTCGTCGACTTAATGCCAATGCTGATAATGAGCAAAAAGAAATCCATGTAGACGCTGAGAATGTTGACCCAGTTATGGAGGAATTCTTTGATCTTATGTCCTTCAGTGGTGAAGATAAAAGCATTTTTCTTAATGCTGAAAATAGGGGATTTTTTAAGGATATAGCCACATCGCTCTCTCCTAAGGGTCAATTCCGATTGTTTTTCTTAGAAATAGAAGGAGTCAGAGTGGCGACATGTATATGCTTCGACTATGGAGATAAATTCCTTCTATATAACAGTGGATACAACCCCGACTATTCGACCCTAAGTGTAGGTCTACTGAATAAAGCAAACACAATTTCAACCGCTATAGAACTCTCTAAGAAGCAATACAATTTCCTAAAAGGGACCGAAAGATATAAGTATCACTTGGGTGCTAAAGAGACTTCAGTATTCGATATAATTATTAGTAGATGAATTTCCCTATTTGATACAATTCTCGACGGTGCCATCTGAAATTTTTTTGATAAGTTAGCAATGTTATTTACTTACATGGACTGTAAGTGGCTGTAAAGAAAGGATGCTATGCGTTTAGCTCTAATTAGTTTTCATGGTTGCCCGGTAGCCCGTTTGGGCGAGAAAGACACCGGTGGAATGAATGTTTACGTTTTGAATCTTGCTCGTGAATTAGGTAACTTGGGTCATTATGTAGACGTATTTACGAGATACCATGATGTTGAGGACCCACAGATTGTGGAGCTGGGTTTAAACGTGAGGGTGATCCATTTGAACGGAGGACCACTATTAGAGAGAAAGGAAGATCTTGCTTTCCACACCGCTAGTTTTACAGCCAATATGCACGAGTTCATATCTCAGGAATCTATCGAGTATGATCTTGTTCACAGTCATTATTGGTTGTCAGGAAAAATAGCGGCTGAAATTTCTCGAATTTGGGAGATTCCGCATGTATCCACTTTTCATACTTTAGCCAAAACAAAGCTACGGGCCCATGCTGGTGAGAAAGAGACCTCTTACAGAGTGAATGTAGAGTCAGAAATAATGGGTTCTTCTAACACTATATTGGTGTTGACAGAGAAAGAAAGGGAAGACATTAGGGAACTTTATGGTGTTCCTCCTGAAAGGATTACAGTTATACCGGCGGGAGTTGATGCAGGGCGATTTAATGTCGAGGACAAAATAACTTCCCGTAAACGCGTTTGTATTGCCGACAAGGAAACCATTCTTTTTGTAGGTCGGATTGAACCTATAAAAGGTCTTAATATACTTCTTGATGCTTTGAAGACTCTATCAAATTCGAGGGACTTGCAATTGTTAATCGTTGGGGGAAACCTGTCAGGTGATAAGGAACTAACTGCCTTGCGGGAACGGGCCAAAAATCTTGGAATATCAGAATTGATTGATTTTAGAGGGTCTGTTGAACAATCAGAACTTAAATACTATTACTCAGCAGCAGATGTATTTGTGCTTCCATCCCATTATGAAAGTTTTGGCTTGGTAGCATTGGAAGCCATGGCCTGTGGAACCCCAGTAGTAGCATCCCGCGTGGGAGGTATTCCGTCTTTTTTGGATGATGGTGATACGGGATATTTGATTCCCTGGAGATGTTCGGAACCATTTGCGGACAAAATAGAAATTCTTCTTGAAAATCCAGATCTAAGGGCTTATATGGGGAAATCTGCTGCTCAAAAAGCTTATCAGATGAACTGGTCTGGGATTGCGAGCAAAATGGCGAAATTATATGGCTCTGTGATTGAAGAATATGGGTTAAGGCAAGCCGTTTGATTTGGATCTTTGAAATTTAACTTAGCTAATATTACGTGATGTGAGTTGATACCATTCCGTTTCAGATATCATTTTGAAACCAAGACTGGCGTAAAGTTGCCTAGCTGGAATATTTTCAGAATCTACCTCTAATTCTATCGCTCCGACATTCTTTCCTATTAGATAGTTCATTCCTGCAGTTACAACCGCTCTACCAAGTCTCCTTCCTCTGAACTCTGGGGCCACTCCGGTCATTGAAACCCAACCAGTTGACTCAAATCCGTTGGAGGCAAATAGAGTCCAGTTGTATCCAGCCAGTTTGTTATTTTCCTTAATTACTAAAATGCCCTCTTTCCCACTTCTTTCCATGGAGATTCTCTTGGAAATTTCCTCTTCGGTATTTGGAGAAAACCCCCAATGTTCTCCAAAGGCCTCATTTTGGAGCTTGGTAAATTCTGACAATTCAATTTCGGGGTCAAGGGGAGCGATAGAAAATTTCTCTGGCAGACTATATTCAGGGAAGTCTAATGTATCAGAGGGGTCGCATCTTAAGTTCATATATTCTTTAACTTTGACCCAACCGCTATCATTAAGGGTACTACTCCATTCAGGATCAGATCTCGCAATCTGAACATGTATAAATTTTAGACTTCTATTCCCTTGGTAGTGGCGCGCCAATTGCTCAAAGTCGGTGGTGATTTTTCTCCTGTTTGTGTGTGGTTTTACCGTTTGTATAGCAACAATTCTGTCTATCGTCGGTTCACAGATAAAATGTATGAATCCGTTAATGGATTCTTTATCTGTCTCGTCAATTGAGATAAAACAGTCTTCAATTGGGTTGCCCCCCGGCATAGAGTGCCAGTCCTTGAATAGAGATTCACTGACTTCTTTCTCAGTTCCCATTGATCCAGAAGCTTCATTCAGGAATCTGACGACTTTGGCTGTGTCATCCCAGCTAAATTGTCTTATTGATTTAGTGCTGTACAAATATTGCCTCTTAAAGACTTTTTGATTCGGCTGTATTTGATGAATTAACTTTTTTACACTTGTTATAAAATTCATCTTTATTATATTAAGAAACCAAATATTTCATAGCCTATATTATTGTCTATACAGCACGATAATATCCCAACCTTTAACCTGCGGCCAAAAATGAAGCGCATTTGTTACAGGCTGCGGCAACCTTAATATGTATGGTAATTATATTGAAGTTGTTGGGTCTGGTGCCGGGACTTTGGCGATATATGCTTTAACATTTCAAGGTAAAGCTATGGCGAGCTAGTGTTGCGATATAGATAAGTTTAAAAAACTTTCCTTGTTGGAGATAAAGATTCTAAAAAATGGAAAATTACAATTCTTTCCCGGTCCCGGAAAGAGCCTTAGTGATAACCCCACATCCCGATGATTCTGAGTTAGGTTGTGGAGGGACCGTAGCGACATGGATAAAACAGGGTACTGAAGTTGTTTATCTGCTTTGTACTAACGGAGACAAAGGGTCAAATGATCCTGAAATGACCTCTCCTAAACTCGCGGAACTAAGGAAGATTGAGCAACAGAAAGCCGCAGAAATCCTGGGTGTCCTAGAAGTTGTGAGGCTTGATTACGAAGATGGTTCACTAGAAGACACCCCTTTGTTCAGGGGGCAAATAGTGGAAGCGATTAGAAGATTTAAACCAGATGTGGCCCTTTTTACGGACCCTTTAAGGACAGGATTTTATTTACATAGGGATCATAGAATTGCAGGAAGTGTTGCGCTTGATGCTCTTTTCCCTTATGCCCGTGACCGACTTCATTATCCGGAACATGAATTTGAGGGCTTGTTGCCGCACAAAACTGCCGACGCATTGATGTGGGGGAGCGAGTCTCCGGATACATTTATAGATATAACTGCGTCCATCGATAAGAAAATAGAAGCATTAGCTGCACATAAAACGCAGATGCCAAGTGGTGAAGAAAGTTATGAATTGGCCGACTTAATCAAGGTCACCGCTTCTAGGATTGGGGATAGGTGTGGTTATAAATATGCGGAAGGCTTTCGAAGAATTTCATTTAGCGTATGAACTTTCCATTATTTGATCTACATAATCACCTTCTCCCTCTAATTGACGACGGCCCCGCCAATATGGATGAGACGATAGAAATCGTTGCACTATCTGAAAATCAAGGTGTCCACACTATAATAGCTACCCCTCACAGAAAGGATGTGAATGAACTATATTCAGTTAAATATGTCAAAGATCTTCTCAATGAAGTGAATCAAATTTGTAAAGCGAGAGGTTATTCGACTAGTTTGAAATTGGGAATGGAGAATCACTTGGATCCGAGCCTGCTAGGTGATATTGAATCTGGCAAGGCCTTACCGATAGAAGGGACCAATTACATTCTGGTGGAGATGCCCTATGATCGGAAGTCTGACTTGGTGGAGGATATTTTAGGTCAAATACAGGAAATTGGATTAGTTCCCATAATAGCTCACCCGGAAAGAATGGAATTGTTCCAGTGCGACTTTAAACTACTATTTAAATTGGTTAACAGTGGGTTGCTCACTCAAATAACGGCGAGTAGTGTATATGGAAAATTTGGAGCCAAGGTTCAACGATTTACAGAGGAGATATTGCGTTGCAATTTAGGGCATATCCTTGCTTCGGATACCCATATGTCTAGGGGGGCCAGGTCTCCGGATCTACTGAAAGGGTATTTTGAAGTTTCTAGAATAGTAGGGAGAGATGCTGCCAAGGGTATGGTTAGCACACTGCCCCGGGCCATATTGGACAATGAAGCTTTGGATCTTATGCCACCAATAGTTACCGAAAATTGATTTAGTCGGAAAAGAGTTTCCTTCTGAGATGACTACGTACAATCTCCCAAACTTCTTCACTTATTGATTCCTTTGGCTTATCAGCATTAATTACTCTCCAAAGATTCGTATCTTCTCCAGAAATTTTTAGATATCCATTCCTAACTTTTGTATGAAAGTCGATATTTTCTAATTCCCACCTGTCTAAGGTCCCCTTTGGTTTCCTTTGGAATGAGTTTTTGGGATTTATATCCAGCAGAAATGTAATATCTGGACTAAGACCCTCGGTTGCCATCATATTCACATAATTGATCTGTTGAATATTTATGCCCCGTCCAAACCCTTGATATGCCAGAGTGGAGTATATGTATCTGTCTAGAACCACCACTTGCCCATTAGTCAAAGCAGGGATTATTTTATTTTTAACTAGTGCTCGTCTTGAAGCTGAAAGAAGAAATAACTCTGAATATCCATCAAGTTCGCTGCTGGTCCTAAGCCATTCTCTTATTTTTTCACCGGTCCCGGTATCACCTGGTTCTCTTAGATGGAGAAAATTTATTCCTTCTTTCTCCAGTTGATGTGTTAGGAGGCAGCATTGGGTGCTCTTTCCGCTACCTTCTACTCCCTCAAAAACTATAAAAATACCTTTATTGCTTAAAGACTTAGTCATGCGCTGTAAATTACAACTCGGCGTCGCGGCTCTCTTCCAGCACTAGATGACTCAAGCCCATATTGCGTGGCGACTTTATGCTGAAGTCTTCGGATGTGGGAATTTTGGGGTCTTAATTCTATATCTGATTCCCCTTTACCAACTCTCAGGGCGGCCTTCTCTGCTTCAAGCACAGCCAAGGAACGGTCTGCATCAGAGACTGATCTTCCCTCACTTTCCCTAACTATGGCCCTAACGAATTGCTCAATCTGGTTAACCGTATTTCTACGAAGCACAAAAACAGGTTTACCCATCTTTTCTGCTGTTTTTAGTGCTTGTGTACCTCTTCTATGATAGTTTTTTGTCGTAACAACTAGATCAGCGACTTTCATGTCACCCACCAATGTTAAAGGCGCATTCAGAGATTTTATAATTTGCTCTATCCTGCCTTTGTTTACCCCGTATGGGAGAACACTGGTAATTTTCACAGCTTCAGAAAAGAATTTAGCAGGGGATTCCTGATGCCCATTTCCGTTGCTATTGTCAGCCGCATTGGGGGTCTTCACATTAGTTGTCTCAACTGACGTATGGCTCAGAATAGTTCCTTCTTTGCTTAGGGACCTAATTTCCGATGATATTGATCGCTTTCGAAGCATTCTATCGACAGTGCTGGCAACGTCATCGTGAACAGTGACTGTGTTCCACCCTTGTATCTCGACTAGAATGTCGAAAGTAGGCGGCGCATTTCGTTCCAGTACGGTTTTCTGTGATCGACGTCTTCTAGCCTCTATATCTCCGAGCGTTACAGTATGAATTCCACCTACTAGGTCGGAGAGCGTGGGATTCATAATAAGATTTTCTAGTTGGTTCCCATGTGCTGTTGCAACGAGCTGAACTCCTCGTTCAGCAATAGTTCTCGCTGCATTGGCTTCTCTTTCCGTCCCGATTTCATCAATGACTATAACTTCAGGCATGTGGTTTTCAACTGCCTCAATCATTACCCCATGTTGTTCTGTAGGGGAGGGGACTTGCATTCGTCTTGCTCTCCCAATTGCTCTATGTGGAATATCTCCATCTCCAGCTATTTCGTTGGAGGTATCTACGACTATAACCCTTTTCCCGGCATCATCCGCCAAAACCCTTGCAACTTCTCTCAGCATTGTCGTTTTCCCTACACCTGGTTTCCCTAGTAAGAGAACACTTTTTCCTGATGTGACCAAATCTTCTATAATCCGAATGGTCCCATATACCGCTCTTCCCACTCTGAACGTGATACCTACAACTTTCCCACTGCGGTTCCTCATGGCAGAAATTCGGTGTAGAGTTCGTTCTATACCTGCTCGATTATCCGCGCCGAACATACCCACTTTACCAACAGAAAAATCTATGTCAGATTGCTCTACTTCGCCGATGTCAATGAGCTCGTTGACACCAAGGAAACGAGCTTCAGGAGGACGACCAAGATCGAGAACCACCTCTAGTAGCTCTTCGATGTTCGCATGTCCTAGGAGCTTATTTCTGATTCTTTCAGGAATAACCTCTAGCAACACGTGTAAGTCGGTATCTTTTTCTTGAGTAAATATGGGACTGCTACTTACTTCCACAGTAACTTCTTTTGCTCCCCTATTCTATGAGCTTGATAATCTACAGAATAATTCGTGCATACGCGTATCGCTGGTTAATTCTGGATGGAAGGACGTTGCCATCAGTTTGCCCTGCGTCACTGCTACTGGTTTGCCGTCTTCCACTTTAGCTATTATCTCTACTTCAGGCCCAACATCAGTAACGACCGGGGCACGGATAAAGATTGCGTGGATCGGATCCCCTTCAATGGATGATACCTGTATGTCAGTCTCAAAACTGTCAACTTGCCTGCCGAAGGCATTACGGGAAACCTCTATATCCATGAGACCAAGAGGTTCGGGCCGTCTATCCAATAATTTCCGGGCAATTACAATCATTCCCGCGCAAGTACCCCAAACAGCCATACCTTCTCTAGACTTACGTTTGATGGCATCTCGAAACCCATATATGTCCATCAGCTGAACAATAGTCGTGCTCTCCCCTCCCGGTATGATCAATCCATCAAGCCCCTCTAACTGATCAGGGAGCCTGACCTCTCGCCAGTCTATTGAAATCGCCTCGAGCATTTTGCCATGTTCTAGAAAATCGCCTTGAATAGCCAAGACACCAATCCTTGGCAAACTACCAGCCTCTTGTTGCTAGCTGTTCAGACTCGGGCATAGTGCGAATATCTAGTCCAGGCATCGCATCTCCTAGCCCTTTCGAAACTTCCGCCAGCATGTGTGGGTCGTTAAAATGTGTCGTGGCTTTCACAATGGCATCAGCCATTATGTCAGGACGTTCAGATTTGAATATTCCGGAGCCAACGAATACACCATCAACACCTATTTGCATCATCAAGGCAGCATCTGCAGGTGTTGAAATCCCTCCTGCAGCAAAGTTTACGACGGGAAGTTCTCCGCTTTCGTGGATGATTTTTACCAATTCATAAGGCGCCTTTAAATCCCTTGCGGTGGCCATTAACTCATCTGGTTCCATACTCTTAATGTGATTTATTTGGCCAAGTACTTTCCTAGCATGTCTCACGGCTTCAACGATGTTTCCTGAACCCGCTTCACCTTTGGTCCTTATCATTGCAGCCCCTTCGCCTATTCTCCTTAGAGCTTCTCCAAGATCTCTGGCTCCACATACAAAAGGGACTTTGAAATCAGATTTACTTATATGGTTGTTTTCGTCTGCGGGGGTTAATACCTCTGATTCATCGATGTAATCAACTCCCAATGCTTGAAGTACCTGGGCTTCTACAAAATGTCCTATGCGTGCCTTGGCCATGACTGGTATTGTGACTGCCTCGATGATCTCGTCAATCATCTTTGGGTCTGACATTCTCGCGACCCCGCCTACCTTTCTTATGTCAGAGGGCACCCTCTCAAGTGCCATTACGGCCACTGCTCCCGCATCTTCTGCGATTTTTGCATGGTCAGGGGTGACAACGTCCATAATGACTCCCCCCTTTAGCATCTGTGCCAAGCCTGACTTTACTGTCCATGTACCTGTATCTGGTTTAGTTTCTATAGCCATATGGTTCCTCCACGTCAAGATTTGTCTGGGGATGTACTTTCGAAATTATACCTGTTTATATGTCAGTCCCTCAATCAAAGAGGTCTTTGAGCAAATATTAGATGAGATTGCTAATTAAATCCTTTGGCTGCCACGTACCTAGCCATGTCTATGGTTCGCAAACTATAACCCCATTCGTTATCGTACCAACCAACAACTTTCACCATGTTGCTTCCAAGAGTGATAGTCGAAAGACCATCGATAACGCAGCTGAATTGATTCTTTCTATAGTCGGAACTAACTAATGGTTCAAGAGTGAAGTCTAAAATTCCATTGAGACTTCCCTCCGATGCATCTATATAGGCTTGGTTAATTACATCTGGGGTTATGCTGGACTCAAGTGTGGCGACTACGTCAGTTACAGAAACGGTGGCAGTGGGAACCCTGAAAGCCATTCCATGAACTTTGCCCTCAAGTGTCGGTATGACCTGCCCAACTGCCCTAGCAGCCCCAGTGGTAGTCGGGATTATATTGGTAGCTGCCGCTCTCGCCCTTCTCATATCCTTGTGACGTTTGTCTAAGACTTGCTGATCGTTTGTATAGGAATGAATCGTAGTCATCATACCGCTGATAATACCGAACTGATCTTCAAGAACTTTCATTAGAGGTGCAACACAATTGGTTGTGCAAGATGCATTAGAGAGTATGGAATGGGATGTGGGGTCATAATCTGACTCATTGACTCCCATCACAACCGTAACGTCCTCTCCCTTTGCTGGGGCGGAAATTATTACCTTTTTTGCACCAGCATCAATATGTTGCCTAGCCTTTTTGGCATCTGTAAATTTTCCAGTGCACTCCAATACTATGTCCACGTCTAATCTGTCCCACGGAATATCAATAGGGTCTGGGTATGACACACAGTTGATCTCCATATCGTCAACCAGAAATTTGTCTGTATCAGAAGAGACGTTACCTTCATAGACTCCGTAAGTGCTGTCGTATTTGAACATATGAGCATTTGTCTCTGGATCTGCAAAACTATTTACCGCGACTACATCCATGTCCGGGTAATCACCATCAGCAATTCCTCGCAGGATAAGTCTACCTATTCTTCCAAATCCGTTAATTCCTAGACGCGTCTTTCTACTTGCCATTATTCTTGTCTATTTCCCTTTCAATTCATTAGATAAAGATATTGGGTTTTTTAACCTAAGTATTTGTTGTATATCTCTATGCCGGCATAGATTGCTTCACTTCCGAGTTCTTCTTCAATTCTGATGAGCTGATTGTACTTTGCAGTTCTTTCTCCTCTCGCAGGCGCCCCAGTTTTGATTTGCCCAACACCAGTACCTACGGATAGGTCTGCTATTACTGAATCCTCGGTTTCTCCCGATCTATGACTCATCACCATCCCCCATCCGGCAGACCTAGCAATCTCGATGGCCGTTAGTGTCTCACTTAGTGTTCCAATCTGGTTCGGCTTTATAAGTACTGCATTACCACACTTTCGCTCCACACCTTTAGAAATGCGCTTCGGATTCGTTGTTAATAAGTCATCCCCCACCAGTTGTACGGAGGAGCCAATGGAGGCTGTCATTTCCTCCCAATCATCCCACTCGTCTTCTGACAGGCCGTCTTCTATGCTGACAATGGGGTATTGATCTACCCAACCTCTATATATTTCCGATAACTCTTTCCCTGTGACGGTCCTATTTTCACGTTGAAGTGAGTAATTCGAAGTTTTCTCGTCGAAAAGTTCTGCAGCGGCTGTGTCTAGGGCTATAAAGAATTGGGTTCCGGGTTTATAGTTTGCCGCTTCTATTGCATCCATTATTAGATCTATAGCAGCTTGGTTTGAAGGAAGCGAAGGCGCAAATCCACCTTCGTCCCCAACAGTTGTTTGCATTCGGTTTCTCTTCAATATATCCAAGAGAGAATAGTAAACTTCACAGCCGGCTCTCATAGCTTCAGAAAAACTTTTAAATCCTGCGGGCACCACCATGAATTCTTGAATGTCGGTCGAATTTTCTGCGTGGCGACCTCCATTGATGATGTTCAACATAGGAACTGGGAGGATATATTTTCCAGTGTTGTTTATATGCTTATAAAGGGGAGTTTTTCTACTCAGTGCCGCGGCTTTGGCAGTGGCAAGGGATACTGCGAGACTGGCGTTGGCTCCTACAGTACTTTTATTTTCTGTGCCGTCAATTTCTACAATTGTTTTATCTAGTTTTTCTTGATTCGAGGCATCAATTCCTTCAACCGCTGGGAATATTAAGGAATTTATGTTTTCAACTGCTGAAAGCACACCCTTACCACCATACCGGGCTGGATCTCCGTCTCTGAGTTCATGGGCTTCATATATCCCCGTACTCGCTCCTGAAGGGGCAGCCGATCTACCAACTGATCCATCGGATAATATTACGTCGGCTTCAACGGTCGGGTTGCCTCTCGAGTCCAAAATTTCCCTGGCCCTTATTTCTTTTATATAAGTCATCAATTATCACATTTATTTAGTCTTTTGTTAGCCAGCAGTAATGCCGTTTCCACGGCCTGAGATGGAGTGTCACACATATGTAGAGAATTATCTTCACTCCCTCCTCTATTAAAACTCCATGTGTTTAGCCCAACAACTGGGATTTCATCTGATAGTGCGTGACCTATCTCTGAAAGTGTGCCGTATGCGCCTCCTATTGCCACTACTACAAGGCCCGCTCTTACTACTATTGAATTTCGCGCATGCCCTAAACCTGTGCATATCGGAGTGTCCACCCAAGGATTAGCTTCAGTTGTCTTGAGTCCAGGTAAAATTCCGATCGTAACCCCACCGGCATTACTGGCACCTTTACATGCCGCTTCCATAACACCTCCCATTCCTCCGCAAACCACTGTTACCCCTGCTTCTGCAAGTAGGCGTCCTACTTCCTCCGCTAGTGCGTAATTCTTGTGCGAAGCGTTGCTTTCACCGATGATTGATATAAGCAATTTTAACCAGAACTTTGGGAATTTAATCGGACGCGATTATAACATCGTAAATATTGAAAAACTGAGTATACTGACTAATCAGGGTCTTACTATTTCAGCCGATTATATACAGGGTGCAAATATATGGAAACCATACTCATTACGGGAGCTTCTTCAGGTATCGGGAGAGCCTTAGCGATTCATCTTGCAGAAAAAGGGTATCAGATAGTCATAGTCGCCAGAAACTTGAATCGGTTAGAAGAAACGGTCCAGCAGGTACCTGCTGCGGCTCGCAACATCCAACCCTATGTGATGGATGTGAGTGATTTTGATAGCGTCAATAAAACAGCGAATCTGATATTGGAGGAATGGGGGCATATTGATGTTCTAGTAAACAACGCAGGATATGGATTGAAAGGACCTTTGGAATTTTTGGAGGCACGAGAAATTCAAGAACAATTTCAGACCAACGTTTTTGGTTTGATGGAATTGACTAGGTTATTTATCCCAGAAATGAGGAAACGCAATAGGGGGAAAATTATCAATGTCAGTTCCGTTTTAGGTAGAATGCCACTTCCATTCAATGGGGCTTATTCGGCGAGTAAATTTGCTCTTGAAGGTCTATCTGAAAATTTGCGACTAGAGCTTGCCCCTTTCGGTATATCAGTATCAATAATTGAGCCGGGTTATATTGATACCGAGTTTGCCACCAATCAAACAAAAGGTATTCGTTTGGAGGAGACTAAATCCCCATACAAGTTTTATCAGCATAAGTCTCTACGTCGTCAAAATACTTTCAGGAGGCCGGCCAAGGCAGATAAGGTAGCCGTTACTATCGCCAAGGCAATTGAATCCAAATCCCCCAAACTAAGGTATTTGGTTGGGGTGGATGCTCATTATGCAATGTTTTTGAAAAGTATTATGCCGGATCGGTTATTCAACTACATTCTAGGAAGAGTGCTGACTTAGGAGAATGTAAGGGCGTTAAGTACATCGTCGCTACATTTCCCTAGGATTATTCGGCCTGAGCCATAACGTCTATTAGTTCTTGAACAGCTGCTGCAGATCGTTTCAATTCACTATGTTCTTCTTCGTTAAGTTTAAGTTCAACAATTTCCTCGGCTCCACCAGATCCTAGTTTCACCGGAACCCCGACATACAAGTTGTTTATGCCATAATGGCCTTGCAGATATGCAGTACACGGGAGTATCTCTTTTTTATCAAAAAGTATAGCTTCCACCATCTGCAGGATTGATGCTGAGGGCGCATAGTAGGCGCTACCAGTTTTTAGTAAATTGACTATTTCTGCGCCCCCATCCCGGGCTCTTTGGACTATCTCTTCGAGTCTTTGTGGCTCAATCAATTGGCTGACTGGAGTTCCTGCCACGTTGGTACTTTCCACCACTGGGACCATAGTGTCTCCGTGGCCGCCTAGGACGTAGGCAGAGACAGAATCCACAGAGACGTTAAGTTCTTGCGCAAGAAAGCTTCGGTAACGGGCGGTGTCCAATATACCCGCCATTCCAACAACCCTCTCGGAAGGGAACCCACTGATTTTCAGTGCCTGCTGCGCCATAGCGTCCAGAGGATTAGTAACAATAACGTGAATGCTATCAGGAGAATATTTAGAGGTTTCCGAGACGACGCTTGATACAATTTTCTGATTGGTTAGGAGTAGGTCATCTCTGCTCATTCCTGGTTTTCTTGCTATTCCTGACGTCACGACCACGACATCCGAGTCGGCGGTTTCTTCGTATGTGTTAGTACCCAAAATTTGGGCATCGGAACCCAGAATAGGACCTGATTCGAGCATGTCGAGAGCTTTGCCCTGAGGCAATCCATCTACAATGTCAACTAGCACAACATCTGCATAACCGCGATCAAAAATCCTTTGGGCTGCTGTTGCTCCCACATTTCCAGCACCAACGATTGTTACTTTGCTTCTCATATTTCCCCTTTCCTTGGATCAACTTATTATTGAAACGTTGTTATTCAATGCTATTAATAACATACACTAGCGGATATGAAAGAGTGAATACTGGATATCTTTGACTAGGGACCAGAGTGGCTAGGATAGGACGATTAGTACATCACCCTTAACGACAGTTGCGCCTTCATCCACCTGCAGTTTCTGGACCGTGCCCGTGGCGGGAGAGGGTAAAGTATTTTCCATTTTCATAGCTTCCAGTATTGCCACAGGTTCTCCAGCTTTGACTTCATCCCCTTCTTCAACTAAATACCTCAGCAAAATTCCGGGCATAGGGGAGACAAGAGTTTCTCCACTATTTGAGACTGAATCTTCAGAGTCTTGTCCATGAAAATCCGGTGCAACTTCCTCTTGGATAAGCCCTCTCGGCTGACTAACCAAAGGGGCTATTTGATGAACAGACCCATCTGCTGGATCAACTTCGACTTTGAAATATTCATTTTCTACGTAAACGTTGAAAGTTTTCGTTAAATGACTTTTTGGAGGGTATTCATCTCTAGGCTGATCGTTTTCAACTACAGGTTTAGAATCAAATTCCGCTTTCATTTCTTCAGGCATCTGGTCGAGACCGTGTTTGATCCTGAGGAATTTCAAACCAGTGGTAGGGTAGAGAGCATAGATTAGTATGTCATCTCTATCGTCCGTGATGTTAGATATCTCTGACTTTGCAGCTTCAATCTCAGGATCTAATAGGTTTGCAGGGCGCTCGTGGATCGGAGGGCTCTCTTTCTCGTAATCTTTCAGTATTGTTTTGGCGACTTCAGGATCAATATCTGAGGGAGGCCTGCCATACATCCCATAAGCATATTCTTTGACTTGTCCAGAGATCATTTCGTATCTTCCAAACAATACGTTGCTAACTGACTGAGAGCCAATCATTTGACTCATGGGAGTTACTAAGGGCGGATATCCAAGTTCTTTCCTGGTCTTGGGAATTTCTTTCAAAACTTCATCTAATTTGTCTATAGCGCCTGCTTCCCGAAGCTGTGACAGTAAATTACTAGCCATACCACCAGGTATCTGGTGGCTCAGTACTTTTGCATCTATAACCGCTGCTTTTGGGCTTTCCAAATGGTGCCTGTACTTCGGAAGGATCGTTTCGAGTTGATCTCCCAATTGAAGGAGTTGTTCCAAGTCCAGTCCAGGGTCATACGGAGTTCCGCTAAGTGTGACAACCAAAGGTTCAACTGCAGGTTGAGAGGTACGTAAGGCCAGGGGAGCAAGAGATGTATCAACCACGTCTAAACCAGCTTCTATAGCTTTTAATACACTCATGGATGCCATTCCACTCGTATAGTGTGAGTGTAATTGAAGTGGTACAGAGATTTTGTCTTTAAGGCCCTTTACAAGATCAAAGGCATCGTATGGGGCTAGTAGCCCTGCCATGTCTTTGATACATATACTGTCGGCCCCCATGGATTCAAACAACTCAGCTTTTGAGAGATAGTAATCCAAACTGTAGATTGGCCCACCCATTCTTCCGGATTCGGTAACTGAATAGCAAAGGGTCATCTGAAGATGCTTTCCGGTGTTTTTAACAGATTCAGCAGCTTTACTAAGATTCCACTCGTCGTTTAAGGCATCGAAGACCCTGAAAATATCTATACCGTTTTCTGATGACCTCTCTACGAACTCTTGCACTACATCGTCAGCATAAGCTCTGTATCCCACTAAAGATTGGCCTCTTAGAAGCATTGAAAGTGGTGTATTAGGCATCAAATTTTTGAATTTCCTGAGGCGATCCCAGGGATCTTCGCCAAGAAAACGTGTAGCTGTGTCAAACGTGGCTCCTCCCCAAACTTCCATGGAATGAAAGCCTATTTGATCCATCGCAGCTGCCATCGGCTCCATATCTTCCATTCTCAGTCGCGTGGCAAGTAAGCTCTGATGACCGTCTCTGAAAGTAGTGTCTGTTATTTTTATAGGGCTTTGAGTCATTTAATGATCCAGTTAAGTGTTATATGTTGCTTTTCTATTCCAGCCCATTGACTTTCTTGTGAATGCTAGAGGCACAGAGGGCATTCCAGATACTTTCCAAGGAGATAGAGAGAGTGAAGTTCTACACGGTGGCCTGATTTCCTCATCCAAGTATGCCTGTATGGCAGCAACGATGGCAGCAACCTGAGATTCTGTTGGCTTGAGACCTGTGGTTTGCATAAAGGATGATGTTCTTGAATTGGTCACAGAGGTATGCTTCCATGCTTTTTGGGAGGCAGAGTTTCTCTCTTGTTTTCTAACATACGTAGAGCTTTTATTATTTTGATCCTGGTTTTAGAAGGCTCAATTACATCATCAATGTAACCTCTACTAGCAGCGATATAGGGGTTCATGAGGTTATTTTCATATTCCCTAACCAGCTCTTTTCGCTTTTCTTCGGTATCCTCGGCATCACTGATGGCGGACCGGTGGATGATGTTAACCGCACCTTCCGCTCCCATTACTGCCACCTGCCCAGTCGGCCATGAGTAATTCACGTCACCCCTCAGGCTTTTGCTACTCATTACTATGTAGGCGCCCCCATATGCTTTACGGGTGAGAACGCTTATTTTCGGAACTGTAGCTTCGGCATAGGCAAATATTAGTTTCGCACCGTGTCTTATTATTCCGCTATGTTCCTGAGATGTACCAGGCAAGAACCCTGGTACATCTATAAAAGTTATGATTGGGATGTTGAAAGCGTCACAGAATCTGACAAAGCGTGCGGCTTTTACGGAAGCATCTATATCTAAAACTCCTGCGAATTGATTCGGCTGCTGAGCCACTATTCCGACAGTATTGCCATCCATTCTTGAAAATCCTACGAGAACGTTGCCTGCAAAATTTTGATGAACCTGCATAAAGTTTCTCGAGTCCACCACCGCTTCAATTACTTCAAGCATGTTGTAAGGGTGGTTGGAGTTATCTGGAATAATGGTATTAAGTGACTCATCATCCCGTTCAGGATCGTCTGCGGAGGCCACTGGAATGGAATTTTCCATGTTGTTTTGAGGCAGAAAACTAAGTAGTTCTCTTACTCGTAAGATGCAATTATTCTCGTTGTCATCCAGAAAATGGGCGACACCACTTTTTGTTGTATGAGCTTCCGCTCCACCGAGTTGCTCATGGGATACTTCCTCCCCAGTGACGGACTTTATGACATCAGGGCCTGTTATATACATCTGGCCGACACCCTTCACCATAAATATGAAGTCTGTTAGGGCAGGGGAGTAGGTTGCACCACCTGCTGCAGGCCCGAGAATCACTGATATTTGCGGAACGACCCCCGACGCTAACACGTTTCGATTGAATATCTCACCGTACCCTGCGAGGCTGTCGATTCCTTCCTGAATACGTGCACCACCTGAATCAATAAGGCCTACAATGGGGGCACCGTTATCCATGGCCTTATCCATCACCTTACATATCTTATTGGCAACTACTTCGGAGAGTGATCCCCCAATAACCGTAAAATCTTGAGAGTAAGCGAATGTAAGTCTTCCGTTTACTGTACCGTATCCAGTGACCACAGCGTCACCAAGGTACTGTTGCTTGTCGAGACCGAAATTTGTGGAGCGATGGACTACAAAAGGATCAAGTTCCTCAAAGGACCCGGGATCTAGGAGAAGATTTAACCGTTCTCTTGCCGTAAGTTTTCCACGGTTATGTTGGGCTTCGATTCTTCGAGACCCACCTCCCTGAAGGCTTTTTTCTCGGAGTTGTAACAGTTCATCCCTTTTTTGTTCGGTTGGTCCTTGAGATGTCATTAAAATTCTCCAAATTTTTGCGTCACATCTCATCCAAACTATCAGATAATGGGGAGGTGTTACAAGGAATCTATATCCTATGTGATATGGGTTTATACAAGTCTATAACTAAGTGTGTCAGGGAGAATGTATTTTGTTGTGGGGATATAAAACATATGTAATGGGTATATTGAATACAACTCCGGATTCTTTTTCTGGCGACGGTACAGGATTAAATGTGCGTCACGCGGTGGAAAAAGGCATTGAATTTGTAAGAGAGGGGGCAAATATTCTTGACGTAGGGGGTATGTCTACGAGGCCGGCATCCATGTATGGATCTGTCGATATGGTGTCTGAGGAAGAGGAAATCTCGAGAGTACTACCTGTTATAAAGCTATTAGCGTCTGAAGTTAATGTGCCCATTAGCATTGATACTTACAGATCTTCAGTAGCCTCGGTAGCTCTGTCAGAAGGGGCGACAATCGTCAACGATATATGGGGATTTAAGAAAGATCCTCGGATGGCCTCTGTCGTAGCAGAAACTGGAGCACATATTGTGCTTATGCACAACACAGATGATCCTGAGTATGACGACGTTGTATCTGACGTGATAGCCGATCTAATGAATACCGTTGCAAAGGCAATTAGTTGTGGAGTAGACCCCTCTAAAATTATTATTGACCCAGGTATAGGATTTGCAAAGAATTCCGAACAGAATCTGGAGATAATCAGGCGTTTAGGTGAATTTAAAAAATTAGGTCATCCGATTCTGATCGGAACCTCCAGGAAATCTACCATAGGGATGGTTTTAGACCTTCCCGTAGATCAAAGGCTCGAAGGGACTGCTGCAACTGTAGCCCTGTCCATAGCAAATGGAGCTGATGTTATACGAGTTCATGACGTAAAAGAGATGTCACGAGTTGCTGCTATGACGGATGCAATTGTGAGAGGTTGGAACCGCTAGGTGTTATGAGACTAAATGGAGAAGTATATATTGGGTTAGGCTCTAACCTCGGAGACTCTGTTGAAAATTTAAAGTCGGCTATATCATCAATTGCACAGATATCAGATTTTCTGGTTTCTTCAAGCGTTTATGTATCCTCGGCTGCTGGATTCACAACCCAACCCAAATTTTTTAATGCGGCCTGTAGGATTGGAACCACTTTAAATCCGTTCGAGTTGTTGCATGCTCTTTTAGGGATTGAAAATCAGTTGGGGAGAAGCAGAACATTTGTAAATTCCCCACGGCGAATAGACTTGGATATTCTTCTATGGGGTGATTTGAGAATCGAAGCACCCCATCTCAAAATTCCTCACCCACGTCTACACGAACGTGGTTTTGCTCTTGCTCCGCTGCTGGAAATTGATCCCTCATTGGTTCATCCATCCTACGCTGTCGCGTTGAAGGATTTTTATGAACAACTACCAGAGGCTGAAAAACCTTTTATCCTGGAGGTATGAGGATGACAAAGTACATTTAAGGTGTTTTCGAGTCGGCATCAAGAAAATTTGGAACCCCACCTTGAATAGTGAAAAAGAGCCCACACGTCTCGCAAATTAACCGCCCATTAATTATCTCTGTTGTATCTTTTTCAGCAGATTCAATTTTCAAATCTCCTTTACACTCGGGGCAAGCCAATATATCTAAAATTTCCTTATTCATCACCTTATAACCATCCGGTTTTATTTGCGTTACTGCCCAACAGTAACTTCATACATTGATCTCAGCAAATTTGAAAGTAGATAAACTATCAGCCCTAAAACAATAACCAGGTTATAACCGGCTATCAGTTGCAATATGTTCCGCTTGGGGTCTTTGGGGAAATTTTGGATTGATCTATAATTCCATGCCGTTTGCCTTTTGGCTCTTATCAGATAAAACATGACAGCGATCAGTGATAGTTTGATTCCCAGTACCATCAGATAGCCCACTCCTAATGTTCCTGGAGTTAGTCGATCAAATGTCATTACAGCCCCAGTTGCTAGTAAAACGAAGAGACATGTGTCAACTAGCGATCGGAACTCCAAAGATATATTTTCGTTGATCCTATGGTCACTAGACTGGTTTTTTTTGACCGCGGGTCTTAGTACTATAAGCCAGAATATTCCGCCTCCAATCCAGGCCGAAGCGGATACAAAATGTGCCCATCTTACGGCTATATGAAACCACGATGCCAATTCCAAATTAAGCTCACTTAATCCGTACTAAAGTGTCTAAAATCTTCTTCAGCTGTTCTGGTTTTATTTCTCCTTGCCAACTCTTGAAAATCTGTCTTTCTGAGTCAACGAATATGGTAGTGGGAAACCCCGTGACACCATAATTTACAGCTATAGAACCGTCTTCGTCCGGACCTACAGCGTAGCCTATGGCCGCCTTCCTTACAAAATCACTTCCATCAGACACAGAATCTAAACCAATCATCTGCACACCAACTACATCAACCTGGTCCTTATATAACCGATAGACTGAGTCAATATCTGGCATCTCTTTAACGCATGGCGGGCATGAAGGGAACCAAAAGTTGATAACTGTTGGTTTCTCGGAGTTGCTGTCAAGTTCAAATAAATTCCCTTTTTCATAAAATTCGGTTTCGTATGTGGTGATGGTGAAAAATGGAGCTTTTGATTCTAGAATCTGAGGTTGGCAACCAACAGTGAAGAAAAAAATAAGAGCGGTCGCCGGTAAAAAACTATATGTAAGGCAGTAATTAAAAATACGCAACGCTGTAGAGGTCATAAAATCCGAGCTTAAAGTGTATTTGATTGGGGATGTTCGGATATTAATAATTTGCCCTTATTGAGTAATCTCTCTCTTTTTTCACCTATAACTCCTCTTTCCGACAGGTAGGTTTCCAAAGCTTCTAGGGGTTCAATTTTTTCGGAAAGATTCTTTCCTAGACGATTTCTTGATTCGGATATCAAGTTTTTCCGAATTGTTGCTACAAAGTGACTTTCTTCTAGGGAATATCTTATTAATTTTTCATCAATATCTTGGTATTTTGAGGCTGGAGTATCGATCAAAACTTGGACTATGGCTTCTTGCACATCGTAATGAGTGATTTCATTAATGACGGTTTGCGTAGGG
Organism: uncultured Chloroflexota bacterium; assembly: GCA_913048525.1. Lineage (GTDB taxonomy): Bacteria > Chloroflexota > Dehalococcoidia > Lucifugimonadales > UBA826. The sequence goes on from CAJWWP010000009.1 coordinate 39,443, forward strand.
TTCGGGTCACTATCGCTTATAGTTGATCTTATAGTTAAGAACTTTCTGGCGTTAACTTCAACGAATTTATAGGATCGTTCCCTTTTGCCAGGGGATTCAGTTGGATCTATGTCTATTACACAAAACCCTTTCGTGTCTTTTTCTTCTCCAAAATCGATTCGCTGTAGGCTCCCTGGATAAACAACACGAGGGGAAACATTTAGTTCCTGATGTCTGTGTATGTGTCCTAACGCTACGTAGTCGAACTGTGGTAGGGCTATGGAACTTTTTAGAAGTACGTAATCTTTTCCCAACATCATTGATATTTCTGAACTAGTTTTGGCTGAATCTACAGAAAGGTGGCCTGATAAAACTGCTGGTATCGATGGGTCCAAGGACTCTGCGTTGGCCTGAATTGCCTGGGTCAGAAGAGTTTCTATCGTTTCATTTAATTTGGAGGGATCATTTTCGCCGATTCCCAATGATGACATGAATTGCCCTTTTCTTATCCAGGGAACCGACACGATCTGTAGAGGTCCACTACGCGTTTCTACCAAGTGTGTTTTAAGGGTGTCACCAGTGTGAACATTTCCTACCCCCAACGTCGGAAAAATATCGAGTGCAGTGGCAGGGCCTGGAATATTAGGGGCATCGTGATTTCCAGCTAAAAGAAACACCTGTATACCGTTCGTGGCTAATCTTGATATACGGGCAGCAAATTCTCTTTGATGAGTCTGGTTGGGATTGCGGCTTTTGTATGCATCACCACAAAATAGAATTATATCGGCCTGATTAGAGATAGAGTAGTCGACAACCTCGTCCAAGGTATTTAAAAAATCCTGGAGCCGACTTGACGTTTTCGTTAATGGATCTGGACGACCATAATTTTCCACCCCAATGTGTACATCAGCTGTGTGTACGATTAACATCTACCCAAATCCCCCTCAGTCGCCAATCAGTAGGCTAGAAATCTCCTGTGCCAAGTTTGTTATAGAGACTCTCTTTTGATCCATTGAGTCTCGTTCTCTAATGGTGACACAACCATCATCTAAAGAATCAAAATCAACTGTCACACACAATGGGGTACCAATCTCATCCTGTCTCCGGTATCGTCGACCGATACTTTGGGCATCGTCAAATTGGACATTCCCTTCGATTAGACGGTTTTTTCGAATATCATCGTAAACCGACTTCGCCAGTGGGGCGAGTCTTTCATTTCGGCTCAAGGGTAAAACGGCAACTTTTACTGGTGCAACAGATGGATCCAATTTTAATAGCACCCTGGTTTCGGTTTTACCAGATGCTGTAGTTGTCTCTTCCTCAGTATAGGCATCAACTAAAAGGGTCATAACAGCTCTATCCACTCCGAGCGAAGGTTCTATTACGTAAGGAATTACATGTTGGCCAGAGACTTCGTCAAAATATGTCAATTTCTCCCCGCTCATTGCCATATGAGCCTTAAGGTCAAAATCTGTTCTGTTGGCGATGCCCTGGATTTCTCCCCATCCCCACGGGAAGTTATATTCAATATCGTACGTAGCTTTAGCGTAATGTGAAAGTTCTTCATCTTCATGTTTTCTTAATCTGAGATTTTCAGGTTTAACACCAATGTTGGTGTACCAGTCCATACAGTCCTGCATCCATTTCTGGTGAACTTTTTCATCTTCGCCAGGCATAACGAAGTATTCAATCTCCATCATTTCAAACTCTCTTGTTCTGAAGATGAAGTTCCCGGTGGTTATCTCGTTTCTGAACGATTTACCTATCTGCGCTATGCCGAAAGGCAGTTTCTTTCTCGTTGAAGTGACAACATTATTGAAGTTTACGAATATTCCCTGGGCAGTCTCAGGTCGGAAATAAACTATCGCTGCTTCTTCTTCAACTGGTCCCATGTGAGTTTTGAACATTAGGTGAAAAAGTCTTGGGTCTGATAATTTTCCTCCACAGTCGGGGCAAGTGACTGAGTCAATATGGTCTTCCCTGAACCTTTTGTTGCAATCGGAGCACTCTACAAGTGGATCTGTGAAATTCTCTAGATGTCCGCTTGCTCTCCAAGTATCAGGATGCATCAGTATGGCAGCGTCTAACCCGACCATGTCGTCCCGTTCCCAGACCATGGTTTTCCACCACGAGTCTTTCACGTTTCGTTTAAGTTCTACCCCAAGAGGGCCATAATCCCAGGTGCTTGCTAGGCCACCATAAATTTCACTGCTTTGAAATACAAAGCCCCTCCTTTTACAGAGAGAGGTTAGTTTTTCGATATCGATTGCAGACGTATTTTCTGGCATATTGGACTCCGGGGAGTTATTCAGGGTTAGAGAAAATTGTAGCAGATTATTAACTGTAGATAGCTTTGACATTATCTTTTACAAAAGGTTGTTTTAGTAAGGTTTTAAAGTAGAATCAACGACGGTATTTTAAGGAAGTATGAATATGGGAAACGGAGCTTGATTATGAAAATTATTTTGGCGGGGATTGAATATGTAGGTACAACGACGTTGGCTAATATGCTCTCGAACTGGAAAAAGAAGACGACCGGAGAACCATTTTATATGGATCTTATACACGACCACTCAAAACTTCCTCATACATCAGGTCATCCTGATGACACGACTCTTGAAGAACAAGAACAGATTCTGGCTCTCTCTCCTAAGCTAAAAGAGATGTACCACCGATACGGGATGTACTATCACATACATCATTACGCTCAGGAGGATGATTTGACTGTAGGTTTCCATATAGAGGAATCGATTTATGCGCGTCGCTACTATAACTATGGTTTACCTGGCGATCAATTTGATAGAGAAAAGGTGTTTGAACAAGTTGAGACTCGAATAAAGCAGGTTACTTCTGACCCGATAATTATTGTTCATATGACAGCTACCCCCGCAATAATTGCAGAGCGAATGAAAGAGCTATCAAATCATCCAGCACATTTGAATAGTCCTTTGACTCAGGCGGATATTCCCGAAGTGCTCGCTGAGTACGAAAGATTGGTTGAAAAATCTTCAATAGGCCCTGTCATTAAAGTCGACACATCAAAAAAAAATCCGAATCAAATACTGGAGAAAGTTACATCGTCACTCGAGCCATATTTCACGAATAGTGACAGAGAGAGAATAGCTGCTTTCAAAGGCTGAAAAACCCCACACGTAACTAATACAGCAACCGTTGGCAACCGGATCAATATTGGATACCCGTAGCATGCCCTGAAAGACAGCTATCTCTTCTTAGCATTGCCCCAACAATCCCAATGGGTTACTTCTTCCACAGCCTGTCTTTTTGGCTGCGACCATTTACCCTTTTCAGGATATCCCAACGGTATTAAAGCCATAGTAGTGGCGTCGTCAGGTATTCCAAGCAGATGCTTTACGTCTTCCTCGTGGCCGGCATATAGAGTAGTGAGTGTGGAACCAATGCCAAAGGCTCTTGCAGCAAGCATCAGATTTTGTACTGCTCCATAAATTGAGGAACCTGCTCTCGGGTTGCCCGAGTTACTCGTATTACGAAGCGTCCCGATGATCCAGACAGGAGCTTCTTGGATATGATTGGCAAGATATTCAGCGCTCAGGTAATTCCTTGGACCTAAAGTATCTGAGGAATCTGATCGGTCCATTATTGCCTGCCTACGGTTTCCGTAAGCTAGATGCCAGCCTTCTCGGTACCATTCAGATATCTGATCTTTCTTTTTCTGATCTTTTAGGACCATCCAATTCCATCCCTGGCTATTTCCTCCCGAGGGGGCTCTGATAGCGGCATCTAGAAGTTCCCATATTATTGTGTCCGGTATCTTTTTTTTGGAAAGATATCTTCTTGCTGGAGTTGAGTGCAACGCCTCAAGGACATTGAGTGTGGTTGATGTTTGATCAGTCATATTTATAGTTCCCTATAACTTAAGTGGGTTTATCTTGATTTCAGGGCGATAATTTCGGTTTTACTTGAGTACAGAATAATCGCAACGATTCCTCCACAATAGCTTCGGGGATGTCCTCTCCTGCGTTGAATTCTGCCGCTATACTGTCTAAACCGAGTTCCTCAATCATTCTACCCAGTTGGGCTGCAACTGTTTCCGGATCTCCTACTGCAACTTTTTCACCCTGGATATTTTCCCAGCGAATTTCTGAAAGGCGACTACTTCTCTCAGACCTTTCTACACCTGAATCCGCGGTTTCTTTTCCCACTGATGATCCAAGTTGTGACCCCAAACGATGGAACTGCTTCATAAAACTCATCTCAGAATTCTCTAAGGCTTTTTCGGTGGTTTTTGATACATGAACAGGGACCCGCAATGACACACTTCCACTGGTGTGTCCATTTTTGTCTAGCGCTTCACGATAGGTTTTTACTTGCTGAGATACATCAGCAAGAGATAATCCTCTAACTCCAACGAAAATAGGCATCCCCATTTCGCCTAGTAGGGGGAAAGTTTCGGAAGTTGTGGCAGCCACTCTCATGGGAGGATGTGGCTTTTGAAATGGTTTGGGTGTAAGGCATACATCTTCATATTGGTGAAATTTACCGGAATATGAAAACTTTTCTTGGGTGAAAGCCTCTCTGATTATATTTAGGGATTCGAAGAATCTCTCCCTGCTCTCTCCATATGAAATGTTATATCCTTCGTATGCTCCAGGTAACCCACTCCGGCCAATGCCGAATTGGAATCTTCCTTTGCTTAGATGATCCAGCGTAGCAACTTCCTCTGCTATTCGGAGGGGATTACCGAGTGGGAGTACCTGTACGGCTGTACCAATACTAATTCGTTCTGTTTTACCGGATACAGCAGCAGCCACTATTAGTGGAGCAGATAAAACAGACCTTGAAGGATTGAAGTGGCTTTCGGCTAGCCATACAGTATCTAGTCCAAGTTTTTCTGCTAAATCTATGTGATTGAATGCTTCTTGAAAATCGGCGTTTTGACTGCGGCCTTCTCTTGCATGGAATTCCATAAATGAACCGAATTCCATAATTCCCCCTTTTGTTTGTTACTTTGTGATCTAGTGCAAGAGAGTATGTTGCGTACTCATGGACGTCAAGATGGCAAGGCAAACTTGATCAAAGTCAGACGTTGAATTAATAAGGTAATAAGCATTACTTTATAAAGTTGGGACGGTGCACCTAATTCAGCGGCTCCCTATTTTAGTGCTAAAATTTTTCCTTGCGATTACTGTATTAGACTAAATATTAAATAGAAATATGAGCAGGAGTATTAGGGGATGCCAAGACTAGAAGCATTGGGCGAGACACAGAGAAAGATGTTACTGAATTGGCCTTGCCCAGATAACGACGACACCCCGTGGACTACCATGGGGAAGCCTCTTTCAGAATCTAAGGTGGCCATGGTGACTACTTCCGGTATTCACCTGAGAGGAGATGCTCCATTCAGGAGTTTGAAGGGAGGAGATGCGTCGTATCGGGTTATTCCACGAGATTCTGATCCAGCCGATATTATTCAAAGCCATACTAGTATTGGATTCGATAGAACCACCTCGTACAGAGACATCAACATAACTTTTCCTGTGGATCGACTTGAGGAATTAGTACAGAGTGGCTACATAGGAAAACTATCCGATAATTATTATTCTTACATGGGCGCTATTAACGACGTGGAGGGGTTGATTCAAAATTCGGGCCCAGAGGTGGCGACTAAATTATTATCTGAGGGGGTTGATGTAGTTCTACTTGTGCCTACTTGACCGGCTTGTTCAAACGCCGTGAGCGTGCTTGCCAGGGTTTATGAAGAGCGAGGCCTTGTAACAACTGGGCTCGTTTTAATTGAGGAGCATGCACAGAGGGTTAAACCTCCTCGCATGCTGTCAGTTCCCTTTAACTTTGGGAATACTTTAGGAAGGCCAAATGATCCTGAATATCAGCACGAAATTTTAAGGGCAACCTTCGATTTATTAGATAGAGAAGAGGGACCGGTGCTGGACCGTTTTTCCCCCGATATTGCGCCTGAATTGTTTTCCCAAGGGTCTGGGGTAGCCAGGCAGGACTCGTCTGTAGTTTCTGATCCTAGTCAAGAGATTGACCTAAGGAGACCTTTTTATGAGCGATGGGTTCAACAAAACAATGGGAGAACGGCAGTTGGTCTGAGTACCATTTCTCAGACAGATTTCAAATGGGTGATCAAGTTCCTCGAAAATTTTATAGGAAATAATGAGTTAGATACTTCTATCCGTCCAGAACAATTTAGTGTCGCCCACTTTATTAGGTATTGCGTAGATGACCTTAAGGCGTATTACTTTGAGTCGAAAATGTATGAGGATCCAGATTTATCTATCACTCAATTGCATGATTGGCTCTGGGCTGAAACAGCAGTGGGTTCTCTGATTATGAGATTAGCTGAGAGAATGAGATCCGATAACAATAATGAGGTAAAAGCGGTAGCCTTCGGTATAGCTAGATAGTGTGCGAACTTAAAGACAGCCGGTTACCCAAATGTTCTCTAATAATTCTTTACTAAACGTATGGTTTTTCCATTCAGTGGGTTGTGTTCGTTATTAAGTTTTTAACTATTGAAGGGCTTCAGATCTAAACTTGTAACCACCTTTG